>JAPLCU010000007.1 GCA_026392045.1 Armatimonadota bacterium
AGGCCTTCTACCAGCGTCATCACGTCGTCGAGATCGGCATAAGCCTCATAGCTCTCCAGAAGCGTAAACTCGGGGTTGTGCCTGGGCGAGAGGCCTTCGTTTCTGAAAACTCGGCCGATTTCGTACACCTTTTCCATACCGCCCACAATCAGCCGCTTGAGATAAAGCTCCAGCGAGATTCTCAGGTGGAAATCATGCTCAAGGGCGTTGTGGTAGGTGCTGAACGGCCTCGCAGCCGCGCCGCCCGCGACCAACTGCAGCACAGGCGTTTCAACTTCCAGATAGCCCTGGCTATCGTAATATCCTCTTACCGCGCGCACGATCTTGCTGCGTTTCTCAAAGGCTTCGCGGCTCTCCTGATTTGTGATGAGGTCGATATATCGCTGGCGATAGCGCTGTTCGATGTCCTGCAGGCCATACCAGTGTTGATCGCCTTTTTCCTTGCCGAAAGGAATCGGCCGGATAGACTTCGAGAGCGCCGTGATTTCCTTCGCATGCACAGAAATCTCGCCCGTACGCGTTCGGAAAATGAAGCCCGTTACCCCGATGAAGTCGCCAAGGTCCAGCAGTTTGACCATTTCGTAGTCGTCGCCCAGCTCATCGCTTTTCATATAGGTCTGAATTTTGCCCATTCTATCCTGAATGTTCACGAACGCGGCTTTGCCCATAAGCCGAAGCGAAACCACTCGGCCAGCCATGCTTACGTTAATTTCGGCGCTGCGCTCTTCGCCTTCTTTGGGCTCGCTCGCCTCAAACGCAGCAACAACATCCACGCTGTAAGGCTGCAGCGCGGTTTCCTCGCCGCCTATTTTTACATTAGCGTATCTTGCGAATCTTTCAATAGCGAACGGGTCTTTGCCGAGTTCTCTCATTCGCTCAAGCTTCTCAAGCCGCGTCTTAATCAGTTCATCTATAGGGATTTGATGCTCTTCCAATATCTTGCTCCATTTTTTGGGTTATAAGTTATAGGTTATAGGTTATAGGTTGTAAGTTGTAGGTTGTAGGTTCAATCGCTCAAAATCTCCATCCAAACAAGAGACTTTCATGCTGACGCACCACTTCGCCATCCTGAGACTTTCATGCTGACGCACCACTTCGCCATCCTGAGGCTCTCGAAGGATGAGCAGCATGATAAGCCTTCAATTTGATATGCGGGAACTCTTGACAGCATTAACCACAAGGTCAGTGCAGGTAGCCGTTCCGCGCAGCATATTACATTGCGGCCGGATCAGAGATCCCGGCCGAACACCTGCAACAGTATATATTATACTATACTTGCCAGGTACGCAAAGCGCCCCGCGGAAAAACTATTCCGCGGGGCGCTCGAAGAGTTATATTAGGCGGCGCAGCCGGCTATTTGCGAATATTCAGTATTTCATATTTCGCCCTACCTGCGGGGATCTCGACAATTGCGACATCTCCCACTGTCATTCCCATAAGCGCCCGACCTACCGGGGACTCGTTGGATATCCTATCTTCAGCCGGATTGGCCTCGTAGGTTCCAACGATGCTCCACTCCCAGTCGTCTGAGGTCTCAAGGTCTTTGACACTAACGATTGACCCCACGCCCACACTATCTGTGCGGACTTCGTCTTCCTCTATCACACGGGCCGCAGCAAGTATCTGTCTGAGTTCATCAATACGACCCTCTACGAACGCTTGCTCGTTCTTAGCGTCTTCAAACTCAGAATTTTCGTTTAGTTCCCCAGCCATCTGCATGGATTCACGTATACGTTGCGCTACGCGCTTTCTATTTACTGTTCGCAGCCGGTCCAGTTCAGTTTCGATCTTTTTCAGCCCGGCGACGGTCAAAATGACTTCTTGTTCTGCTTGCATCTGACATCACCCCTATCGTTATGGCTAAATAATGCATCAAGCGCTGCCCAGATATTATGCTACTGGATCAGCGCTTGACAGAACATTTGGACCAATTCTTGGTTATTATACCCGAATCGCGTGCTCTGTCAGCCTTTTTCCAATGCATTATCTCTTGGCTCTGCACGCCCTCGATACATATATATGAGACGTGCACATGGTTATAAAAGTTCCAAATATTTGCAGTATTTCAAAGCCAATTTATCACAGTCTCAAAGCCAATATTTATCACTCGAACAATGGCGTATTGAGATGTGTTGATGCAATGTTATGCCACAAGTTGCGGGTTTTGTGCCACATTATTTAGTGTAATAAAATCTGGGATGGTGCACAAAGTTTGAAAAAGGTGATTTGCGCTATTCATTCAGCCGCCAAAGGCTGAAGTTCAGCACAGATGCGAAGCTCACCCAAAATATATAGGGTATCATCAGAACGCTGGCTGCGGTGGAAACTTTGAAGAAATAGATCGTACTCAGCAAGACGCAACCCACAGGATAACGATCTCAACAAACGCCAGTTGCAACGCGAGCGCTTGACAATCCGTGTGCAATATTGCATCATGATTGCAATATTGCACACGGAGGCCGCTTTGCCTAACTATATAGAGAGAACTATTCAACCCGTATTGCTCAATGCTGCGCATGAGTTTCCGGCCTTGGCGCTGACAGGCCCCAGGCAATCGGGCAAGACGACTCTGCTCAAGCGCCTGTTCGGCAGCAGCCATAATTACATATCGCTGGAGCCTCCAGACGTTAGAGCGGCGGCAAATGCTGACCCGCGCGGATTTCTTGATATCTACCAGCCGCCTGTCATTCTTGACGAGGTGCAATATGCCCCCGACCTGCTGCCCTACATTAAGGAGAGAATAGATGAGGATAGGTCCCGCAAGGGTCAATACCTCCTTACAGGTTCTCAGAACCTCATGATGATGAGCCAGGTTACGGAATCGTTGGCAGGCCGCAGCGCTATTCTTAAGCTGTTGCCGCTGTCGTTCCATGAGTTGTGGGGCAATCCGCAGGCAAAGCTGCCCTGGGAGCAGGGTTATGTCAGAACAGGAAAGACAATACCCGTGCCTGATCTTTGGAAACAATTCCTGAGGGGTACGTATCCCGAATTGGCCGCCGAGCCGGACCGCGACTCTAATCTGTGGTATTCCAGCTACGTTCAAACCTACCTTGAGAGAGATGTCAGAGCGCTTAAACAGATAGGCGATCTCACAGGATTTCAGAGCTTCCTTCGCGTGTTGGCGGCTCGAAGCGGGCAGTTGCTCAACCTTTCGGATATATCAAAAGATTTGGGAATTTCGCTAAACACCGCAAAAGCGTGGCTGTCAATACTTGAGGCAACGTATCAAGTGATCGTTCTGAGACCATATTTCGGGAATGTGGGCAAGCGGCTGGTGAAGACTCCCAAAGTCTACTTCACGGATGTCGGCATGCTGTGTTATCTGTCCGGTCTGCGCGACTCTGAGCATGCCGCTAACGGCCCGCTTGCAGGCGCCATTGTGGAGACGGCTGTGCTGTCGGAGGTCATCAAGGCGGCAATGCATAACAGCAATGACCCACAGGTATACTTCTGGAGAACCAGCCATGGGACAGAGGTGGACATAGTCATCGAGCAGCAGGGCCGATTGGTTCCGCTGGAAGTAAAGCAGACAGCCACGCCGCGCCCAGCGATGGCTTCCGGGTTGTTGTCGTTCGCAAGCGATTATTCGGACAGATCTGATAAAGGATGGTTGGTTCACCTGGGCAGCGCTATCCTGCCGCTTGCGCCCAATGTCACGGCGGTGCCATTTACAGAATTATAGCTGGCTTTTTTCTCAGTGTTCGAGCGCAATCTCTGATGCGCCCGTCTAGCGCTTTCGCTAATTTTGCCTTTTCGCGGTGCCCGAATATAATAAATCAGCACCAAGGAGGAATATTTTGAAAACCGTCAAAATACTGAAACTTGCAACAGTTGCTATTCTACTTTGCGCATCAGTCTTCTGCGTAGCAATTTATTTGTTGCCCACCAACACCAGAGACAACAGCAATCCCAAAACTCAGGCGGAAATGCTGAAAATCACTTTGCAGGTTGGTGATTTGGCCCCAATCCCAGCAGGCGGAAAGCTTATCTCGGTAACGACCGAAGGCAATCCATTCACCCGCAGTTTTCGTGTCAAGTATTCCGCCCCGCCATCAGTGATCAAGAAATGGTTGGCTGCATCAAACGGCATCAAGAATGCAAAGATCGAAAAGACAGGCAAGACAATCAAATACCTAATCAATGCCAAGCTTGGTTATCAGTATGCAGAGGTTGTTGTGGATTTCACGGCTAATATTGTGAGTATGTATGTTTATTGGAGCTAACACCGAGTTCTTTCGCGAAATTCTTTTCTCGATTAAGAAAGATAGGCAAGTAACACAATGCAATACGATCTGCCAATAGAAAACTTGGAAGAAGCTCTTTGCGAAACGATGACTCGTTTTGGCGATGATTTGCAAGAAATTTTGGGCGAAAATCTAAAATCTGTTATCCTTTTCGGTTCGGCTGTTCTGGGTGACTTTACTCCTGGCAAGGGCGATCTTGATTTTTTGGTCGTTACTGCAGATTCCATAACACATTATGAATGTGAGTTTATATTCAGCCTGCACGAAAGTATGAGAAGTGGCTCCAATATTCTGGCCAGGCAATTGGAGGGGACATATTATCCACTGCGGGTGGTGGCTGATCCCGTTAACGTTAATGCGCCGGGATGCTATGTCGGCACAGGCCGCAAAGGCTGGAAACCGGTAGATGGTTCTAAAAATAGCTTGATGGATTATGCCATTATCAAAAAGCATGGCCGAACTTGCTATGGAAGTAATGTGACCAATCTGGTGTATTCTCCTTCTCAAGATGAATTGGTGGAAGAGTTTCGCAAAAGTCTTGAAAGCTCCATTGCTACCGCCATGCAGGTCAACAGTTTAAACTTTGCGCTCGCAATGTGTCATTTTGCCCCTCGCGGGCTGTGTTTCACTTTGACCGGAAAGATGCTATCCAAAAAACAATCCGCTCAATGGTTTGCCGAAGAGTTTTCAGGCAATAAATGGGCGGAGCTTGTATTAGATGCTGAGAAATATCGTTATCCTCTAACGGAATCTGAGCTGAATGAGGCCGCGCCGATTATAGAGGCATCAGTATCTGAGTTTCTTTTAGACATCGCCACGTTGGCTGGCTTGACGCTGAATACATAACAATACGGTCTTTCGGGATTTGAGCGCAGCGGAAATCCAGAGAACCTTAGAAAGTAGGCAAAAACATGCAATACGATCTGCCAAAAGAGATTCCAATAGAACGAATCGCTCCGCCGGAGCAGGGGTTCTTCTCGAAGAAGCTGAACTGCCACGGGATATTGATTAAGTCCCATCTGGTTGTTGACGACAAAGCCCTTCAGGAAGCGGCGGCGCGTGTTTGGAGCGAGATCGGAAGGTCGCCTGGGATAATATTCAACATGACGCAAGCGCATGCCGAGGTGCATATTATCGGCAAAGATCAGGTTCCATCTGATCTTCCCGAGCTGGCGCAATACAAGGGCAAACCCTATGACGGCAAGCTGACCATCGATGAACGCACACGCGGGGTTGGCGGTTTGCAGGCGAGCTGCGGCGAGGAAAACCTGCTCATGCTTCCAAGCGATCCATACAAGGGCAGCGATATCTGCAGGCATGAGTTCGCCCATACTATTCTTACTTACGGCGTGGACGAAGTTACCAGGAGCATGGTCAAACTGCAATATAGAAGAGCCATGAACCAGGGCAAATGGAAAGGCTCCTACGCCGCCTCTAACTATCATGAATACTGGGCCGAGCTCAGTATGTGGTATTTCGGCTCATGGGGATACTTTGGAACTATGGACCCCAAACCCGAAAAAGGCGCCGAATGGCTAAAATCATACGACTCGGATGGCTACGAGCTGCTGGATAAGATTTACTCCGGCCGCTGGAAAGTAAACAAAATATCAATCAAGAAAGAGCAGAAAGCAGAGAGCGGAAAGCAGAAAGCTGGGAAGGGAAAATAATCCAGCATCCTGAGCCATACTGAGGCTCTCGAAGGACGAAGGGCGCGGTCAAGTTTAATCACATGTCTCTTCGCAGCCGCATACTTCGACGGAGCTCAGCATGCTCAAGAATTTTGATGTTTCGGCATTTCACTGCCGGAACCGAATCTCATAGAAAGAAAGCAGGTATTACCAATGAACATGCCAACAATAGCAGATATCAAACAACTCAATCCTCCCGAACAGGGCTTCTTTTCGAAGATGCTGGACTGCCATGGCGTGCCGATCAAATCGCACGCGGATGTATCGGATGAAGCGCTGGTGGCAGCTGCAAACCGAATTTGGAGCCAGATGGAAAACCAGCCCGGGATTCTCTACAATATGGTGCAATCCGGCGCTCAGCTTCATGTCATCGGCAAGGATCAGGTCACTTCAGACCTGCCTTACCTGCGGCACAGGCGCGGAATTATCTGCGATAAAGAGCGGAATCAGGACATTGACGAGCGAACGCGCGGCGTCGGCGGGCTTAATGCGAGCTGCGGTGAAGAAAACGTGCTGATGCTGGAAGACGACCGCTACATCGGCCGCGACATCTGCAGGCACGAGTTCGCGCATACGATTCTGGAATACGGCATGGACCCAGTCACCCGGCAGATGATCGTCGACCGCTATCATGAAGCCCTCAAAGAAGGCCTTTGGGAAACATGCTACTCCGCAACGCATTTTCATGAATATTGGGCCGAGCTCACCATGTGGTATTTTGATTTTCGCGGCGACCTTGGCAAAAAGGACCCTCAGCCGCAGCCCGGCGTGGAATGGTTCAAGAATTACGATCCCAAAGGCTATGAGCTGATAGATAGCATTTACACCGGCAGATTGCAGGTGGGCAAGGTCGATAAACCGATACTATCGCCCATTTCGCCCGATAAAGAATCCGATATGCGCTCGGAGATTTCAGACAAACCGGCTATGATCATCTTCGACAACCCAACAGAGATCGATTTCCAAATCTTCAAGCTCGACGAAAACGGCGAACGCCAAAACCCGCATGCTGAGCACGAACACAGCGCCACCCTGCACGCAGGCAACCGCGACGGCCACGAGACCTTCGCAGGCGCAGCATGGCTGGCAGCCGACATGCAGGGCAAAGCCCTCGGCATCTACATAGCGCAAGAGCAGCCGGGGAAGGTGATTTTGAGGAGCTGAAGAAGGAAAGTGGAAAGCTGAAAGCGGAAAGCCCCGAAATTTGCAGATCGGGCGCGATATCTGATCGCGCCTGAATTAGAATTGTGCTCGTTGAACCAAGTTTCGGGATTTCCATTCCGCCTACGGCTCCATTCAAATCCCGAAACACCGCAAAAGTCAATCGGGAGGGCGAAGGTCCCCCTGAGCCGCTTCTCTTAGCAGACACATGGCTCGGCGGGAGCCTCGCCCTCCCGTTACTCGTTGTAAGAGCTCACTCTTGATGTTTTGTCATTCCGAACTTGATTCGGAATCTAAGCCTTAAGCGTAACAGATCCTGAATCGAGTTCAGGATGACATGTGATTCGCACCAAGTCTGAGCTCTTACTACTCGTTAGCATGTTAGCGAAATATCGGCTATAATACTTATAGATAAGATTGTCAATTCAGGAGTATTTCAAGTGTTCCAGCCGCAAGACCGCAAGGGCGAGCCCACGGGTAGAGTCTTTGACATAATGAGGTTCTGTATTCACGATGGGCCCGGCATTCGAACCACGGTCTTTCTTAAGGGCTGTCCCCTTAGATGCTGGTGGTGCCATAATCCCGAAGGGGTTTCGCCGGAGCCTGAGATTTTTATTAGGCCGGATAGGTGCATCAACTGCGGCCGCTGCACTCAGGTATGCACGATAGGTGTTGATAGAACATCGTGCATATTCTGCGGGGCATGCATCAAAGTCTGCCACACGGGAGCCAGAAAGATATGCGGGCAGAAAATGACCGTTGCGCAGGTGGTGGAGCAGATCGAGAAAGACGTTATTTTCTACGATGAGTCCGGCGGCGGAGTAACATTTTCCGGCGGCGAACCGTTTATGCAGCCTGATTTTCTGGAAGCTGTGCTGAAGCGCTGCAATAAGCTTGAGATCAAGACAGCCGTCGAGACCTCTGGATATACCAGACCTGAGTTGCTCAGGCAAATTGGACAATACATAGATTTATTTCTTTATGATATTAAGGCGATGAACGATGAAAAGCATAAAGAGACGACAGGCGTCTCAAACGCTTTGATTCTCTCAAACATTCGGGAGCTTAGCGCCTGGCACCCTAATGTGGAGATCAGATTCCCGGTTATTCCGGGGGTGAATGATGATAAAGAGAACGTGACGGCGCTGGCTGAATTGGCGTCGTCCATAAGAGTTTCGGGTGTGCATTTGCTGCGCTACCATAATGCCGGAAGCGAGAAATACAGGAGTCTGGATAAGACCTGTGTCCTGACCGATCTCGAGCCGCCTTCTGATGAAAAGATGGCCGAGATCAGGCAAATAATCGAGAGCGCCGGCGTGAAGTTGTTAAACGGAGGCTGATCGGATGAAAGAAAGAGTAGAGCGATTAAGGCAGTTGAGCTTGGACGCCAAGCCGACCATTAGCACCCAGCGCGCAGAGCTGATGACCGCGTTTTACAATAACGCGCCTATGGCATCTATTCCGGTGACCAGGGCTATGTCTTTCAAATATCTTTGCGAAAACAAAACTATTTGCATTAACGATGACGAGATCATAGTTGGTGAGCGAGGGCCTGAGCCGAAGGCTACCCCCACCTATCCGGAGCTTTGCTGCCATTCAATTCAGGACTTTGAAATTTTAGATTCGCGCCCTAAGATTCCTTTCGCGGTTTCCGAGGAAGCTAAAAGTGTTTACGAAGAGACCATTATTCCGTTCTGGCAAGGCAAATCCATGCGAGACCGCATGTTCAACGAAATGACCCCGGAATGGCACGACGCTTACAATGCGGGCATCTTCACCGAGTTCATGGAGCAGCGCGCGCCCGGGCACACCGTTGGTGACAACAAGATTTTCCGCAAGGGTTTCCTTGAGTTCAAGAGCGAGATCGAAGAAGCGTTGGCGAATCTCGATTATTTCAATGATCCCGAAGCCTACAACAAGCAGGAGCAGCTCAAGGCAATGTCCATCTGCTGCGATGCCATAATAATATTTGCCAATCGCCATTGCGAAAAAGCAAAAAAACTCGCAAAGGCTGAGAAAGACGCTAACCGCAAGGCTGAGCTTGAGAAAATCGCCGAGACCTGCGCATGGGTTCCTGCGAATGCGCCTCGCGATTTCCATGAGGCGCTGCAGGCGTATTGGTTCGTGCATTTGAGTGTAATCACCGAGCTCAACACCTGGGATTCTTTCTGCCCGGGCAGGCTCGACCAGCACATGTATCCGTTCTATAAGAAGGGCCTCGACAGCGGCACGCTCACGCCCGATTATGCGCAGGAGATGCTGCAATGCTTCTGGGTAAAGTTCAATAATCAGCCTGCGCCGCCCAAGGTGGGCGTTACGGCTGCTGAGAGCGGCACATATACGGATTTCTGCAACATCAACTCCGGCGGTCTCAAGGAAGACGGCTCGGACGGTGTGAACGACATCAGCTACCTTGTGCTGGATGTTATCGATGAGATGCGCCTCCTGCAGCCCAGCTCGAATATTCAGCTCAGCAAAAAGAACCCTGACCGGTTCCTGAAACACGCCGCCCGCGTCATTCGCAAGGGTATGGGGCAGCCTTCGGTGTTCAACGCTGATGTTGTGGTCGAAGAGATGCTGCGCCAGGGCAAGCGCATTGAAGACGCCCGCAACGGCGGCAATAGCGGCTGCGTGGAGACAGGAGCTTTCGGCAAAGAGGCATATATCCTCACCGGCTACATGAACATGCCGAAGATTCTTGAACTCGCCCTGCATAACGGCATTGATTCTCGTAATGGTAAGCAGCTCGGGCCAAAGACCGGCGACGTTACCAAAATGAAAACTTACGAACAGGTCTTCGAGGCTTACAAAAAGCAGCTCAAGTATTTCATAGACATCAAAATACGCGGTAACAACATCATCGAGAAGCTCTACGCGGAGTATATGCCCGCGCCATTCCTCTCGATTATCGTTGAAGACTGCATCAAAAAGGGTAAAGACTACAACGCAGGCGGCGCCCGTTACAACACCAACTATATTCAGGGTGTTGGCCTCGGGAGCATGACGGATTGCCTTGCGTCGATCAAGTATAACGTTTTTGATGAGAAAAATCTTACGATGGCGCAAATGCTGACCGCTCTCGCCGACAACTTCAAGGGCGATGAGGAAACCCGCCAGATGTTCCTCAACAAGACTCCGAAGTTTGGCAATGACGACGACTATGCGGATGATATCATGCGCACGGTTTTCGAGAGCTATTATGATGAAATTAACGGCAGGCCGACGATGAGAGGCGGAACTTACAGAATTAATCTGCTTCCCACCACCTGCCACGTCTATTTTGGCGCGGTCACCGGCGCAACCCCGGACGGCCGCTATGCCTGGGAACCGCTTTCCGAGGGAATTTCCCCCGTGCAGGGTTCTGACAGGGAGGGTCCGACTGCGGTCATAAAATCCGTGGCGAAAATGGACCACATCCGAACCGGCGGCACGCTCTTGAACATCAAGTTCACCCCGCAGGTGCTCGAAGGTGAAGAGGGAATCGACCAGCTAGCGCACCTTATCCGCTCATATTTCAAGCTGGACGGTCATCACATTCAGTTCAACGTGGTAACAGCCGATACGCTGCGCAAAGCAAAGGCCGAGCCCGAAAAGTATCGCGATCTTATCGTGCGCGTGGCAGGTTACAGCGACTACTTCTGCGATATTTCAGACAAATTGCAGAACGAGATCATCGCCAGAACAGAGCATACGGCGTTTTAGGTTATAGGTTACAGAAGGGAGGCTGGCCGCCGAGACCTTCCTCCTTCTGAATACCGATCTCAGAGGGCCTACAGCCCTGTCCAATCTCGCGTGGAGGTTCACGAATGTATTGCACGTATTGTGGAAGTCAGAACGATGATAGCAACTTCAGATGCACACAGTGCCACAGAGTAATTCAGTATACGCAGGACAAGACAATAATGGATGCGCCCCCAAACGAGTCCAAAAAGAAGTACCTGATTCCCGTGGACGTATCCAGTTTGGCGATGATGGCGGGTTACATGGGGCTGTTTTCAATTTTTCTTCTACCGGCGCCGATATCTCTGCTGATAGGTATCTTGGCTATTTACGATCTCGAACGCAATCCCGGGAAGAACGGCAAAGGACGCGCAATATTCGGTATAGTAATGGGTGCAGTTGGCACTGTATTCCTTGTGCTTGTGGTCTTATGGCTAATCGGGGATCAGTACCACTATGACTGGTCAAAATAAATCGCCTAACGAAATAATCAGGGTCTCTGCGGTCCCGTGAGAAAAGATGTATTAGCCAATGACTGAAATGGACTATGCGGCGGCCACGATTGGCGCGGCGCTCATATTATTCATATTGTGGTTCTTCTTTGGAAAAGGCACGGGCCAGCACGTCCATGTGCATAACCATGGCGCGCCGATGACTAAAGATATCGAGCTTGCCATCGGCGGAATACACTGCCCCAGCTGCCTGCTGGCTATCGAAAGAGTGCTCGGCAGATTAGAAGGTTTACACGCGGTAAGTACCAACTTCGATGCCGAGCGCGCATACATCACCTATGACCCCAGCCTGGTCACTCAGAGTAAGATAATCGATCAGATTAAAAAGCTCGGCTATACCGCTGAAGAGGTATCGTCAGAGATCGAAACGTCTGAGGAATCAACCCCTGCCGCAGATGCCGAGGTTAAAGATGTTCGAGCGCGATTGACCGTTGCCGCTATTTTCACAATACCCGTGCTGATTTTTTCCATGGTGATGGACGCCATGCCGCCCTCGCCCTATGTTTATGCCGAGTTTGTGCTTTCTGGCATAGTACTATTTTGGGCGGGTTACAGGATATTTCGGAGTGCGTGGGGCTCCGTGAGGAACCGCGCCAGCGATATGAACGTGCTTATTGCCATCGGCACTCTCGCGGCGTTTGCTTACAGCGCTGTAGCAACATTCTTTCACAGTCAACTTGCCGCGCAAGGCACAATGCCGCATGTCTACTTCGAGACGACCGCCGTAATTATCACTTTGATTCTCACAGGCAGGCTGCTCGAAGCTCGCGCGAAAAGCCACACGTCTGACGCCATCAAGAAGCTCCTGAGCTTGCAGGCGAAGACCGCGCGGGTGGTGCGGGACGGCGTTGAGCAGGATATTCCCATCGAAGGAGTGCGCGTGGGCGAGATTATTATTGTCCGTCCGGGCGAAAAAGCGCCTGTCGACGGCATTATCCGCGAGGGCGCATCGACTCTGGATGAATCCATGATCACAGGCGAGAGCATCCCCGTGGAAAAGCAGCCCGGCGATGAGGTGATCGGCGCGACCATCAACCGCACCGGAAGTTTCAGGTTCGAGGCCACCCGCGTGGGCAAGGACACCATGCTCTCGCAGATTGTAAGGCTCGTAAGGCAGGCTCAGGCCACCAAGGCGCCCATTCAGAAGCTGGCGGATACCGTGGCAGGGTACTTCGTGCCGGTAGTGGTCTGCATCGCGATATTGACGTTTGTGGTCTGGTTCATATTTGGCCCGCAGTTCGCGCTGGTGAACTTTGTGGCCGTTCTGATTATCGCCTGCCCTTGCGCGCTCGGCCTCGCAACCCCAACGGCGGTCGCTGTGGGCACGGGCAAGGGCGCGGAGAATGGCATATTGATCCGAAATGCGGAGGCGCTGGAAACCGCCCGAAAGATAACCACGATCATTCTTGATAAAACAGGCACAATAACCACCGGCCAGCCCGCGCTAACCGATGTAATGCCCTCAAAGGGCATTTCTGAACAAGAACTGCTCCAACTGGCTGCATCGTGCGAAAAAGGCAGCGAACACCCGATAGGCGAGGCGGTAGTGCGCGGGGCCGAATCTCGAGAAATAGCGCTTACAACCCCCGAGCAATTCGAAGCATTTCCCGGCGGCGGGGTGAAAGCGAGAGTCGAGTCCAAGTCAATCCTCATAGGCACTTCAAAGCTTATGAAAGACAATGATATAGACACAACCGCGCTAGATAAGACTGCTAACGACATCCAATCCCAAGGCAAAACGGCGATTTTTGCAGCAATAGACGGCAAACCCGCCGGAGTATTGGCGGTGGCGGATACCGTCAAAGCCGAATCGCGAGGCGCAATCGAACGGCTGAAAAAGCTTGGCCTCGAAGTAATAATGATCACCGGCGATAATCCCCAAACAGCCGCAGCGGTTGCGAGGCAGGTGGGAGTTGACAGCATAAAGGCCGAAGTCCTGCCCGCGCAAAAGGCATCGGCTGTAAAAGAGCTTCAAGAGCAGGGCAGGGTGGTTGCGATGGTCGGCGACGGCATAAACGACGCCCCCGCGCTCGCCCAGGCGAATCTAGGCATAGCTATAGGCAGCGGAACCGACATCGCCATTGAGTCTTCAGATATAACTTTGATCAGCGGCGACCTGAACGGCGTCGCCACCGCAATCGAGCTTTCCCGCGCCACCATCAAGAACATCAAACAGAATCTATTCTTTGCGTTCATCTACAACACCCTCGGCATTCCCATAGCCGCAGGCGCGCTCTACCCCGCATTTCACCTATTGCTGAACCCGATGATAGCATCGTTAGCAATGGCCGCAAGCTCGCTTTCGGTGGTCAGCAACGCGCTGAGGCTGCGGGGATTTCGGACGGGGGTTTGAAGGGCGGGGGTTAGGTGATGGGGGTTGGGGATTGGAATGAACTCGCGACCTGCGGTCGCGGCTTCGGTTGCATTCATCCGAAGCAACGATGACACCATGATCTTACCCCATAAATGTCCAGCTTGTTTCGGAACTCCATTGTCCCGAAACAGCCGAACGTGTAGGCTGCATCCATTAAGCTGCTGCTTGCCTAAGCCAAAATTCCGCAAACGGCATCACATCCACCGTATCATCGGTAAAATCAGGGCTCCGCCGGACATCGGCTTCTTTTACAGGCACTACCAAAAGTTCCATGTGCATATCCAGATACATGCCCTCCACCGGAATCAGGGCGGTCCTGCCTGAGTTATGAGTGGTAACGGCCGCGAACACTATCTGCCCCGTCATCGCATCCGCCAACAAATCGCTAATCCGCCCAAACTCGACGCCGTCTATATCTGATACCGTCCACCCCATCGCATCGGGCTGTCCTTCAGAAAGTTGATATTTAACGCGGCTCAGTCTGACCAAGCCAGCCTCTTCCTCTTCGTAGAAATCAGGATGGTATTCCATAGCCTCGCCCTCGCTAATTGCCTCGTTCTGACCAGAAATTTCTTCTTATAAATTTGGGATACCCCCAACTGAAAGAATCGACACGGAGATTTTAGCCGGGGGGCTGATATTGAGAGGATAGTAAAGGAGCGGAGCTTAAACACTAACTTGGTTTGGCGGGTTACAAACCCGCAAAGAGGGATCGGGGATTACAAATCCCCGACCATCAGTATTTTGTTTCCGATGTTTGCGAAATCTAGAGAAGCCGCATTGAAAACACAATGTTAATCCAACACGCCACAGTTGGCAACCAACAACTCGATGAGTGCACAACATCTCTGAAAAGAGTAGTTTTGTGCTCAAATTTACTTAATATTAGTAAATATGGGATACAAAATGGCTGCAAAAATACAGCTGGCAACCAACAACTCGATGAGTGCACAACCATCTCTGAAAAGAGTAGTTTTGTGCTCAAATTTACTTAATATTAGTAAATATGGGATACAAAATGGCTGCAAAAATACAGCCATAATATTTATTTTGAGCTCAGAATCAGCATATAAGCCATTGAATCCCTTGTCTATAAATGGCTGCAAAAATACAGCCATAATATTTTTTTGAGCTCAGAATCAGCATATAAGCCATTTACACTCTTTACCATACACGCAAAGCGGGATATACTACAATATGAGAGCTTCCTGTTTTATAGCGAAATCTGTGCATTAGAAAGAATATGGAATGGGAATAATAAATTGATGTGCTAGCTAACTTATAATACAATAAAAGGGCACCGCCCTACATAGAAGACGGCACCCAGTGCAACAGACTTGTCGATGGTTCAGATTCCAGTCATAGCCACCGATAAGCCCCAAAGCCTATGTTGTTATCATCGGTAAATGCTGGGCCATTCTATCGGGTTAAGCCCCCACTATTCAGAAGGAGGTAATACCAATGAATGGTCCTGACGTTGCGACAATTCTAAAAATCTCTGCGATCATTGCTATTTTGGCGAATTTGCCAAAAGCGATTGCAACACTCCGCCGCGCATACCGTTGGATCAGTCGATTGACATGCAACACGTTACAGCGGTTGATTCAGCTAATAGACAGCTGAACAGTATAATATACCATAACTCTTGGTTATTTTACCATCATTGTGATGACATGTAAACTCAGTAGGCTGTTTTGTTGCGCACATTCTCTAACGCACAGTGATTTATCGTGTGAGTTGTAGTAATGACAAGCCTCGGGTTGGTAAGCCTGGGGCTTGTCATTAAACTCCTAAAAACGTCCTTGTCTTGAGCCGTTCTTGAGCCTCGCTAAGCCCTTTTTATAGTAGTGGGAAAAAGTCGGCTCTAGGATTCGATTCTGACGCGGCTTGATCGGGATTCCACTCAACAACCACACATTCCCCGCAGGAATCGCATTCATACCACTTCCAGGGGCCGGGTTCATCATAATCGTGAAGTGTAACGGGCCGCAAGCAAGTATCGCAGGCATACAGGGCCGTAGGGCTTGATTCTGACACGTTTGGTTGTATTTCCGGATGTTTTATGTCTGGGGCTTCACTCCTGCTTGTGTTAGCCATTCCCGCAATGAGTCCGGGCCGCTGGTGGTCAAGTCTTCATTGGTGTTTCAGGATTTGAGCGAAGCGGAAATCCTGAAACGAACCTTTGCCTGTAACTACTTGGCCTTGCGAGCCGCCAGAGTCCTATCCAGATTCCTAAGAATTGTCTTTCGGAACCTGAGAGCGTCCGGTGTAACTTCTAATAGCTCATCGTCGCCGATCCAAGACAGCGCCTGTTCCAGCATAAACTGCCTTGCGGGGGTTATGAGAACCGTGGCGTCTTCGTTTGATGAGCGCATATTGGTCGCGTGCTTTGCCTTGGTAACATTTACCACCATGTCCTCGCTGCGGCTGTTCTCGCCGATCACTTGGCCTTCGTGAACTTCTTCTCCAGGCGGGATGAAGAGCGTCGAACGTTCCTGCAATGGAGCGATGGCATAGGCTGTAGCGCGCCCTGTCTCTTTGGAGATAAGGCTGCCGTGCGTGCGGGTGATTATTTCACCGCAGGATGGCGCGTATTCCTTGAAGAGTCGGCTCAACAGCCCCAGACCCTTGGTCAGAGTGAGGAAATCCGTTCGGAAGCCGATAAGACCGCGCGTGGGCACGTCAAAAATCAGGCGGTTCATGCTGGATTCGTCTTTGCTTATCAGCTTGAGCTCGCCCTTGCGCCTGGCGAGTTCTTCTATTATTGTGCCGATGAAATCGTCGTGCACATCAATAGTAACTTCTTCGATAGGCTCATAGGTCTCACCATCTATTTTCTTGGTGATAACGCGAGGACGGCTGACGCATACCTCGAAGCCTTCGCGGCGCATAGTCTCAAGTAAGATGGCAAGCTGAAGCTCACCGCGCCCGGAGACGTTCATAGTGTCGGGCCTGTCAGTGGCTGCAATGCGCAGGCTAATATTCACCTTAATCTCGCGCTCAAGACGGGTCGAAATGCTGCGCATTGTGACGAACTCACCGCTTTTACCGGCCCAGGGGCCGTTGTTGACGATGAAATCCATAGAAACAGTCGGCTCATCTATCTGGAGCAGTTCGAGCGCCTCGGGATTGTTCACATCCGCGATGGTCTCGCCAATCTGAACATCCGGGTAACCAGTCAGCAGCACGATTTCTCCCGCCGCGGCTTCGTCCACCTCTACACGCTTGAGACCCTCATAGATAAATACCCGGGTGACAGAGAAGCGGTCCTGGGCGCCGTCGCGCTTGATAATGGCAACCTGCTCGCCCTGCCGCACGGAACCTCTGAGGATTTTGCCGCCGAACATGCGCCCGAGGTGGTCATCATAGTCCAAGTTCGTCGCCAGCATCTGGAAAGGGCCATCCACCTCAACTTGAGGCGGCGGAACATGCTTCATTATCATCTTAAAAAGCGGATCGATACCATTCGGGGTGTCGGACGGGTCCAATATAGCATAACCCTGCGCGCCGGATGCAAATAGATAAGGAAACTCTATCTGATCCTCATGGCAGCCCAGGTCTATGAACAGGTCCAGAACTTCGTCAATAACTTCTTGAGGGCGCGCGCCGGGCCTGTCGATCTTATTGACCACAACAATCGGCGCCAGATCCTGCTCCAGCGCTTTTTTGAGCACAAACCGGGTTTGCGGCATAGGGCCTTCGCAGGCATCCACAAGCAACAGAACACCATCCACCGAGCGCAGAATGCGTTCGACCTCGCCGCCGAAGTCGCTGTGGCCGGGGGTATCCACAATATTGATTTTCGCATCGCCGTAATAGACCGATGTGACCTTGGAGAGGATAGTAATTCCCTTCTCTCGCTCAAGGTCGTTCGAGTCCATCATTCGCTTAACGGTAATCTGATTCGCACGGAACGTGCCGCTCTGCTTCAGAATCTCGTCTACCAGCGTTGTTTTGCCATGATCAACGTGCGCGATTATTGCTATGTTCCTAATATTCTCGCGAACCCCTTTGGATGTATTCCTTACGCCCATACTCACCTTAAATCAATCGACAAAAAAGGCCGAGGCATATGCGTCCTGCACTCGACCGTCGAATTTGCATTTCTCTATCAACATCTTAACATAATATCGCGCTGAGGTCAAATATTTGCAAAGTCGACAGTCGACAGTCCTCAGTCGGGGAAGGGAGGTTACAGGGGACAGGTTGCAGGTTGTTGAGGGGAGGGCGAGGCTCCCGCCGAGCCTTGTCGCACAACGGGGAAACCCAGCAACGGATTAGGCTGAAGCCGGAGGGACATGTTGCTCATTCTTCTACTCTATGGACAGGGGTGTCCCGAAATAACTAATACCAAAGAAGGTATCCGAAGCGCTGATATGAGAGTTTTGCCCCAAAATTAACCAGCCATCCGCCGTGCGACATCCACAACCGCCGCGAGGCGTTCGGGGTGATCTGAACCAATCAGATACTTCTTGCCCTGCGTGGTAGTGACCAGCGCTCCTCGATTGCCTCTAAAGTAATAGGCTTTCATCTGGCGGTTGAAACGGATACCGTAGCCGCCGAAGTCTTTGAGGGGAGAGAATTCATGCACCTCCACGCTGGCCAGGTCTGAAAGCCACAGCCTTAAAAGTGGAATTCCAAATATACCCAGCCTCACCTGCAAACGCTCCGGGGTGACTGATACTCGCAACCCCCCGTAAAGCGGCACAAATATCAATGCCAACAGGGCTAATGGAACCGCAGCCGCCGGCGATTCGCCATAAGCCTGGCCTGCGCCGAAAAGCATGGAGATAAACCCCGCTGCAAGCGCCAGATTCATCCATGAAGGGTTTTGGCTCTCCCAATAGACCCACGGTTTGCCTTCTTCTAAAAACGCTCCGATTTCGGCGGAAAGCCTGCTGGTATCCTCAGGCTGGTAATGGTTTTTGTGAGGGATATACGGCCTGAAATATTCCAGCGCAGCAGCAGCAATTACCCCGCGCGCTGCCCAGGAAAGCATAGCAGCCCAGCTTGGCCCAGACTGCAATTGATGGCGAAAATCTCCGTAATAAAGAAATATTCCAGCCATCATACCTATGATCACTTCGTCTATGAGCGACATCCAGTTGAAAGTCTTGCGGTTCTCCTGGCGCGCCCAGAGCTCGTCGGCAACGCATGATATCACCAGCCATAAGAAGCTGATCCCTACAGTAATGGCAAAGAGCTCCCACGGCGAGCCCAATCGTCCTGGGTTGCCATGTATATCGAACTGCAGCGGTACAAGTTTCGGCAGCGGCATAGCGGAAACAAACCGCGCAATTATCAAGCCAAGCAATGCCACCGCCGGTAAATGCGTCCACAACGGATGATAGAGTTTGCGTTCTTTCATTGATTTCCTCCCTCGCGCTTTTGGTCCAGCAACTCGCCCATAAGTTTCCCGAAATCTTTAGTTGATAGCCCGAGGTGAAATGCCTTGGTAAAAGTTCATTGATCTTAGTTTGGTTGGACAAGATAACCAGCATTAGCTCTATTCGGGTTTATTTGTTACCTCGGGCACAAATTACAGCGCTCGCAGTCATCATTAGAATCTTGATGTCGAGTAGCAAGCTCACACTGCGGGAGTATTTAGCATCGTAACTGACCTTTGTTGCGTTGTCCAGATTATCGCGGCCCATTGCTTGCGCGAGTCCAGTGATGCCGGGCTTTATGCGGTGGGCGTTCATTTGCTCGCGTAGTTCGTTTACATCAGTCTGGCTGGGAAGCGCAGGGCGAGGGCCGATAAAGCTCATCTGCCCCTCGATGATGTTGAACAACTGCGGCAGTTCGTCCAGACTGGTTTTTCGTAGAAACGAACCGATCCGGGTATATGGTATCACAGTCAGTTTTTGCATGTCCTCGGTGGACAATACCGGCGCATCTATATCCATGGTGCGGAATTTGCACACCCTGAAGCTTTTGCCGAACTTGCCTACCCTGGTCTGGCGATAAATAGCGGGGCCGGGCGAATCCAGCATTATAGCTAACGCAACAATGAGCATGAGAGGAGCCAAGACCACGAGCATCACCACCGCGAATATTACATCCAAAATGCCCTTGATACGGCAGCCATATAATCCGAGGTCTTGTTTACGCTCTACAATACTGTTTGCTAAAACCATATTCGCACCCAAAATCATACCATCAGATGAATGCATAGTGGCAGTTTCCCCGCCGGTTTACACATTCCAAACAGTGGCGCTCACCATTTACACATTCTAATTCCGCAGCGATAGCAGTATCACGGGGATCGCCCACCACCCGGAGATATTACCGGTCACCTGCGCACCAACAAGCGGGCCGGTCTGACCATCGTAAGCAGCCAGCACCGTTACGGGTGATTTTCTACCCGTCGGTCTCCATGCGAGGCCAGTGTTGAATTGGTAACCGTCGTATTCAGTCGTAAAGGTGAACTTATCGCTCAACGGCGTTGAGACTCCGCCAAAAATGCTGTCAGCGAACTTACCCGCGCCATAGCCGAGCACTCCATAGACATCTCGCTCACCAATCTTGAAGCGCTTTGTTGCTACGCCATAGTAACCGATGCCGGTGTTGGTGGTCGCTTTGTTATCAGCCCCCTCTTTGTTGAGGATATCCTGCGCTCCTATGGCTAAGGCAGGCGTAGAATCCGTCTCTTTAACGAACTGGAACTGCGCATTGAATACCTTACTGTCTGAGAAAATTATAGAACTGACAGCCATTCCGGAAACATATAGCCTGGGCCACGTGCCGAAACCCATACCGTATACACCGCTGCCGTTGCCGCGATCCTTATCAAAATAGCCGCCCTCGTATAATCCGAGGTTGGCATAACCAGCTCCAGGCGTATAAGCAACAGGGATATTGATCTGCATTGCGCCGAGGCCGTCGGATTCGCCATCTGAGTTAATGGCTGTTCCGCCTCCAGGAAGAGGCGAAATATTGGCATACTGCTCATCCGGTGGAGTCTTTGCATAAGATGTCCCCGGTATCAACACAGCAGCCATACATAACAGTAAAGCGCAGCTCGCAGGCTTCGGCATCAGGATACCGAAGCAACTAAACCGAAGTATTGCATTGCTTAAAATTCCGTTTTTCGCAGGCTTCGGCATCAGGATACCGAAGCAACTAAGTATTGCGTTGCTTAAAATTCCATTTTTCATATATTCCACTTCTCCAACCTCAGCTAGTTTGCCCTATACCTTAGCTGCCGAACGTATGATAATGCCTGGCGCGTCGGATGTCAATCCTTTTGCGAAGGATTGTGCGAAAGATACCATTGAGCTATCCTGGCAGCCGATGCCTGAAGGTCGTAAGGAGGGCTGTAACCCGTAGCTTCCACGAAAGCATCTATATCATAGCACACCGATTCAGTCATTGTGTGAAGACGCCCCCGGTCGAGCAGCGGGCTGGATTTCCTCAGCCGAGCGGCCGCCTCGCAGAGCAGCGCGGCGCAATATGCGGCTCGCACGGGAATCGGCACTATCTTTATAGAGATTCCCATCCCCTGCGCGAGCGCCGAGACAACATCTTTGAGCGGGTATGAAATCAAATCGCCGATGATAAACGTCTTGCCGAAGCATCTCTCGTTGCCTACGGTCAGCCGCACGGCGTGGGTTATGTTGCCTATGAACGTAAAGGGTATCTTCGCTTCGCCTCCGCCCGGAAGAGGGACCTTGCCTTTTGCAACAAGGCTGCATAACGATGCAGCCATGCCTCGCCCTTCTCCGAAAACGGAGGTTGGGCGCAGTATTGTGATCGAAAGTTTGTCAGAATATTGGGCCAGAAGACGCTCACCTTCAAGCTTGCTGGCGGCATAAGGGGATTTCACCGGCCTCATCATGCTTTCGGTGATGTCCTCGCCATCCCACATGCCCATCGCGGCCACGCTGCTTATGTGAATGAGCTGCGCGGCTCCGGCATTGACGCAGGCGTCAGCCAGGTTTCTCAGGCCATCCAAATTGACCCGCTGAAACAGCTCCAGGCCCTTAGGAGTGCGGTCTGTGGCGCTTGCATAACCGGCAGCGTTGATTACTACATCCCCGGCGTTGATCACGCCTTGGAGGGTGTCGGGATTCGTGAGGTCAACATCAAGCTCAGACGGCGCAAATACGTCCGCCCCCAGCTCTTTAAGGATATTCGAGCCCACAAACCCTGATTTGCCGAATAAAACGATGCGCGCGCCCGTGACCATTACACTCAAATTGTTCTCCAAAGACCGTATGTGTCTGCCCAACGCATTAATGCAACTTTCATCAATTTACACTAAGCTGCCGCTTAGCTTTGAGTATCTTATAATAAAGATAAAGTAACATATTGAAGCGTCCGCCATTTTCCACAATTGCCCGCTTAATCTCTTTAGAATTAACCCACATACTGCGGAGATTTTTTGTGCTGACTCCTCCCACACGCATTACCACCAGAGTATGGGGAATATGCGCAGACTTCAAAGCATAGCGTTCCAAGAACCGATACATCAATTCAGCATCTGCAGCAATCTCATAATCCAATTTGTATAAGCCAAAGCGTTCATACGCATTCTTGCGACAATAGAACGTTGGGTGCGCGGGAGACCAGCTTCTACCAAATATGCCAGGGACATAATCGCATGATTCCCACTTGCGAACTATCTTGCTGGTATCATCTTTGTCAGCATAAACCAGATTGCCATGCACACAGTCAATAACATCCGTGAATGATCCGGCAACTCTTTCAAGCGCCAAATTATCTGCAAACATGTCGTCGCCATTGAGCATTCCTACTACATCTCCCGATGCCAATTTAATACCTTTATTCATTCCATCATAGATGCCATTATCCGGCTCGCTCACGATTATCGTACGCTCATCAGCCAATTCACGAGCAATCTCGACCGTATTGTCTGTGGATGCGCCGTCCACAATAACATGCTCTATATTCTGATAGGTTTGGCTTTGAACGCTTTTAATTGTATCACTAATAGTCCCAGCGGAGTTATAGCAAGTAGTAATGACGGATATTTTCATCTCATCCTCGTGTTCGGTTTACGGTTCGGCTATCCGAGCGGTGACGTCTGCGCAATCCTGTGGTGCCGCTGGATTCCTTCTTCATACACTTCGAGAAGCTGATCTGTAATGCAATCCCAAGTATAATCTCTAGCAACAAAATTCCTTGCCGCATCCCCCATAGTTCTAAGAGAGTCTCCCATATCCAGCATCTCACATAGCGATTGCGCCAGACTCTTAGAATCTTCCGCGACAACTTTTCCTGCCCCTGCCGCTTCGACCTCTGGGAAATTGCAGGAAGGCGTAATCAATACCGGAGTTGCGCTGGCAAGCGCCTCAAGAATCGCCATCGAAAAACCTTCAGCGTGCGAAGGCGAGCAGAACAGGTCAGCCCGCGCGAGCAGATCTAACTTTGTATCGCCGGTAATCATCCCTGGAAACAAAACTTTTGGACCAATGCCCGCCCGGATTGCAGTTGATCGAAGACTTTCAGCTATATTGCTCTCATCAGGGCCGGCAATCACCAACACAGTGTCAGGATGCCGTTTTTGGGTGTCAATAAACGCCTCGACCAAGATATCGGCGCCCTTGGTCGAGTTTAATCTTCCCATAAACAAAATAACCCTGGCCCCGGCGGGAATGCCAAGTTTTTCGTCAGCCGAGCTTTCAGGATGCTGACGATATCGTGTGACATCCACACCATTCGGCACTATCTTGCATGGCGCATCAAATCCCAGCGCTTTATATGCATGTAATTCTTCTTTTGTGAGTGCGATAAGTGTGGTAGCCCGATGCAAAATTCGACCCTCCACAAGCAAGATATACAAACGTTTCTTAAGAGCCCTTCGCTTTAGATGGTTAGTCCCAAAAAGTCCTCTCTGCTGGTAAAACAATGGTTTTCCAAAACGGAATGCTGCGTTGGCGCAGGCATAGGTGGGATAAACAAATGGACATTGCGTGTGTACCAGGTCAAAACTTGGCATAATACGCTCAAGCTCCCCCCGCATCTTAGGAGAATATAGAAATCCGACAGATTGCGAAAGATACGGTATATATGAAAACAGGCGTTTGATATACTCCTCTCGCTTGAAATACCATACCTGCACCCCATTTACATCAACCGGCTGATCTGTGGGCACATCCAAATCTTCCGTCAAATTGGAATTGCTTGTAAATACCACAACCTCATGCCCTTTTTTTACGAGGCACTCAGCGGTGGATGAAACAGATACAACAGGCCCCCCAATCTTGTAAGCCGGCTTGTAGCCTAGTGCAGCGTATAATATTCTCATTTGTGTTTCTTATCCTTGTGGTAATAGCAGTAAACTACCATTCCATTTTTCTTAAGCAGATGGGGCTGAGCAGAATTGCCTTAGATTGCCGACTAAGCCAGCCTCCACAGAGATATTTCATATTCTTATCTGCCACGTAATATTTTTATATAAACAGCTTCATATTTCTTTGCCATAGCCATTATCGACCATTGCTCGGCTTTCTCTCGAGCTAAAATTGCCCGTTGCTTTGCGCCGGCTCTATCTGACAAGCAATTCATAATGGCATCAGCTACTGTGCCGGAATCACTCGGGTTTACAAATATGGCTCGTTGTTCATCCAGGACTTCTCTATGAGCCGGTATGTCCGAAACCACCAAAGGGGCGCCGCAAGCCATAGCTTCCATCACAACATTCGGCATCCCTTCAAGTGCGCTTATAAATGCAAAAACATCCGCCCGTTTCATCAGTCCCCATACTTTTGAAGTGGGCAGGTATCCCGTCAGACGAACTTTGGGCGAAATGCCCAACCCCAGAATCTGTCTTTCCAATTCAGGCCGCGAAGAACCTTCTCCACAAAAAATTGCAATGGAATCGGTCTGCTCAAAAACCTTCTTACACGCATCCAATAGATAATTCAATTTTTTGACAGGCTCCAAACGACCTGCATAAACGATCAGTTTCTTGTCCGCTGATATATCATATTCATCATCAGACGCCATGGAAGCTGCATCGATATTAGCTAGCTGCAAACCATTAGGTATGAGATCACAGGATTTGTTCGGATAGTGTTCCTTCCAAAAATCCTGGCCTCCCTTTGAGTTACATACAATACATTCTGATCGTTTTGCCAGCCGCCGCCGCAGTCTTTGCTTCCAAGAGCCATAATAAGCTCCTTCAGATGACGGCTCTCTTATAATCCAAGGAATATTTGTAAATCTTACAGCAAGTCCACCACAAACGTCCATCTGCAAAATCCACGTTTGTATAATATCCGGTTTTGTTGCCTTAATCAAGTGCAGAATTTGAATTAATGTGCCAGGTTCATAGTTGCCCTTGGCTTTTAGCTTGTGCAGACGGCAGCCAGAAAAGTCTACTTCTGCTGCGGCGGGCCCATCATGTATGTAACCAATATCAACCTGATGGCCAAGGCTTATTAGTCCCGAGGCGAGGTATGATAACTGCCTCTCAGCTCCGCCGCCAGTCAACGTAGGCAGAAGATGCAAGATTCGCAATGTATTAGCTCCTACTTATATTGTTTCCGTCAAAATGACACCTCGCTTAGATTATACTACTAAAGAAGTGTCCGTTACCTGGGGCGCAGTCCAATTCCTATTGAGGATACGCTTTGGGCGCTTATCTTTTTGAGGCAAGGCATAAACTATTCCGATGAGAATATACATGGGCGGAGCCTGGTGAGCCTGGTGAAACATTGCCGTAATCAACACACCCACCATTGCTACTATGCATGATTTACAGAACCGGACATCTTGTTCCAACAGGCTTTTCTTCATAGTCCGTTTTGCTAGCGCAAAATACTTATAAAACATAAACAATACAATTAATACACAGGGCAACCCACCCTCAGCTCCCCATGTCAATACCGAATTATGCAGATTTACCGGATAGCCAAGAACGTCATTTATCATAGAAGCAAAGTTCATATAACCGATTCCCCATGGCTGCGAAGTCAATAGCACATACATACCCATTTTATACTGCATATCTCGAATATCATCGCTACTTGCATTCAAAGTTCCTTGGATTGAGATTTCTTCATCGCCAGTGATCCGAAGCATAGACTCTGTAACCATCTCTCGCGTAGGCTCGAAAGCCATAAGGCAACCTACGCCAATCGCCACAACAAGAGCCAGGATAATCATCTTTCTAGTAGAATCGACCAACCGAGATGAAGTCCACCAAGATATTATCGGCAAGGTAATCGCGCAAGCCAGCAGCGGAGTCCTCGACTTTGAAATAATTACTATACCTAACCCCACCATCAGTGCAATGGCGCTCTTTAATAAGCGCGATTTATCCTCTATAGCAGAAACACAAAAGACCAGCAGCAATGGGAGAAGTTTAGTCGCATACCCTCCAAATCTGATCGAATCAGGTTTAATGAGATAAAGTATAACAGTCACAGGCAGAGTTATATATGTAATCACCACGAATACATCAGTTACCGCATCAACAGAATTGTTGAGCATCATCAAATAAAACAAACCAACAATAATAATAAATATTGAATCAATAGCAACCCATAGAACTGTCTCGGACGGGTACATTGCCCATTGACTTGTTAGAAGCAGATAGCCGAAATAGACAAAAGGAATTGTACAGGCTTTTACTAAACCATCTATCCTCAATACTCCGCAAAGAACCAAAATTATTGTGTATAACAGGACCAGAGCAGTTCCAATATACCAAATTTTATTTAGTAAATTGGAAAACGAATATAGCGCCATAATCGATCCACATGCCCAAAGCTGAGCACGAATAAGCGTGGACTTCCGCACTTTGATACTTGAAAGCTCGGTAGTGTTTTTCAAGAATTCCATCCAGACCAATCCTTTTCTGTCATTTTGCGGTATGATGTAACGTGATGCAAGCCGCTTATCAGCGGATAATTCACGTTTTGCATAGGGCGGACACGCGGGTCCGCTCCTATAGAGTGTTCGTGAATAGATCGGGCTAAACGCCCAGCTTCTCGCAAATAATGCTTCTTTTTTGCTCACTGGGCAAATGTCTTGCATTCCAAGAGAAGCGGTCTTTATTCTTTTCGAAATATTCATCCACTGAACAAATGCGCCTGGCTGGAACTCCGGCTAAAACGCTATTTGGTTCAAAGACCCCTTTAACGACAGCACGCGCAGCAATTATAGAGTTGTCTCCAATTTCGGTGTTCAATAATATGAGCGCTTCAGAACCGATGAATACATTGTTTCCGATTTTAATCTTTCCGAAAAGCTCAATCTCAGGGTACTGATTCCTAAACACCCAAACTCCACCATCATGAGTAATGAATAAAGGATTGGTCATAGAGACATGATTGCCTATCTCGATAAGCCAGGGTTCAGTGCTAAAAGTTGTTGCGCTAGTTGCGATAAAACGGCAGTTTTCGCCTACTTTAACGCCAATTCTGCGGGCTTCATCTGTGTTGTAGTTGCTATATACATAGTTGCCACCCTTAAACAGGTAGATAAACAGCTTGCTTAGCCTTCTCCATGCACTTTTGACCATAACACGTTAACTCCGTAAATATCATTAATAGTAATTGGAACGATTAGCGCGCAGATTTTCGTTTAATACAGCGCTGGATAACACCATCGCGAACTGTAACCTTTTTCTGCATCCATCTGGAACGGCTCAAACGAAGACACAAGCGTAATACCGGCTCTGGAAGCCAGCAAATTGCGAAATATAATGCTTTTGCTTTCCTACGCAAGTTCCTGCCGAAAAAAAACTTGTCTTTGAGTAAAACTTTCGCGCGTGAGCTTTGGCCAGCCATAACTCCTATTACTATATATTCATAAAGAACATTCGCGACATAGTTATCAAGAGATGCCGGTAAAGCTGCGGACCGATTTTTATCTTGTCTCCACTCTCTTAATTGTCTCGCAAGCAATGGTTCTTTATCGGGCCAGTTGTTTTTATAAGTGCTCATAGCTCCGTCAGTCACTTCGTTATGATAGATTGCGCTTATTGCCGAATGATATGCCACCGGATAGCAAAGCGCATATTTGGCATAGAATGCGCGATCTTCACCCAGAGGCTCCCCAACTGCAAACCCGCCCAATTTTTCGTAAATAGAGCGTCGCACTGCGGACGAAGACATGGTCAAGAAATTGGCGTGTGCAGCCATACGGAAATAGTCTTTGATAAGACAAGCGCCGCGGCAATCAATAGTCACTTCAGCTACATAGCCCTTCGAGCCGAGCCGCCTGTATCCCGCGCCAATCAGCGCCGCTTGGGGATACGCAGTTGCTGCTTCCGCTATATTCTCAAGATGATTGAGCATCCATTCGTCATCAGCATCCAAAAATGCGATTATCTCGCCTTGAGCTTCGTTCATACCACGATTTCTGGCCGCGCTGACTCCTGAGTTGGGCTGGCTGATAACCTTAAGCCTTGGATCTGAGCCACACACAAAGTTCAGCGTGTCCACGCCTTCGTCTGTTGAGCCGTCATCAACAACAATGATTTCAAAGTCCTCGTAGGTCTGAGCCAAAACAGACGTAATACAGCTGACGATATAATTGGCCTTATTATAGAGAGGTATAACAACAGATATCTTCATTGTATGAGCCACTCCCAATTCAGCATAGATCTTCGGCCCGCTTCTGCAAGGTCAAGTTCAGGCTCGAAATTGCCGCCAATCATAGACCGAATTCCTTCAGCCAATTCCTCAGCGTCCAAAGAATAGGCGTCAAAAACACTTTGCGTCGGCAAGCCAATCATCTTCGCCCACTCTCTGCATTTATCATGATATGCAAGCATTACAGAAGGCGTGCTTGTGCAATAAGCAAATACCGAAGCGTGCAAGCGCATTGCTAATATGCCTCGTAAACCCGCGATCCTTTGCATCAACGCCGCTGAATCGCTTTCATAAGGCACATGCTCGCATCGTATAACATCGCCTAAAAGCTTCTTCAGTTCCAGGTGAACATCAAAATCACCGTAATGTGGGTGCGAATTGAAATCCAGCAGCACAACCTCATCCAAATCCCCAGAACTTGCACACAGCCTTAGCGCATCTGCCAGCTTTACGATTCTTCCCTGCTCCGTTTTTAGATCGCCGCCCACAAAGCGCTCATAGTTGCAAATAGAAACCCCTATTCCTCGCCTCTTATTATCTGAACCAGCCAGGCTGAGACCCGCTGAGACCGGCAATAGCACGGCATTATCAAAAGTTAATACAATATTGGCATCAGGAGCAATTTCACGTGCTCTAATATAGCTTGCCTGGTCTCTTACTCCAACAAAAGCGAGTTTATCCAGAAATCTGGCGCATGCTTTCTGGGAATCCAAATCACGAAATGGGCCAATAGAAACGCCCACTGCACAGTGTTTGTCCTGTCCTGCCATTTCCAGAATGTGATACTGGCGCTCGATTTGCTTTAGATGTTGAAAACGTGAACCCCCGCCATATATAATCTGAGCATGTTTCCTTAAGAAAAGTTGCTCATACAATGGATTTGCGATGCGGGCGTGTCCCCTGAACCTAGGACGGGGGAAAAGGGCGCAAACCTCAGTATTATATGTGGCAGGAACCTCGCTGCTGCTGATATAGATATCATCGAGCCCAAAATAATTTTTCGCCCCCCACGCAGATACAGCCAAAAGCGCGTCGTCACCTGCATTTCGCATTCCGAAATAACCAACAATATAGGCTCTACTCATATAACTACCTTGCGCTGCATTGCGTGTTTAACTCCTTCGTCTGGATCAGACTTAGGATACTTCTAAGCAATCCTTCTCTTCTTTTAAGTCCAATACCTCGGTTTTGCTAAAACATTCTGTCTGCTTTTTAAGAAGGTAGAACTGTTTATTATCAACTAGCTCCTGGTAGCGCTCCATATCTCGAGTTGCTACGACTCGCGCAGGGTTACCCGCTAAAATGGAACCGGCAGCACAAGATTTTGTTACGACAGCGCCCGCGCCCACAATACTGCCTTCACCTATCGTAACTCCCGGCATAATAATGGCTCTGAGCCCGATCCACACACATCGTTCAATAGTAACCGGACGCAGCAATTCAACCGCGTCGTAAGGCACCATTGTGCTTTCTTTGTATCTGTGAAGCGAGGAGAGAACCGCAACCTCTTGTGATATGATCGTGTGGTCGTGGATCTCCAGCCCGCCCGTTGCATTGAGATATGTACGTGGGCCGATGTAAACGTAATTGCCTATTGCGAGCCGTTCCGGGTGAACAACGCTCACGCTGGCATCACACTCAACGCCGCTGCCAAGCAAACGGAGCCCTATTATCGGATTATTTTTTCGTAATCTTCCAAGCAGCTTTCTCAGCATACAATTCT
The DNA here is from genome assembly GCA_026392045.1 of Armatimonadota bacterium. Lineage (GTDB taxonomy): Bacteria > Armatimonadota > UBA5829 > UBA5829 > UBA5829 > JAMCYN01. The sequence goes on from JAPLCU010000007.1 coordinate 29,993, forward strand.
CCTAATCAGCCTTTTGCCAATCTGCGTTTCAATATATTATTAATTTGCTGCCTCTCTTCTGGAATAAGCACGCTAAGATCCAAGATTAATGAAGCCCGCAATAATTTGCACAATGCCGGGAACGCGCACCTGATTGGTTGCTTGCGTTATGCTGTGCAGCGGAAGATATGCCAGGTTTAAAGATAAGTGAACGGTCATCACCACAAGCAGCGTTGCCAGGGGCGCATAGCTCGGATCCAACCATATCGTCAGCAATGGGCGAGAAAAGCCGCAAACCAAACCGACCGGCAATCCGATCAGAATTCCCAAAAGCCGCACCGATCTCTTCGCGTAGCGCACCAGACCATCATTATCATTGTGCGCGTAGAAATACATCATCGTGGGCGCGAAAACCCCCGACACAGTCCCGGCAATTCCCCTCAACAGTATAGACCACTGAAGAATTGCGCCATAACGACCGCCATCATCAGGTCCAAAAAGCCGGTTCACAATCAGTAGGTCCACACTTAACAACAGCATTGTGCCCAATTGACTTATAACCACCCAAAAGCCCGTGCTCGTCAATTGCCGCAGAGCCTTGACGCTAAAGTCGCGCAGCGCGATGCTCAATTGAGGAGTCAACATGCGCCAATTCAATACCGAACAGACCAATGTGAACGCCGCCGCCACCATGTATCCGACCCCAACCTGCCACATCCGTGGAGCCGCAAAGTTGAAAATCAGCACAACAACTATCACCCGTAGGATAAGATTCGCCGAGTTGATCGTGCTCTGAATATCCAATCGGTTGCAGCAAAACGATGAAACTAAGAATGGTGTGGCCAATTGTATCAGTAAGAAAGAACCCACGCAAAAAAGCAGCAGTAACCGTGCTTGCGCCTCATATCCATGCGGAATTTTTATCAAACTATCAATAAAGATCGATCCCATAACTCCGATCAAGACAATAACCAGAGCCAACGCGCTAACGCCAAATAGCGACGTATTGAATATCACATTCGCCGAGCGCATATCCCCCTTTTCCATCTCAATCGTCAGATATCGACCCACCACAGCGTTCAGCGCCATGGTTATTAACCCGAGATAAGACGTCAAAGTGACAGTCAGAGGAACAAGACCGTAAGCCGCAATTCCGAGGTGGTGAATCAGATAAGGCGTGAAGGCTAATCCTATCCCTATAGCGAGCGCAAAACTGATAAGGTTAGCAAGCAAATTATGAGAAAATCGACCTTTGTTCAAAGCGCTTATCGAGCCGCCCGCGCCGGTTCCTGAATTCTTTTCCGATTCGCCGCGCGCGGTTTGATTTTCAACAACGGGCAAATCAGTCAAAGCAGAAAAACCCTCCTGGCTATTTTGATCGATCATCTATCTTATCCCAAACTTAGGTTCTCTGTAAGAATAAAGACTGTGCACGCTGCCTTCGGCTTGCGCGGCTGCTGTGCGGTGCTCAAAGCGCATCGCGCCTGAGTAGAGGTCTTCGCGGAGTTTGTTCACGTCGCTGTAGCCCATGTCCTGGAATCCCTGCATCAGGCCTTTCATGAGATAGGGCACATAATCGGCGAGCGAACCTCTGTCTAAAACAGTTCCCGAAACGCCCTGCGGAACGGTGACGTTGTCATCTTCGTTCAGATAACGCTTGCCGCCGCCGACGCTCATCGCTTCCACTGAGGCCATACCCCGATAACGCTTGACGCGCATGCCGTTCTCGTAGAAATATTCGCCCGGAGCCTCAGACGTGCCCGCTAGAAGATAGCCCGCCATAACAGCGCCCGCGCCCACTGAAAGGGCCTTTGCAATGTGACCGATGCCCTGTATGCCGCCGTCCGCGATAACCGGCACGCCGAACTCTTTAGCATATTTTGCACACTGATACACCGCTGAAGCCTGCGGTCTGCCGACCGCCATCATGTTTTGGGTGATACAAATCGAACCAGGCCCCATGCCGACGCGCAGACCGTCCGCGCCTGCATCGATCAGCGCTTTGCACTGCGTGGTTGTGACCACGTTGCCAGCTATAACATCCACGCCCGGGAAGTTCTCTTTTATGAACCGCAGCATCTCAATCTGATACGCCGAATAGCCTTGAGCCGAGTCTATAAGAAGCACATCTGCCCCCGCGCTCACCAGTCCTTCGACCCGCTCGCGATCCTCCGGTTTGGTTGAGATCGCGGCACCCACCAGAAGCTGCTTGCCTACATTTTTGGAGGCATTGGGAAAATCTTTGTTTTTCAAAAGGTCGCGGCGGCTCAGAAGCGCAACCAGCCTGAACTGATCGTCAACTACGGGCAGCTTGCCGCGTTTGCTCTGCTTGAGAATCTGATTCGCCTCGTGAAGGGTGACGCCCTCTTTGGCGGTAATAAGGTCAGTAGTCATAACCTCTGAAAGCGGCCTGGTGCGGTCTTTTTCGAAGTCTATGTCGCGGTTGGTGATGATTCCAACAAGCTTGGAGCCGAGGGTGCCGTCCTGTGTTATCGGAATTCCCGAATAGCCATGTTCGCGCTTGATCTCGTCAACATCAAACACCGTATGTTTAGGGCTAAGAACCTCAGGGTCAATTATAAAGCCGTTCATCGTAAGCAAGACCCTTGCCTGAAGCAAAAATTTCATCCGCTGATAATCCGTCTATCGGAGTCACGTTCTTATTGTTGTCTGCGGCCATACGTCACCTCTTGCACTGCTATATTATTGCTATTAACGTGTATTATACCGCAAAGCGTTCCATAGAGGAAGAGATTTAGTTTTTTGACTGGTTTAACGGCACATATCATGGTAAGATAGCTCAAAGTTTTGAGTTTGATGGGAGAGCATAATGCCTAAGGAAACAATGACCGGACGCGAGCGTTGGCTTGCTGTTTTGAATAGAGAAAAACCGGACCGAACGCCGATGGATATTTGGGCCACCGGCGAGGCCATTGAGAAACTGTGCAAGCGCTTGAATTGTGATTATGACGAGATGATAAAGCGGCTGCATATTGATCGGCCGTTTATTGTGTGGGGTGATTACATCGGCCCGGAGGCAAAACCAGGCGAAGATATCTATGGCTTGAAATACCGTAATGTCGACTATGGCACGGGAGAGTATGTGGAATGCTGCTACAGCCCTTTGGCGCAATATGAGTCAGTCGAAGAAATCGAAGCCAACTACACATGGCCGGATATCGACTGCTGGGACTATTCACGCGTGCCTGAGATGCTCAAGGGCAAGGAAGATAGAATCATCCAGGGCGGCGGCTCGGAGCCGTTTCTTCAATATAAGAACCTGCGCGGCGAAGAGCAGGCGTTTATGGACCTGATTCTTAACCCCGAAATGGTGCATTATATTCTGGGGAAGCTGTTTGATTGGTGCTACGAAAACACTCGTCGGCTCTTCGAGGCGGTTCCGGGGAAGATCAATCTGACATATATCGCGGAGGACGTTGGCGGCCAGGAAACTCTAATGTATTCGCCAAACCAAATCCGCACATTCCTGCACCCACAGATGAAGAGGATGATAGAGCTCACCAAGCAAAACGGTTCATTCGTATTTCATCACACAGATGGCGCCGTGCGCGATATTTTGCCCGATCTGATCGGCATAGGCATCGATATTCTAAACCCCATCCAGTGGCGCTGCCCAGGGATGGAGCGCGAAGACTTGAAAAAAGATTTCGGCGAAAAGCTCATCTTCCACGGAGGCGTGGATAACCAATACACAATTCCGTTTGGCACGGTCGAAGAAGTTCGTCAGGAAGTCATAGATAATCTTCGCATCCTGGGCGAGGGCGGCGGATATGTATTAGCGCCGTGTCACAACATCCAGGCGGTCGGCCCGGCGGAGAACATGGTCGCGCTCTTTGAGACGGGTTATGAATACGGTTGGAGTGCATAGACCAAAGGCTCTGGGATCAGAGATCCCTCTTGAGTAGCTGCGGGCGCATCAGAGATTGCGCCCGAACATATTACTTATGACTTAAAACTTATAACCTATAACTTCTGTCACTCAGCCTCAGGATAACTCCCCAGCACCCTCACAAACATTGCCATCTCGCCTAACTTGGCAAGAGCGCGCTGCATGTTTGCATCTTTTTCATGGGCCTGGCAATCTACGAAGAAGATATACTCCCACGGCATCTGCTTGGTAGGACGGCTTTCTATCATCATCAGGTTGATGTTTTCATCCTCAAACACTTTGAGGGAGTGGAAGAGCGAACCGGACTTATGCGGCACCGAGAACACAACCGATGTCTTGTCCTTGCCGCAGGGCTCATGCTTTGAATGACCTATTATAAGAAATCGGGTCTTATTGTGCGGGTTATCCTCTATGCCCTGGGCTACGATATTCAGGCCGTATTCGCGCGCAGCCAGCGTGCTGGCGATCGCTGCGCTGGTCGGGTAACCCTCGCACATTTTCGCGCCCTTGGCGGTGCTTGAGACCTCGAGGATTTCAACTCCAGGCATATTGGTCGCAAGCCAATTTCGGCACTGAGCGAACGCCTGACCAATGGAATATATCTGCTTTATTTCAGACATTTCCGTGCCCTCTGAGAGCAAATTATGCGAAATTGGCGCATAGATTTCCGCGCAAATCCTCAGATCGGAAAGCAAAAACATATCCAGTGTGTGATTCACAATACCCTCGGTGGAGTTCTCCACCGGCACCACACCATAATGCGCGTTGTTGCGTTCGACCGCGCTGAAAACATCCGGAATGGTATTCACGGGCACGAATGTTGTCGAATCACCAAACTTCATAATGCTGGCGATATGCGTATTGCTGCCTGCTGGGCCGAAATAAGACACTGTAACAGGCTTTTCTAGCGCGCGGCAGGCGGAAATAACCTCACGAAAGATCGCGCTCATTGGGGCATCGCCAAGAGGGCCTTTGTTGTTCCTGAGCACGCCGTTCATCACCTGCATCTCCCGATCAGGCGCAAAAATGCTTTTTGAGCCTCTGCTTTTGAGGTTTCCGATCTTTATGGCGCAGTTCGCACGCTCGTTGAGCATCTCCACAAGCTTGGCATCTATATCATCTATTTTTTTACGTATCTCAGATATGTCCAATTTTCAGTCCTTAGTGGCTAGTCGTTCAAATATTCTTAAGGATACATTAGGCATGGATGCTGAAGTTCCCTCCATGGCCTGATGACGGATGTTATCAGCGCTCTTATTGTATCGCAAAACGCGCGAAACGCCAAATTGATGCGTCCCCGTATTGGGCAATTTTCCAAATAAGCAGGTAATTCCCACTCAAACGGCTAAGTGATAAATTGGAAATATGTGGCTATGTCCGCTGTTTTAGGAGATATTATGGCTGAGGCTAAAAAAATGGAAAAGAAGGAGATTCCGATCTCCGGCGGCAGAAAGCTGATCTATTACACGTTCAGCAAGCAAGAAAAGGCGGAAGAGAAAAAGCAATGTCAGAATTGAGATGGCACCCGATTTTAGAGCAGTGGGTGATTACGGCTACCCATCGCCAGGATAGAACATTTTTGCCGCCGGATGATTATTGTCCGATTTGCCCCACCAAACCGGGCGCATTCCCGACTGAAATTCCGGACGAAAACTATGATATCGTCGTGTTCGATAACAAGTTCCCGTCTATGAATCATCCGGCCCCCGAGCCTGCGGTGGAAGCGACCGAGCTTTACAAAGTTGCACCTGCGGACGGCGTTTGCGAGGTTATCAGTTATACATCCAGGCACATCGGCACGCTCACGGATATGGATTTGCAGGGTATGCGAAATCTGGTTGATGTTTGGACGGATAGATACCGAGACCTGGGCAGCAAGGATTTCATCGATTACGTGCTGATTTTCGAGAACAAAGGCAAGGACATCGGCGTGACCCTCTATCACCCGCACGGGCAGATCTACGGGTTCCCATTCATCCCGCCAAAAGTTCAGAGAGAGCTGAACTCAGCCGAGAATCACAAAGCCAAGACCGGCAAGTGCCTCTTTTGTGATATCATCGCCGAGGAGCAAAAAGATGGCAGGCGCATAGTTGTGGAGAACGATTCGTTCTTCGCTGCGATTCCGTTCTTCGCGCGCTACCCGTATGAGGTTTATATCCTCTCGAAGAAGCATCATCCGAGTATGCTCACGTTCGACGACAAAGAAAAAATGGATTTGGCAAACATACTGAAAGCTGTCCTGCTGAAATATGACAACCTCTGGGGAATATCTTTGCCTTACATGATGATAATGCACCAGGCCCCGACCGACGGCGGCGACTATGATCATTATCATTTCCATATAGAGTTCCATCCGCCGAACCGCACGGAAAATAAGCTAAAATATATCGCAGGCTGCGAGACCGGCGCGGGTTCTTACATAAACGACACCCTAGCCGAAGAAAAGGCCGAGGAGCTTAGAAACGCCGAACCGAGCACGGCGGCGAATACACATTTGGTTTTGACGGAGGATTAGCGCATGAACGAAAGAATAGATAATCTCAAGAAAGATTTTCAGAGGCTGTATGGGTCGGCTCCGGCTGTGCTGGTCAAGGGACCGGGACGAGTTGATCTTATGGGTATCCACACAGACTACAACGACGGCTTTGTGCTGCCTATTGCGGTGAACGTGGATGTGCTTGCTGTCGGCAAAGCGCGCGACGACCGAAAAGTCAGCGTTCACTCAATAAATTTCGATAAAACAGCCGAGTTCTCGCTGGACAATATCGAATTTGACAACGTCAACCGCTGGAGCAATTATATCAGAGGCGTCTGCCATTTTATTCAGGAGAAAGGCATCATGCTGCAAGGCGCGAATATCGTGCTGCACGGCAACGTGCCTCTTGGCTCGGGACTTTCTAGCTCTGCCGCGCTAGAAATGGCGACTGGCGTTCTCTTCCAGGCGCTCACGGGCTTTGAAATGAGCGGACCGGATATGGCGCTGGTCGGGCAGAGGGCTGAGAACAAGTTCGTCGGCGTCAATACCGGTATTATGGATCAATTCGTCTCCCGCAACGGCCAAAAGGACCACGCGCTGTTTTTGGATTGCCGATCTCTGGCTTTCGAGCAGCTTCCGCTGGATACCTCCAAGGTCAAGGTTGTCGTCTGCAACACAATGAAGCAGCGGGGCCTGGTGGATAGCGAATATGGCCTGCGCCGCAGCCAGTGTGAGGAGGCGGTGAGGCTTTTCCAGCAGTGGAAGCCAGGCGTTAAGGCGCTGCGAGATGTGACCTGCGGCGATCTTGCCAAGTATGGCGATAAATTGCCGGAAGTGGTGCGTATGCGCGCTGAGCATGTGATTTCCGAAAACGAGCGCGGTTTGAAATGCCGCGAAGTTTTGGCTTCCGGTGGGCTTGAGGAATTCGGCGAGCTGATGAATGCCTCGCACGATTCCGCAAGAGATTGCTATGAAGTAAGCTGCCCCGAGCTCGAAGCTATGGTCGAAGTGACCAGGTCCGCGCCGGGTTCGCTCTGCGGACGATTAGCGGGCGCGGGTTTCGGCGGCTGCACGGTGAGCCTCGTAGGGGATGCGTCGGTCGAAGACTTCGTGGAGACCGTTAAGCGCGAATACGAAAAGAAAACCGGCCTCGCACCCGCCCTCTACGTTTGCACGGCAGAGGACGGCGCTGGAGTTTTGGAGACGAACTAATTTCTATCACGAAAATACGAAAGGAGAAAAGCATGAAAAAAGAATTTTGTGCTTTTCGTAATTTCGTGCTTTCGTGATTAAATTTGGATCTGCGTTTCTTATCAGAACCTACTTAACCTGCTCCATGCGCTTGATCATTTCGGCTGAGCTTACCATTTCCACTATCCTCAGAGGCTTGATCTCTTTACCGGAGCTATCTATGAATATTAATGCAGGATAGCCTTGCACCTGATATTTGACCTTCGCGGCAAAGAGCGCATTGCTTTCTTTGGATGCGTCCACTCGGTATCGGGTGAACTTTTGCGCGGCGTTGATCACTTTCGGGTCGCGGAACGGGCCATGCTCGAGTTCCTTGCATACCATGCACCATGACGCTGTGAAGTCTATCATCACAGGTTTGCTGTTCTTTGCAGCTTGGGCGACTTTTTCAGGCGTGTATACCTGCCAAGTCATATTCGCACTCTTCGGCACATGGGTGGTCAGCATCAATGCCGCTAGCGCGATGGCTCCTACACCTCCGGTTTTGCCAAAATATGACCCGAATTTGATCGCGGATACGGACTTATCGAAGAAGCCGAGATATACGCCCCCTGCAACTACGACTGCGGGGAGAAGAAAACGCCCTATAGCTTCGGGCAGCATCGGTTGCACAAAATACGCCGCCGCTCCCAAAAGCAGGAAGCCCGATACTTTCTTAACAGCTACCATCCACATACCCGGCACGGGCATCTTGCCCGAAAATGCCGCCAGTAAGAATAGAGGAAGACCGAAGCCGATGGAGAGCACGAAAAACATCGCAAAGCCCATCAGCGGGCTGCCGAGTTTGGTGATTAAAAGCATCAGACCGAGCACAACCGGGCCCGCGCAGGGAGCAACGACTATTCCAAACGCCAACCCCATCACCAGCGCGCCCAGATATCCGCCCTTCCCCGAGGCTCTATTTGCCATGAACGCCGGCGGGCGCAGCTCGAACAGGCCGAACATGGATAACGCAAGAGCCACCAGCAGCATCGTAATGCCCACAGTGACAACAGGACTCTGCATGGCCTCGCCAAACGCCCTGCCGGTGAGCGCGGCAGCCACGCCCAGCGCTGAATACATTATAGAGATTCCCAGGGTGTATGTGCCCGCCAGACCATAGACGCGCTTGCCGTTAGAACCTGCCTGTGAGCTGAAATAGCCGATTGTGACCGGTATCATCGGATATACACACGGGGTGAGCGCCAACAGCAAACCGGCCCCAAACAGCATCAAGAGTTGCAGCCAGAGACTCATCCCGGCGAGCTGATTGAAGATTCCGGCTGCCGAATCGCCTCCTCCTCCAACGGAGGCAGCGGTCGATACGAATATGGTCTTGTTGATCTGTTTCACGGCTTCGCCGGATTTGGCGATGGTCACATTAAGCTTGGCCTGGGAGATCTGCGGAGGGTAGCATTGTTCTCCCTTGCAAGCCTGGGTGTCCAGCTTTGAAACGATTGTGATCGTGCCGGGCTTGGTGTCTTTCCCCACCTTGCCTGTGAGGCGGATGACGAACTTACCCTCGTAAACCGTGATTTTTTCACCGGAGCCTGCGGGGAACTCGATGGTTATGCCTTTCGGATATGCAGGTTTACCGAGCGTGATGCTCTTTGGCGCAGTTATGGTCAGCTTTGCGGAGTAGAGCTGATTCTTTGCATCACCGATATGGTAGCCAGTTTTGACCCTTCCCACCACGGCAAGCGAAAAGCTGCTTCCAGGCTTGAGTTTGTCAACGGACAGCAATATTTTGCTCGTAACAACAGGTTCGGGCGTTCCCGCCGCCTCAAATGCAGCGCCGCAGGTTGCCAGAAGAGTGATAACTGTGATATTGATGAGTATTCTTATGCGCATAACATGTCTAATATACCAGATCATGCTCCTCACGTCACGCATTGGTTGAGTAATTTTCCAGGAATTTGCAAATTTATTGTCGCGTTTCGGGGTTTACGCTTCGCTCTGACCATCGGTTTTTACTTCTTGCTCTCTATTAAGCTGACAACCTGTGCCTCACCGTCGTATTTCACGGTAATATCAGGCTTTGATATTTCGAGGCCCGTACCGTGGTTGCTGCCTGCGAATGTTATATCGAAAGTACGGGTTTGGAGCATTCCTGGGAAGCTGCCCTTGCGTTTGCCTATGGTCAGGGTTTGTTTGGCCTCGTTCCAGGTGAGCGAAATTAGGGAGTATGCGCCCTTTTCGTAGTTGTAGTTGTCGTTTTCGTCTTCGTAGATTGTGAACTTGCCGTCTGCGCCGCGATAGATTCGTATTTCGATCGTGTCGGCGGGCTTTTCGGTGGAGTATTGGATGAATGGCCCCATCGGGATGATCGCGCCTGCGCGGACATAGATCGGGATTGAATCTATGGGCGCAGCGGCTTTGAGAGACTTGCCGCCATCTAACTTTTCGCCTGTCCAGAAATCATACCACTTGGTCTTGGCGGGCAGATAAAGGCTGCGGCTGGTTGCGCCCTTTTCGAGAACCGGGTTTATGAGCAGCGATGGGCCGAACATGAACTGATCGGCTATTTTGAGCGTTTTCGGGTCTGTGCGGAAGTCCATTGGCAGCGCCCGCATCATGCTGTAGCCCTGGTCGGTGACCATCCAGGCCGTTGAATAGATATAAGGCAGCAGGCGGTAGCGCAGGTTATCGAATTTCACCTGAATCTTCTCGGCATCAGGGCCGAATTTCCACATTTCCCGGCCGCCGTTTGTGCCATGCACCCTGAAGATCGGGCAGAACGAACCCCACTCGAACCACCTCAGGAACAGCTCGCGGTATTCGGGGTCCTGTGGGTCTCGCCCCTGGAAACCACCGATATCGGTCGCCCAATATGGGATTCCCGTCATGCAGAAATTGAGGCCCGATGCGACCTGCTTTTTGAACACGTCCCAGGTTCCCACGATATCGCCCGACCATACAACCGACGCGTTGCGCTGGATTCCGGCGTAGCAAGAACGTGTGAGGATGTACACTCTTTTGTCCGATGTGGCCTTGCGCTGGCCCTCGTAGATGGCCTGTGTGGTCATCAGCGGATACGCGCTCCAAACCTTGGCTCCAGCACCCATCCCGGTCTTGAACTCGCGGGCTTGATCGGGTTGAATCGGCCATGTGTATTCAGGCTCGGTAGCATCCAACCACCATGCATCGATTCCCTTGCTGAAAAGCTGATCTTTCATCTGCCGCCAATAAATTTCGCGCGCCTGCGGGTTGAACGGGTCATAATATGCGGCACAGGGTTGTGTAGCGGGAAATAGACCCCCGATAGCTTTCAGTTCATCATAATTCTTGCTGCCCGGATCGAACTTCGGCCACACCGAGATCATTATCTTGAGATTATATTTTTCGTGCAGGGTCTTTATGGCTCCAGCCATGTCCGGGTAGCGCTCGGGGTCGAACTCATGAGAACCCCATGGTTTGGGATTCCAGTAATACCAGTCCTGAACGATGTTATCGATCGGAATAGACCGTGATCTGTAACCCTCGGCCACATCCAACAGCTCCTGCTGGGTGTGATAATGCTCCTTGCACTGCCAAAGACCATAGGCCCACTTGCCGAACATGGGAGCCTGGCCGGTGGCTTTGCGGTATGATGCAATCACGTCATTGAGATCAGGGCCGTAGATGAAGTAATAATCGATTGCCTCGGCAACCTGCGATGACCAGCTAATAAACGGCGATTTTATCGGTTTGTGCCAGTAGAGCCTGGCGTAAGAAGTGTTTCCGGCCTGGAAATATTCCATTTTGATGCCATATTTTGTGTTTGCATCGAGAACAATGCCCTTGGAAATTGTTTTTACGGGGCGCCCGACCCAGTCATCAATGAGGAGCTTCCCATTCACCCAGAGGCGCACGCCATCATCGCAATCCACGCTGAATTTGTATGCGCCGGCTTGCGCGGTTTTGATCTGCCCGGTCCAACGCACGCTGAACTTTTTCTGATCGACACCCTCGGCAGGCGCTCGCCACCAGTTGAAGTTGATCTGCTTGTCTGTCCTGATAACCGCCGATGCCTTGAGATCAGAATCTGAGAAATACTCGGCTTTAAGACCGCCCGGCTGCCCGTCGGGCCCAGAGAGGCTATCCGTGGGCACGAGGTCTTTGTCGCAGCCGATATTTATCTCGCCGGTGGAAGGATTGTCCCATAGTACGCCGTAGCCTTTGCTTGAAAGCATTACCGGCGTAATATCGACTGTATTTTGCTGGTAAAGCTTGAATTTCTCGCCGCGATAATCTAGTTTATCAAATTGCATGCAGCCGAGGCCGTAGAAAGCTTCGTCTTGCGCCATATCGAACTTCTGCTCCGCGCTGTAAACGCTCAGTGAACCATAGGTTGCAGGAGTGATAGAGCTGCCGTCCGGCAGTTCTCCGAAAAGATTGTTGCCTTTGCCATCGGTGAACTTGACTGCGCCAGTCGACCGATCTATGCGCGCTTTGAGCTTGCCGGTGGATATCACCAGATCTTTTGAGGTCTCTTTAAGGGTCCAATTGACCGCAGGCCATTTCGCAATGACTGCAAGGCTTTTGATCTCGGGGATTTGCGATGATGGGCTATGCATTACGCGCACGATGCTATCGGTGCAGAGCTGGATTTTCGTCGCGCCGGTTGATGTGATCAGAACAATTCCATCAGGCTGCTTTTTGAATGAGGCAACAGGCGCTGCGATAGAGGGCAGTGTTAGCGCAAGCATGGCAAAAACAATCAAACTTCTGAGCATTATGGGTATCTCCTTCAAAGTCATATAAAGGAGAGTTCGCCACAAGCGCGAGTATACCCTGCACATGAACCGATGTTATTGCGTCCAGAGGAAAAAGGTTTCTTGGGGGATTGAGTGTACACAACCACATGTCCAGCCTACATTACCAGCCGAACTTGGTAGTCATTTCGCCCAGTTTTAAACAACAAACCAGGCAAAAGATAATCGTCTTCAGAGCAAGCAATCAGCTACGAGCTGATAATTCCGAGCTCAACGGCTCTCTTAAAAGCCTGGAACCTGTTTGAGACTCCCATCTTCATATATGCCCTGGCGAGGTGAAAATCTACGGTTCTTTTGCTCACGCTGAGCGTATGGGCTACCTCGCTTGAACACCTACCATCGAAGATCAGTTTAAGAATCTCTCGTTCTCTTTCCGTGAGCCTGGACATCGCCTCGGTATCCGTATCGGACACCGCAATCTGCTCGATGATCTCCATTCTTCCCACGCCTCCCTCTCATGATTCGAAGTAAGCCTCCAACCAATTCCGGGTAATCGCCATTCGCAGCTTCTTCAGTGCTTTGGCCTCCAACTGCCTCACACGTTCCCGGGTAACATTTAGTTGCTGACCTATTTCTTGCAGAGTCGAGGGCACACCGTCTGCCAGACCAAAACGCTTCTCAATAATGAACCTTTCCTGAGGACTCAGCCAGGACATAAGCTGATTGAGCACCTCGATGCTCTCCTTATGAAGAGCATCATCTTCCGGATTACATGCCCCAATATCGTTCAATCGCTCGAGAAGCGTGGTGCCTGCATCATTAACTTCTTCGTCTAGCGAAACGAGCGCCTCCGATGCCGCAAGCAAACGCAATATTTTCTCTCTTGATAACTGCGTTCGCTCGCACAACTCATCAACAGTAGGTTCTCTACCAAATTCGCTCTGGAACGCAGCCCCTATCTTGTTGAGCTTTCTAATCAATTGTACTACATAACTCGGAACTCTAATCGCACGTGCGTGCCTTTCAATGGCACGTGTTACCGCCTGCCGTATCCATGCCACGGCGTATGTGCTGAATCTGAACCCCTTCTCCGGATCAAAGGATTCAACCGCCTTTATCAGGCCTATGTTGCCTTCCTGAATGAGATCAGGCAGCGAAAAACCAGAACGCGAGTAGACCTTCGCAACGCTCACCACAAGCTTAAGATTCGACTCAATAAGCCTGCGTTTAGCCGCTTTGTTACCCGCCTTCGCTCTGCGCGCCAACTCTCTCTCAGCTTCGGCTGCTAATAGCGGCCATTTGGCAATTCGACTGAGATACATATCCATCGAATCGCCAACAGCAAAAGCTCCAGGCAGCGCTTCTGCTGCATTAGGCCCTGTCAACTCAAGCAATTCATTGCCCATCGACATGCCTCCTCTCTCCAGCTTCCCCGATCATAGGACCGACGACCAAAATTACTGTCTCGTTCCATCAACGCCGACGCATCATAGTAACCGTGCGTCCGGCTTTTAATGTCGCTACCTGCCCGCATATGGCTCTCTTGAAAAGAGCCTGCAAGTCTAAATAACGCTTTGTTGCGGCTGCAGTTCTCCGACGCTTTAGCCGCAACTTCGCTAATAACACTTTCATTGACCACCGCCGCGAAAATGCTGCCTTGCGCGGCAATAATGTCAGAATGTCTATAGCGGCTTTCAATTGATTGTAGAGGAGCCTGATCGATATAGCTCCATATATGTGGTAAGTCGGCAATGGGAACGAAGCTCGACGAAGTGTGCTCCCATGCCTGAGCTTGGCTCTTGCGATGCCATTGCTGTATATTTAGTTGGCAAATACACTCCGGATATCTCACAGAAGCCATCCTCCTTCGCGGACCGATGCTCTGCTCGCCTAATGTGCTGATCATCCTTGAGTGCAATGTTCTATTATAGC
>JAPLCU010000187.1 GCA_026392045.1 Armatimonadota bacterium
CCTTCCTTCAGTGGCACAGGCTGGACTCCCGTCGGGGGGGCGGCTGGTGGACCGGGGATGCCGGGAGCGATGCCGGGAGCGCCACAGTATCCTCAGGGAGGGCCAGGCTATCCTCAGGGAGGGCCGGGTTATCCTCAGGGAGGGCCGGCGCCACTTCCCAGAGGGCCGGCGGGCTAGGTCGATCTTGTTGTCCGTCAGCCGCGTGATTCGGCGGCGGCGTGCGACAGTCTAAGGAATCATAATGAGTCTCTCGAAGCTAAAACAAATACACGTTATTATAATTGGCGCTTTCTTATGCGTGGCTGCGGCTGCGGCTTTGTTCTTCTTGCTTATTAAGCCGCAGAGCGAAGCGCTTGCGGTGGAAACGAAGAGATGTGAGGATGCTTATATGGATCCGTTCGCCGAGAAGAAGGCTCAAGAGAAGCTTGTGGAAGCCAATCTGGCGGTTCACCTGGCACAGCTGAATTTCAACGCGGAAATGAAAAAACGCATGCCTAAACTCGATTTCTCGGATAGAGGTCTGGGGATGACTGCATTATGGAAAGAGTTTGGGCAGACTCTGGGCTCGGTGGTTAGTAGATTCGCTTATTCAGATAATCAAAATATAGTGTTTCCAATTTTGCAGTCGCCCTTACCACCGGTGAACCCCAATGATCCGATATTCGATCAGGAAGTGATTGAGTTGAAGTTAGGTGTTGTGGTTGCACAGGGGAAGAGTTTTCCGCGTTTAATGAATAATGTTGCGCGTTGGAATAACTGTGGAAGATTGATTATGGTAGGTCCGCCGGCGCTTGCAGGATCGAGTCCGCGCCTATTGGTGGGCTATTCCCTGACATGCTATATTTTCCCGACTGCTAAGGGTGGCGCCAAGATTCCGCTGGCGGGAACTCCTGGCGCTGCAGGCGCAGCTGGCGCAGCAGCAACTAGTGTTCCTCCTGGTGGCTTTGCCCGCGGCCCCAGCAGTGCGATGCCGCCTGGAGGTAGACCTTAGGTCTCTCGAAAAGACTGTTATTGATGAGGCATGTCAAACGGATTTGTTCTACCGGATGCATGGATTCCGGATTGAGTGGAGTGATACTATATGGATAAGCTTAAAGAATGGCTTAAAGATAAGAAAAACCAGCCGATTGTTGCTGGAGCGCTTATTCTGGTTTTGGTTGTTGCGGGCGTTGTCATCTATATGACGATGTCGGGCGGTTCCAATTCATCAGACCAGACCTTGGATAATTCGCCTCCTGTGCCAAATCAGATACCGCCTACCGGTTCGACGAATCCGAGTTTGAATCCGAGTGAACGGCCGACGAGCGCTTCTTCGTCTGGGCTTCCCACTGCTCAGTCAGCTAGCGCCACACCCGCTGGCAAGGATGCGGCGAAGCCTGCTGTGAAGAAAGTTGTGAAGACGGCATCGGTCTTGGGGCGAATAGATCCGTTCTTGCCCGTGAACTGGAAGGCGCCGCCACCGCCGCCACCGCCGCCACCACAATGGGTGCAGGTTCCTGATCCGGTTGATATTGGCTTGATCGTGAGGTGGACAAAGGGTCTTGGGGCTCCTCCTTTTGGCAGCGAGCTGCAGCAGCCGCCGAGAAGAATGGCTGGTCTTCTGCTTAATGGAAGAATTTACGCGATTATTGAATCGCCAGCCGGCACCGAGCTTGTGCAGCCTGGCGACATGTTGAAAGATGGGCTTGCTGTTGTTGATAGGATTGACCGTGATAAGGTAGTTCTTGAGACGACCGTAGGCGAAAAGAGATATATTACCGTGAGGATGGCATCGGCTTCCAAGCAGGATGTGTTGCTATCGGCTCCAACAAACCCGAATCCCAATCCGAGCGGAATGCCGCCTAGAGGGCCGTTAGGGCCTGGGGGTCTGCCGCGCGGACCAGGCGGCGGATTGCCCAGGGCAATGTAGGCGAGCCTTTATTGAAGAAATAACGCTCTTCAAGAGTGTTGTTTATGGAACCTTACTAGTGTAGAATAAGTCTAAGCTAATGTGTGCTAATGCACAAATCACAGATACACAATGATGATCTGTGGAGGAGGCTGTAATGAAAAGCAAAGTTTATAAAGTTTTAGTGATGGTCATGGCTACTACGATGCTTATTGGCGTATGTGCCTTGGCGTTCGCGCAGGACGCTGCGAACAATGTCAGTTTGGATCTTAAGGACGTAGATGTGAAATCCGCGATTGAGGCTTTATTTAAAGGCACAGGCATTAACTATACCATTGATCCGGACGTCACTGGGATCATGCCGAGTGTTTCCATGAAAGATGTTCCATTTCTTGTAGCCCTCAGGACTCTTACAAGGACGGCCGGCCTCACCTACAGAATGGACAGCGGTATCTATCTTATTAGCAAGAAGCAGGCTGTTACGGATACTACGTCCTCCGCTACAACACCGGCTGCCACTACGGACTTGGCTACTGTGGATGCTACTACCACGCCTGAGATCATTATCGATAAGATTCCGCTTAACCATGTAGGAGCCGGCGAGCTTCTGGGCTACCTGAATGGTGACAATGGCGGCACAAACGGATCGGGCAGCGGCAGTCCTTTCGGCGGCATGGGTAGTATGGGTATGGGTATGGGCGGCAGTCCCTACGGCGGCGGCATGGGTATGGGTAGCAGTCCCTACGGCGGCGGCATGGGTATGGGCAGCAGCCCCTATGGCGGAAGCAGCTATGGCAGCAGCCCCTATGGCGGAAGCAGCTACGGCAGCAGCCCCTATGGCGGAGGCGGCAGCCCCTATGGCGGCGGCAGCTACGGTCGCCAATTCTAATTCTTTACTAAAAAACAGTTTTTTGTGCTCTTATCCGGAGGAGGAAATATCAAATGCAAGTTATACTGAAGCGGTGGCAAGACATTTCTGCCACGGCTGCGTCAGTAGCAAAGATGTCGTGTGTAGCAGCGATAGCCATTGTGGCATTTGCTGGTTCAGCCATGGCTATCGATTTAGAGGTAAAAGATTGTCCACTGAAGCAGGTGATTAATACTCTCATCATCAACACCGGCAGCGACATTATGATTGTGGACGATGCTAAACTCGACAAGAGAGTAACAGCGACTTTAAAGAATAGAACACTTGAGAGTGCGCTGGATACCATCCTCGAGGGTTCTGGAGTTTCTTATAGAGTCAAAGAGGACGGGACCATTATGATTGGTGGGTCGTCTGTTGATGTGCCAACGATCGTTGCCAGTGATATGAGAGATGTTCTTACTCCGGTTGTCGTGCTGGCTCCTGAGCCTGAACCCGCAGCTGTTGTAGCGCCCAGGATTATTAGGGAAGTCATTAAGCTTACATACTCAAACGCTACCGAGCTTTTGGCTTTGATTCAGCCAATACATGAGGAAATTGCGTCTACTGATCCCTTTGAGGCTTTCAGAGTCCCTATTATTACCGATAGGGCATCTAATCCTTTGACTGTTATTGATCAGCAGGGCAGGTCTTATAATCCCAGTACTGTAAATAGTGGTAATGGCGTGCCCCGTAATAATGTGGCCATCCCCACTCAGCCTGGCAGCGCTGATCCTGGCGCGGGAAGAACCGCAGATATCAATACTGGCGCTGGACAGTTTCCCGTAGGAGTCCCTGGTAGGCCCACTACTACTCCAAACCCAGCGACAGGCACTGCTGGTACTACAACCGGTACTCTTATGCCCGCTGATGTTTCAGCCAGAGCTTTTGAGCTTGATAACTCGATTATCGTTATGGGTACTGAAGAAGGCATAGACGAGCTTAAGAAGCTCATCAGAATGTTGGACGTTCCGCCCAAACAGGTCAGTATCAAGGCCGAGTTCGTTGAAGTCAAAACAACAGACATCAAGAAATTTGGTATTGACTGGAGTTTGGATAGGATCAACGAGAGTTTCAACACCTCATTTGGTCCTGTTGGAAACGTTATCTTCGGTTTCAATAGAGGTAACCTGACTGCGCAGATTCGCGCTCAGTTGACCACCGATGTTGGGCGCGTTATCAATGCTCCTATTATTTCAACAATCAATAATATGATGGCGTCGCTTCAAGTGAACACAATGATCCCGTATTGGGAAACAGTGTCGACGGTTGTTGGTAACACCGTTATCAATCAAGCCGTGCCGCGCTTTATCAACGTTTCAACAAACTTGATGGTTATGCCTCGTGTTAATGGTGATGGCACGATCACGATGCAGCTGTCTCCGACTATTTCCGATACCGGCCAAATTATCTCTGGTCCTAGTGGACAGTCAATTCCTGAAACAAAGACTATGAATATCACTACATACAGGCGTGTCGCTAATGGCGAGACCATTGTTATCGGTGGCTTTATTAGGAAGAACGACTCAAACAGCTTCCAGAGAATTCCGATTCTTGCTGACCTCCCGATAATTGGCACTCTATTCCGAACACGTTCAAGACAGATGGAAGATCGCGAAGTGTTGATTTTCATCACTGCGACGATCATCGCTGACGTTAACTCCAACACAATCGGAAATTCTCTGACACCGTAGTTGGATTATGGTTATGGTTTTTGAAAGGGGATTGCGTTAGCAATCCCCTTTCGGCGTAATGGCAGGTTGGCGTTGGGAACGGCTGGAATGCTTTGAGCCGTAGAGTATATGATGCCATCCTGTTTATCTCATTTGTGGGTCGTCAATACCTCTATTGATGCGTTAGGAGTGGTCTATGCGTGAAATAAGTGTCAACCTTGCTGAACGATCATACGTTATAACTATTGGGGTCGGAACTCTGCATAGCCTGGGGGCAATCGTGGCGTCGTGCCGAATGCCAACCAGGGTGGCGCTGATTTCCAACCCTACGGTTGCGAAATTTTATGCCGAAAGTGCGCTTGCGAGCCTTAAATCTAGTGGTATCGAAGCAACCCTGATCACGGTTCCTGCGGGCGAGCGTTTCAAGACGCTTGCTACCGTGCGTAAGATATATGATGCTATGTTTGAGATGAAGATGGACCGCGGCGGGGCAGTTGTTGCTTTGGGCGGCGGAGTTATTGGCGATATGGCTGGGTTCGCAGCCGCCACGTATATGCGCGGGATCGACTTATATCAAGTACCCACGACCCTTTTAGCGCAGGTGGACGCGAGCGTCGGAGGGAAGACGGGCGTTGATGTTCCGCGGGGCAAGAATCTGGTTGGGGCGTTCCATCAACCCAGAGCTGTAGTCATCGATACCATTACGCTGGATACTCTGCCGGTGCGTGAGCTGCGCTCAGGGTTGGCGGAGATTGTCAAGCATGGTATAATTTACGATCAAGAGTATTTCGATTTTCTTGATCAATATGTGCGTGCATTACTCAGTCGTCATACAGAGCTTCTTGAGGAGGCGATATTCCGTTCGGTTGAAATCAAGCGGGACATTGTGCAAGTGGATGAACGGGAGAATGGGCTTAGAGCGATTCTGAACTACGGCCATACTGTTGGGCATGCAATTGAAATGCTCAGTGGCTACGGCAAGTATCGGCATGGTGAGGCGCTGGCCATCGGAATGGTCACTGAAGCGCTGCTGGCCGAAGCAAATGGTATAGCTGTGTCAGGCACGGTTGAAGCAGTTGTTAACACGCTTAAAAAATTCAAATTGCCTGTGCAGATGGATGCGAGCCTGTCGAGCTCAGACATAGTTCGAGCGATTGAGCTTGACAAAAAGACTGTTGGCGGAAACCTGCGGCTGGCGCTGCCTGTGAGAATTGGTGAGTGCAGAGTTTGCGGGGATATTAGTCGTGAAGCGCTTACCAATGCGATTGATGCCCATAGAAGGCTGTGGCTGGATTGAGTGGAAAGACACTGGATTCGGGATTGACTTTGTGGATTGCCATCGCGGGCGCATTGGCAATTATAATGTCTTTGGTGAGCTTTGGCTTGGCAGACGGAGATTTCGCTCTGCAGTTTTTGATCGGGTTAGAGTTCGCGGGACGATATATATACTTGTTAGTTTTGACCGGATGTATCGTTGGGTTTGCGCTAAAAGCCACCCGGCGAATATATGCTGGAAGGAATGGGTAGTTTATTGAGCAGGTCTAAGGTTGCGGTCATTAAGACGCGTCCGGAGAGTGTTATTGAAGATTACGCTCGGCTGATGAAACTGGCAGATTTTGAGGACCATTTGCCCAAGGACGTGGGCACGATTCTTAAGATCAATATTTCCTGGCATTATTACTTTCCCGCTTGCTCAACGACTCCATGGCAGCTCGATGGTGTCACCCAGGCTCTGAAAGACGCTGGTTACAATGACTTAATTCCGGCGCAGAACCGCACCGTGGTGGTTGACACGAAGGTGGGTGCGAAGAACAACCATCTGGAGTCGGTAATTGATAAGCACGGGCTAGAATTTGTATATCTTTACGAAGATGGTGTAAACTGGGTCAATTATAAGCCTAAGGCCGAGATGCTGGTGCTTGACAAGGTCTTCCCGGAGGGGATTATGATCCCCGACTTGCTGATAGGCAAGAATGCGGTGCATATGCCCACTCTGAAGACCCATGTATTTACCACTATGACCGGCGCTATGAAGAATGCCTTTGGTGGATTACTCAATGAGAACCGCCATTGGACGCATTCTGTGATTCATGAGACCCTGGTCGATCTGCTTGCGATTCAGCAGGAGATCCACCCAGGGATTTTTGCAGTTACAGATGGCACAATTGCTGGCGACGGCCCCGGCCCGCGAGCGATGATGCCTATTGAGAAAGATTATATTATTGCCAGCGCGGATCAGGTGGCTATCGATGCAATTGCTGCAAAGATGATGGGCTTCGATCCGTTAAGTTTGAAGTTCTTGAGATTGGCGCATGAGCGCGGCCTGGGATGCGCCGACCCAAGAGAAATCGAAGTTGTCGGCGAGGATATTTCCGAGGTTAATTTTCATTTCCACGAGAAGATGGAGACGTTTGCCAGTCGCGGTCAGAAACTGATCTACCATGGTCCGTTGAAGCCGCTTGAGAATATGCTCCTCAGGAGCTGTATCAGTCCGTGGTCATATCTGGCATCCCGGCTTTATCATGACGGGTTCTGGTATCCGTGCGTTGGCAAGCCGCGCGTAAATCGGATGCTGAAAACAAAGTGGGGTAAGCTTTTTCAATCCTATGCGAAGTAAGGGCTTTGGGTGCCCAGATTGCGGGAGTTTGAGCGTGATAGGAAAAATTGTAAATTATCGTTATGAGGTTTTGGAGAAGATCGGCGATGGGCCGTTGTTCTATGTTTTTAAGTCGCGAGACAAAGTGCTGAATCGCTTGGTCGCGCTGAAACTGCCGATCAAGGGCGTTGCGGATTCAGCGGATATAGCCGAATCGCTGGTCATGTCATATCGAGACATGATGTCTTTGTCCCACCCAAGCATCGTGCGGGTGCTTGATGCGGACTGTGCGGACGGCGAGTGTTTTATTGCTTGTGAGTTTGCTCGCGGTATCAATATCAAAGAGCGCATTCACAGAGCTGGAGCGATCTCTTCGCCGCTAGCCGTAGATGTTATTCTGCCGGTACTTTCGGCGCTTAACTATGCTCATTCGAGGGGCGTGGTGCACGGTGATCTTGGGGCTCAAGACCTAATCTTGAGCCCGGATGGTGAGGTCAAAGTTACCGATTTCGGCTTGTCTGGAGTGCTCATGGAGCATCCTGAGGTGGCTGACAAAAGCATAATGCGCTCGATCCATTATCAAGCTCCTGAGGTCACTGAGGGCGCTAAGCCGACTATTGTGTCTGATGTTTATTCGGTAGGTGTCATTCTTTATCAGATGCTTACCGGTCAATTGCCTTTTGAGGGCGCGACATCGGTTGCGGTGGCTTTGAAAAAGCTCAGGGACATGCCGTCTCTCCCTCGCACTATCAACACGGCTGTGCCAAAGTCTTTAAGCGATATTGCGATGAGGGCGATTGAGGCCGATCCGCAGGCCAGATACCAGAGCGCCGCAGCGATGATCGCTGATCTTGAAGTAGTTAGAGAGTCCATGCGAACCGGCGTGCCGGTATCGTCCATTTCTGCGTATTCTTCAGGCGTGCAGATTGCGCGCAGCGCCGAAGAGGTAGATGTGGATGTGCCCGAACGCAGTTTTAAGTCGCAATTCGTTACGATGCTGGCGCTGTTCGTAGTGGTCTGTGTCGTCTTCATGGCGGGTGCGTTTATGATGCAAAATCGCGATGCAACCATCACCGTGCCTAAGCTATTGGGTTTGACCATGTCCGAGGCTCAGGATGTGGCTAGAAAAGCAGGCATAACGCTTGAGCAGAATGGCACAGCGCCCAGTGACACTTTCCAGAAAGACCAAATATGCTGGGTGATACCTATAGAGGGAGAGGCCGTTCCGGCAAGCAATCCAGTTGTAAAGGTGAAGATTTGTTCCGGGCCGAGCCATGTGCCAGTGCCTGATGTTGTGGGAAAAAGTGAATCGGATGCTCACGCGGCGATAGCCGATGCTGATCTTCAGGTCGGCAGTTCAGCAAAGCAGGAGTATAGCGATAGTGTGCCCAACAATTCGATTATATCACAGGATCCGCCCGCAGGCTCGCTCAGGCCGCCGGGAACTCAAGTGGATTTGGTGATCAGTCAGGGTCCCAAACCGGTGAATACTAATACGGACACGCCCGAGACGTCCAATGAGGATAACAGTGCGCCTCGCAAGTTCACGGTCGATGTTGATGTGCCTATTGGCGCTGACGGCGTGCAGGATGTCAAAATCGAGGTCTCCGACGACCGCGGCGATATAACTGCTTATGATCAGCGTCATAATCCGGGCGATAAGTTTAGGGTGCCGGTAACAGGCTACGGGTTTTCCGTGCGGATTCGGACTTACGTTGGCGGGGCATTGATCGATGATAGAACTGAGTAGTTCTGAGATAATAACATGGTTGCTTCGGTATCCTGATGCCGAAGCCTGAGATAATAACATGGTTGCTTCGGTATCCTGATGCCGAAGCCTGCCGCAGTAGGATGCCTTTCAAATGAGGGAAATACAAATAATGCCGTCGCTGTTGTCGGCGGATTTCGGCAATTTGAGCAAAGATATCAATGCCGCCGAGGCGTGTGGGGCTAGCGCGCTGCACTGCGATATTATGGATGGCCATTTTGTGCCAAATATCACGTTTGGACCAATGATTGTGAAGGCTGTTAGGTCGCTTACAAATCTCGCGCTGCACGTGCATCTTATGATTGAACATCCGGAACGTTATCTTGAAGCGTTCGTAGAAGCCGGGGCCAGCGAGATCACAGTTCATGCCGAGAACGGCCCGCATTTGCACAGAGTCATCGAGCAGATCAAGGGCTTGGGTCTGCCCGTAGGTGTTGCGATTAACCCTTCCACACCGCTGTGCGCGATCGGAAATGTTATCAATGACATCGATCTGCTTTTGATTATGACCGTGAACCCGGGTTTTGGCGGGCAGCGATTTATTTCAGATATGCTGCCTAAGATCGAAAAGGCCAGGCAAATGGGCGAGGAAGCGGGAGCGGATTTCGATATTGCTGTGGACGGTGGAATTGATGTGACTACCGCGCCGATGGTTGTTCGAGCGGGCGCAAACGTGCTTATAGCGGGTGCCGGCGTGTTTGGCAAAAGACCGCGCATAATGGAAGCATTCAATGCGCTTAAGGCCGCTGCTGAATCGGCCGTTTCAAAGGAAGCTTAGATGTTCGGAATCGCCCAGTGGATAGCTCTCGTGGGGATTATCACGTTTGGCGTGTTGTTTGTGATCGAACTGCTCAAGTGGCGTGAGCCGGGCGGTGTGATGAGCAGGCGGCACAAGGCGCTGAGGGTTGGGCTTATGGCGCTGCTGGAAGCGCTGCTAGTGATGGTATTTCTCGCGCCGCTGTTTAGCAATCCCAAGAATATGCTTGGCGAAATGATCTACTGGAGCGTTTGTTTGATGTTGGGGCTGGCGGTGGTGGCGCTTGCGATGTTTGATGTGCGTGAGGTCACCAAGGAATTGCCCGCGCTGAGCAGACAGGTATTTCACGATGTCTTTGACGATGAACGGCGGGACGGCAAGTGACAAATAGAGATTATATGCTTCGTGCCCTAAAGCTTGCTCGGATGGGCCGAACCAGCCCGAACCCTATGGTTGGGGCTGTTGTTGTTAAGAACGGCGTGGTGGTCGGCGAGGGTTATCATCCTAAGGCCGGTGAGCCGCATGCTGAGATTTTAGCTCTAAGGGACGCGGGAACCGAGGCAAAAAGCGCTGTTATGTATGTCACGCTTGAGCCGTGTTGCCATCAAGGTAGAACTCCTCCGTGCACGAAAGCATTGATTGAGGCAGGAATTTCAGAAGTGTATGTTGCGATGCTCGACCCGGACCCGAAAGTTGCGTCGAAAGGCCTGGATGAGCTTCGTGCGGCTGGGATAAAGGTGCATTATCCGTTGTGTGAGGATGAGGCAAAGGGTCTCAATGAGGCATATATTAAGCATCGCACGACGGGAATGCCGTTTGTGATTCTGAAATCCGCGATGAGCTTGGATGGAAAGATAGCGACACGCACCGGCGATTCAAAATGGATCACCAACGAGCGCTCGCGGGCTTATGCACATAAGATCAGAAGCCGGGTGGACGCGATTGTGATTGGTGCAAACACTGCCCGCGCTGATGACCCGGCTTTGAGCGCCAGAATTGGAAAGAAGGTGTATTACCCGGCGCGAGTGATTGTGACCAATACTGGGGACTTGCCGGATAGCCTCAAAATGTTCGCGTTGCAGGGTGAAACGATAATCGCTGCGCCATCTTCGGCAAAAGCGAGTAATCTTATGAAACTTGAACGCGCCGGTGCGCGTATAATATCATTGAGGCTCCTCGACGGCCGACCGTCGATAGCCGATCTAATGGAACAGCTTGCGGGCATGGGGCATCTCTCGGCGCTTATAGAGGGCGGCGGCGAGATCGCTGCGTCGGCGCTGAGCGAGCGGGTTGTGGATAAAGTTTTGTATTATTATGCCCCCAAGATTATCGGCGGGCGAGAGGCAATTAGCCCTGTCGGCGGCTTAGGCTCGGAGTTGGTTGCCGATGCTATTCAACTGGATCGCATTCGAGTAAGAAGATTTGGCGACGATGTGACCCTCGAATGCTACGTAAAAAGAGACAATTGATATCGGGGAGGGCGAAGCTCCCGCTGAGCCGTTTTGTGCTGACTGCTGATAGCTGAAAGCTGAGAGCTAAAGAATTGTTTACTGGTCTCATTGAAGAAATTGGAACTGTCAAAAAGCTTGCCGTTGGGACGGTGGCCCGGCTTGTTGTCGCCTCGGATAAAGTGATTCATGACGTCGCGCTGGGGGATAGCGTCGCGGTTAATGGCGTGTGCCTGACGGTGACCTCTATCGGCTCTGGCGAAATAAGCTTCGATGCCGTGCCGGAAACCCTTTCGCGGAGCGCCTTGAAGGATCTGCGTGTTGGCGGCAAGGTCAATCTCGAAGGAAGTCTCAGAGCAGGAGAAATGATTGGCGGCCATTTTGTGCAGGGTCATATTGATGGAGTTGGCGTGCTCAAATCGGTGAAGTCACTAAGTGATTCGGCGATCTTTGAGTTTAGCGCCCCTGCTGAAGTGTTGCATTACATTGTGGAAAAGGGTTCCATCGCGATAGATGGCATTAGCTTGACCGTCGTATCCGTTGGCGATTCGGGGTTCACCATCGCGGTGATTCCGCATACGTTGAGCGTTACGACCCTCGGCCTGCGCAGGCCTGGGGACAAAGTTAATTTGGAAACTGATATAATAGGTAAATATGTAGAGAAATTCCTGGCAGGCAAGCGGGGACAATCAGGCGTAACAGAGAACCTTCTGCGCGATGCCGGGTTTATGTGATTAGATATCACAAGGTATTAGCAAATGGAATCCAAAGACTATAAGTTCGCTGCAATCTCTGAAGCTCTTGAGGATATCAAGGCTGGAAAAATGGTCATAGTCGTGGATGACGAGGACCGTGAGAATGAGGGCGATTTCATAATGGCGGCGGAGGCGATAACACCCGAGGCGGTGAACTTCATGGCGAAGTATGGCCGTGGTATGATTTGTGTTTCTGCTACGGAGCAGCGTTTGGCTGAACTCGGGCTCCCGATGATGGTGGAACACAACACCGCAAAGATGCAGACGGCTTTCACGGTGAGCGTGGATGCGGTTCACGGCACGACAACCGGCATATCGGCTGCGGATCGTGCCATTACTATTAAGACTTTCGCAGAACCCAATGCCAAGCCATCAGACTTGGCGAGGCCGGGGCATGTCCATCCGCTTCGCGGTGTTGAAGGCGGCGTGCTGGTGAGGGCGGGCCATACCGAGGCGGTGATCGACTTCGTTAGGCTTGCCGGTGTGGGCTCAAGCGGCGTTTTGTGCGAGATTCTGAGTGACGACGGTTCTATGGCTCGTCTGCCTGAATTGATGGAGATAGCGGCCAACTGGAAAATGAAGATCGTCACCATAGCCGATCTCATAAAATACCGCAGGGTGAATGAGCGGCTCGTTAACGAGTTTGCCGCCTGCCGCATTCCTACCAAGTATGGTGATTTTATTGCTCACGGTTATCAGGCGACTGTCGAATCCAGTCCTTATATAGCGTTGGTTATGGGTGATGTGTCCAATGGTGAGCCTACCCTCGTGCGAATCCATTCGGGGTGCTTTACCGGCGATGTGCTGGGGTCTTTGCGCTGCGATTGCGGCGAACAGCTCGATATTGCCATGCGGATGGTTGCGCAGGAGGGCAGGGGAGTTGTCCTTTATATCTATCATCATGAGGGGCGCGGAATAGGGCTTGTGAATAAGCTGAAAGCTTATGTTTTGCAAGATCACGGCGCTGATACTGTTGATGCCAATCACATGCTTGGTTTCCCAAACGATATGCGCGACTACAGCCTCGGCGCACAAGTATTGGTGGACCTTGGCCTTAGAAAGATCAGGCTCCTAACCAACAATCCAGGCAAGTATGTCGCTTTGCAGGGCTATGATCTGGAGATTGTGGAGCGTGTGCCGATTGTGTGCGATCCAAACAAAGATAATGCTCACTACCTGAACACCAAGCGCCAGCGTATGGGTCACATGTTGGACGAGAGCCTTTTCAAGCACACGGATAGCTGTGATTGCTGCAAAAGTAGTGAGGAACAGGGAACAGGGAACAGGGAATAGAATGGAATTAAGCTTCTGCCGAAGTTTTTGACAAGGAGGATTGATATGCCTAAGTATTTTGAGGGTAAGTTGACTGCCGAAGGATTAAAATTCGGCATAATTGCGAGCAGGTTCAATGAGTTTATCACATCTAAGCTGCTTGGCGGCGCTTTGGATGCGATCAAAAGGCATGGCGCGTCGGAGGACGATGTGGCTGTTGCCTGGGTTCCTGGCGCATTCGAAATTCCGATGGTGGCGAAGAAAATGGCTGAGAGCGGCAATTATGATGCCGTCATCTGCCTCGGCACCGTCATAAGGGGTTCTACCCCGCATTTCGATTATGTCGCCGCCGAGGTTAGCAAGGGTGTTGCTCAGGTTGGAATGTCTACGGGTGTGCCTGCTATTTTTGGGGTATTAACCACTGATAGCATCGAGCAGGCCATCGAGCGAGCTGGTACCAAAGCTGGAAACAAGGGCTTTGCGGCGGCTGAGGCCGCCATTGAAATGGCCAATCTATTGAAGAGCATGGGCGTATGACTGCGGGAACAGAGATCAACTTAATCGGGAACTGAGGTCAACTTGATTCGGAGTGTTTGATGAGATCGCCGTTCCCGCAGAATAGCACTCGCCATCCTGAGGTACCAACTCGCCATCTTGAGGTACCAACTCGCCATCTTGAGGTACCAACTCGCCATCCTGAGGTACCAACTCGCCATCCTGAGGTACCAACTCGCCATCTTGAGGTACCAACTCGCCATCCTGAGGTACCAACTCGCCATCCTGAGGCTCTCGAAGGATTAGCAGCATGATAAGCCTTCAAACTAAATCTTTTTCAATACCTTCAGGTAGACCTGCCTGGAGGGATTTTACATGAGGTTTGAATGAAAATCGGTGTTATTAGCGATACACATGGCAACGCCCAAGCGTTCCGAAAAGCTCTAGAACTTTTCGAGGGGGCTGATATGATTGTGCATGCTGGCGATGTGCTATATCATCCGCCAAGACTCGGTTGGGAAGAGGGGTATGATATCCCGGCGCTGGTCGATATTCTCAACGGCCTCGATATCCCCATAGTGATCGCGCAGGGTAATTGCGATGCTCAGGTATATGAAGAATTGCTCAATATGCCTGTGCAGGCTCCTTACGCTCACGCATGCTGCAATGGCATAAACATCGTTGTGAACCACGGTCACACTATCAACCGATTCATCATGCTCGATATGGGCAAACGCTACAAGGCAAATTATTTCATCTCTGGACATACGCATATTCCCATGTTGGAGCGCGTTGATGGTCTGGTTCTGATGAACCCAGGCAGCCCATCAATTCCAAAATATACAGTAGATGGAAAGCCTATACCTAGTGTCGGACTTATCACAGAATCTTGCGCAAAGATTCTAAATATTAACAACGGCTCAACAATCCTCGAGATATAGGCGTCAAGTTAGTTATTCCAACCACCCTTTCTCCCTCCATAAATTCAGATGCCAACATTGAATTCTCTAATAATATTGCTGCATGCTCTGAGGATTTTGTAATTAATCACCGATAGAATTAATGAAATCTATCATTGGCGATAGGGACTTCTCAATGCGTTGCGATTCACGTATTTGCGTGAGCTTGCCAAATCTGGAGTGCATTGTGTTAGTCATCAAGCAGGATTAGTATTACAATGAGCAGACAACTCGACTGCAAGTTTTCTTTATTGGTTCAGATTAGAGCTGGCAACGCACGCAAGACATGCCATCTCAAATCTCGTATTGAAAGAAGTAAGAAAGCATGAATGTCTCTTCACCAAGTCGGTTGGGAATCACATTGACATTCCTCATCTTCTGTTCAGAGGTGGTGGTAATGTGTCTTTTGCCTATCCTTAAAATACGTTCGGTCTGGGTAACTGCCATAATAGATGCGATTGTGTTGGTTGTGTTATTTGTGCCATGGGTTTACGTGTTTGTGTTTCGTCCTTTGAATCTCCAGATCATCGAACGCAAGCGAGTGGAGGACGCGCTGCGCCTGGCCAATGCTGAGATCGACAAAGTGAACTGCCAACTCGAAACGGCATTGCTTGCTTCTAAAGAATATGCAGTATTTTTGGAGATTGCGAAAGGGGAGATCGAGGAGAATGCTGTCGAGTTGAGTCACCAGGCAACCCACGATGCGCTCACGGGCTTACCCAATCGCCATTACTTCGAGCAACATCTCAGTAAGCTCATCAAGAGCGCTTCAGGCAAGAAATTACGCTCGCTGGCTGTGCTATTCATTGACCTGGACAACTTCAAGATGGTAAATGATACTCTGGGCCATAAAGCGGGTGACGCACTGCTTGTGGACACCGCAGCCAGATTAAGTTCATGCCTTAGAGAAGGAGATATTCTAGCCAGGATGGATGGTGATGAGTTTACAATCTTGTTAGATAATATCAACTCTAAGGATGCCCCTGCAAAGGTAGCTCAGCGCATACTTGAGCAGATCTCCATGCCGTATGAGATCGTCGGAAGCAGGCTGGTCATTGGAGCAAGCATAGGGGTAAGCATCTGCCCGGATAACGCGACGGATGTGGTGGGACTGCTCAAATTCGCTGATGCTGCTATGTATAAGGCTAAGGAGATGGGACGTAATAATTGCCAGTTCTTCTCCGACGAAATCAGCCAGGCAAACATGACAAGAATAGAGATGGAACAAGATCTCAGACTCGCTATTGAGCGGGATATGCTTAAGGTATACTACCAGCCCATAGTTGACATAAAAACAATGCAGATCGCGGGCGCTGAGGCGCTGCTGCGCTGGGACCATCCAGAGAAGGGAATGATCTCTCCCGGAATGTTTATACCTGTAGCCGAGGAGACTGGCCTGATACTTCAGATGGGTAAATTAGTTCTGGAAACCGCCTGCAAACAGTGCAGAAGCTGGCATGATATGGGTTACGATGACTTTGAGATGTCGGTAAACGTGTCGCCCATCCAATTGAGCGACATTGGATTTGTGTCAGAAGTGGATGAAGCTCTTTCTCAGGTCGGTTTGCCTCCGGGCAGCCTGAAGATCGAGGTCACCGAAACCACGCTCGCCAAAAACGAAAACGACGAACTGGATGTTTTGGGCATTCTGAAGTCCCTGGGTGTGAGTATATGCCTCGACGATTTCGGAGTCGGCTTCTCATCGCTCAGCAGGCTCAACAAACTTCCGATCTCTCACTTGAAGATAGATGGGTATTTCATCAGGAACTGCGACCAAAACCAGAATGACAGGGCTATGACCGAGTCAATAATTGTGATGGCCCACAATCTTGGCATGCGGGTTACGGCTGAGTGGGTTGAAGACCAGGAACAAATGGCGACTATCAGATCGCTGGATTGCGACTATGCGCAGGGATACTTAATCAGTCCAGCGCTAGCAGCAGACGCATTTGAATCTTTCCTCAAAGACTGGAGCGCATCGCAGCAGTCCAGGGATGCCGCTTGAGCTACTTCTGTTATAAACCGTCCTGCAGATTAAGTCCAAGGCCGTCAATATTGGTTACTCTCCAGTAATGGGTTGGAATGATAAGGCCATGCCAGCCCTTTTCTTTCGCGAGATATACCGTGAGGTCGCGCTTGTAGATGATGCCTCCGCCTTTATTATCTATAATGTTTAACTTGATACTTGCCGTGGCGGCGTTATCGGCTATTATTGTCTTTTCCTGAACATATTCTACTTTGTAATCTTGTTCGGTGCGGAGAGCTTGCGCGGTAATGGCGCGCAGGTTATCATATTTCATGCCTGCCGGGTCTTTATAATTCTTTGAAACGCAGGAGATTGCTCCATCCAGGTCGCGCTTTTGGATTGCCGCAGCTGCCTGGGAGAAAAGCGCTTTGATTTTGGCTTGGTCGTCTCTGCGGTCGACGGTGAGATATGCGAATATCACATACCCCAAAGCGATAATTGCCACCATGATCCATATAATTGCGCGCATCTCGTTCACCTCTTTCTGTTTTCTATATATACAAGACTGGTTTATGCAGGAATTTGTTTCATCAATTGGGAAAAGGTTCATTGTGAATATTAGTCCCGAATGGGTTAACCTGGTTAATGATATCATATCCGTGCCCGGAGTTGTTATGGTCCTCGGCAATACTGATGTGGGCAAGACGAACTTTTGCCTGCAGCTTTGTGCAGCCGGATACCAGGCTAGTATACCCACATTTATCGTGGATGCAGACGTTGGGCAGTCTGAAATCGGCGCACCGGGTACGATCAGCATGGCGATAGTAGATAAGCCCATCGAGGCGCTCTCAGACCTGAAGCCAAAGCGGCTCTATTTTGTGGGTGGAACGAGCCCTATCGGCCACATGATGGAGTGTGCGATTGGCGTCAAAAAGATGGTTGACGCCGCGCTGGAACTTGGCGCAAAGCTTGTTGTTGTAGACACGACGGGCATGGTGGAAGGCGAACCCGGCAGGAAGCTGAAAACTTACAAAACCGATCTTGTGAGGCCGAATTATTTAGTCGGCATACAAAAGCGGCGCGAGATAGAGCACCTGCTTGCGCCATTTTCGAAGATCGAGTCTGTTAAGACGATAGCTTTGAAAGCATCCGCTGAAGCTCGGAGGAAACCAACCGAATTTCGCACCGCTCGCAGACGGCTTAATTTCTATAACCACTTCCACGATGTGCACGGGCATATTATTCGGATGCAGGATGTTTGCTGCTGGAATACGTGGCTTGGCACGGGCCGCCCGATGAAGTGGCAATATATGAAGAGTATCGAAGATGCGCTGAAGTGCAAGGTGCTCCACGCGGAAATCACCGGCGACGGCATCTTTATCGTCTCCGAACGCGCTTGTTCCAAATCTGGTATGGTTATTTTAGAGGAAGAGTTTAAGACTAGCAAGATAACTATCATGCCTGGCGAACTTTTTGGAAAC
The DNA here is from genome assembly GCA_026392045.1 of Armatimonadota bacterium. Classification (GTDB taxonomy): domain Bacteria; phylum Armatimonadota; class UBA5829; order UBA5829; family UBA5829; genus JAMCYN01. The sequence goes on from JAPLCU010000187.1 coordinate 17,963, forward strand.
TTGCTGGTTGGCCTCGCCGACGAAAACGGCCACACGCTCAATGTGGGCTTGATTCAGGCTATCGATTTCAAGCAAAAATGCATATTCGTTTTGTCTCCAATGAAGACTATTTCCCCGGTGAGGGTTGTTCAATTTGGCTCTCTTCGGGTTACAAAGGAAGGCCTGGAGCTTGGCGCTCTGAGGTGGGGTGAGTTTTGATCAGATTATATTTAATTAGGCATGGTGAGACCGAGTTCAATCTTCAAAGACGCATTCAAGGGCAGAGCGACAGCCCTCTCACGTTGCTGGGCATCAAGCAGACGGAGGTTGTGACGCGGCGATTAGCTTCTGAGAGCTTTGATGCCGTATACTCAAGCGATCTCGACCGTGCTATGCAGACTGCGGAGATCATCGCCCGCTCACACTCGCTGCCGATCCACCCTACGCCGCTTCTGCGCGAGAGAGCCTTCGGGGTTGTGCAAGGGATGACTCGGCAGGAGATCGAAGAACGCTTCCCCACCGACCAGCACGCATGGCGACGCACTCCATCCGGCGCTCCTCCTGACGCTGAGACCCATCAGCAGGTAATCGAGCGCTGCGCTCGGTTCATCTCAGAGGTGATTGGAGAACAACCGGACGGCTCACAGGTTCTCGTTATATGCCATGGGGGTTCGCTTAGCGGCCTTGTGCTATCTGCTCTGGACTTGCCGATATCCGCCTATCGTAAGCTGCATTTCTCCAACGCCAGCCTATCCATATTAGAAGTTGGCGAGAACCCATCGCTGCGATTGATGAATGACACCTGCCACCTGGCGAACGTCGAAGTGACTGATGTTGACGCAGACAACGCCGGGTAAGAGCCTGCTCCATAGGTTCAGGTATGTGCGGTGTTTCGGGATTTGAATGGAGCCGCAGGCGGAATGGAAATCCCGAAACCTCCGGACGCACTATCTAACAATCCTTGATCGGGTGCGATATCTATCGTGCCCGCCAGCAAGCAACCATAAAGTGACGAAATTATGACACCAATTTGCTTGAATGTGTGTAAGCACGCCCGAATGAGGGTAAAACGGCTGCAAAGATAGCGACTTAGCAGTCATTATGTGTGCTTGCTATCGAACTTGCAGGAGGGTGACGAAATGGCGAGAAAGCTCTTATTGTTGGTGACGATTCTTTGCTTGTGTGGGTTAGCTCTGCCAGCTCTCGGGACCGTGTTCGTGAAGGTTGGAGGGGTGGGTAACGGCAGCAGTTGGGCGAATGCGTTCGGCCAGATTCAATTTGGAATAGAGGCGGCGTTCGCCATAGGCGGCGACCAAGTTTGGGTTGCGGCAGGCACGTACGAAAAAGTGCTGATCCTCAGAGAGGGCGTGAAACTCTATGGAGGATTCAAAGGTAATGAGGCCAATCTTTCGGACAGACCCGCGTTCCCAAGACCAGCCCCCGACCCATTCGCGTCGATAATCGATGGAAAAGGGACGGGAAGCGCAGTCACAATGGCATTTGCGTTGACTTCAAACACCATCATCTCTGGCTTCACAATTACCAACGGCTACAATGATTATGGCGGCGGTGGGATATTGTGCTTTTACACCAATCCTATCATATCCCAGAACATCATCACAGGCAATGGTGGGAGCCGTGGGGCCGGGATTTACTGTGTTGGAGGCGCTGCTACTATCAGCGACAACCTCATCACAGACAACTTCGCGGATGCTTGGGGAGGCGGCATTTGCTGCGAAGCGCAGGCCAAACCCTTTATAGGTTACAACACTATCAGCAATAACAGCGCCGCTTATTATGGCGCGGGAATAGACTGCGAATGCCAGTCGTCTCCATGCATACTCAGCAACAATATACTGGGAAACAGCGCAGGATTTGACGGAGGCGGAATATTTGTATTTGATGGGTCTTCGCCAAGCATTACCGCCAACTGGATAATCGGTAATACGGCCGATTTGTATGGCGGCGGCATCTACTGCGCCAACTCTTCGCCGCCAATCACGCGAAATCTCATAACGAGCAACAAATCTCTGCTCAACGGCGGCGGGATATACATTTACGACCATTCTTCGCCTACGGTAACAGATAATATCATCGCTGGCAATACTGCGAAAGAATACGGCGGAGGAATCTGCGTTTGGTGGTATTCATTGCCAATCCTGACCAACAATACAATTGCTTCGAATATCGCATCGAAAAAGGGCGGCGGGATTGCCTATGCCTACAAAAGTTCGGCGAACACCTGGAACAATATAGTCGCATTTAACTCGTCAGGACTCTACTCATATACAAGCACACCCATTGTGCGCTTCAACTGCGTCTACAACCCTGCCGGGGCGAACTACACCGGCCTCACGCCAGCTCCAGGCAGCGGAAATATCTCCGTAGACCCGCTCTTTGTGAATCTGGCATTGGGTGATTATCACCTTACGGCTCCATCGCCGTGCGTTAACACGGGGTTCAACACCGCCCCGGCGATTCCGCCGGTCGATTACGCCGGTTTCAACCGCATAGTCGGCGCAAGGGTGGACATGGGCGCATACGAGTCTGCCTTCTTATCACCCATTAGAAGATAACAAATAAGCGATAGGATGAGCGAAAAAACCGGGCGGCAGGTGATATGCTTGCCGCCCGGTCTTTGTCTTCAGTTTTATAATGATGCGGGAAATCTTGGTTGGATTGGCATCGGGCCTTTGAGGAAAAACTCATTCATACTCACAGGAAGAACTCCTGCAAATCCAGATGAAGCTGTTATTCATCGCCATCCACCGTCTTTACGCTATTGAGTTTTCTTGTTGGGCTTTCCGGAGGCAAGAAATTATCGCCGGAGACCACACTCCTTCCGGTTTTCTGCTCCAGCTCAATGCGGGCTTTTTGGGCGATCTTGCCGCCTGTCTTACCTGCTTCTGCATTTTCGGCCATGCCGGTCGCCACCACGCTCTCGGCAATCTGGCGGGTGGAAAGCTCCGCAAGGGCCGTAAAGATTAGCTCTGCTTCGCTCATGTGGTCCCGCAGGTTCTGGGTCTTGAGACCCTTGATGTCCTTGTGCTTCTTAACTGAAACGCCGCTCCATTCCTGATGAATGATATTGGTCAGAACGGCATATTCATCTTCTTCGTTTATCTCGTGATCTTTCCAGTAATCGGTGAGTTTGTTGCGGGTTTCCTGCCCCATCATCCGCTGCTGAATCCATTTCTCGCTTCGTCCGTGCTGCTGCCAGTATTCGCGGGCGCGGTCAAGGGATCGAGCCGGATCGCTCATGTCCTGAATCCGCTCGTAACCTACCTTGGCGAGCCAAAGTTTGATGGGTTCCGCTTTGGGACTCGGAACCGATTGTATGATTCGCAGGAGCGTTTCCGGCGAAGCTGCGTCGGTCAAACGCATCTTTCCGTCCTCGGCAATCATTTTCAACCGGTTACAATCTGTAACCGTTTGACTACCCTCTTTCTTTAGCCGATTTTTCAGAACTTTCCAGTAATTTCGCGCGGCCTGATGATCTGGCTGCCCAATCAAAGCCGCGATAATATCCACCACCGAGAAAAACCACATTTCGGACCGTTCATCATAAACCCGGCGAATATTATAACTCTCAAAAACCGCAAGCGCCTGTTCTTTATTCATCATTCAACTCCATTGGACGAACCATCAATTCAATGAACGCGATTTCTTACATCTGCAGCATTTCAGCATCAAGAATAATGGTCTGGTCGCGGCGTCTTCCAACGCTTACCATGCAGATGGGCGTTTCCACCAAATCGGCGATTTTTGCGACATAGCGCTTTGTGTTCTCAGGCAGGTCGGCAAATTCTTTGATTTCGGAAATATCTTCGCTCCAGCCCGGCAGTTCCTCAAAAATCGGTTTGGCTTTTGCTAATTCTTCAATATCTTGCGGGAAATCCGTAACCCGCTTGCCGTCGATCTCGTAGGCCGTGCAGACCTTGACCTTATCGAATCCGCTCAAAACATCCAGCAGGCTGAGGGTAATGGCAGATGTGGCGTTGAGTGCGGATGTATACCTCACCGCGACCGAATCAAACCAGCCGCATCTGCGCGGGCGGCCGGTGGTGGTTCCGTATTCATTGCCGTTTTTGCGAATGCGCTCGCCGGTTGCGCACTCAAGCTCGGTTGGGAATGGCCCTTCGCCAACTCTTGTGGTATAAGCTTTGACCACACCTATTACGCGGTCGATTGAGGTTGGTCCGACTCCCGTGCCGATGCAAGCCCCTCCAGCCCCGCAGTGTGAGCTGGTGACATACGGGTAGGTGCCGTGGTCGATATCCAAAAGCGAGGCATGCGCGCCTTCAAAAACAATATTCGCATAATTCTTAGATGCATTATAGAGAAGCATCGCCGTGTTGGTCACAAACGGAGCAATCACTTCCGCATAGGCCTTATACTCGTTAAAGACCGCTTCCGCATCCAGAGGTTTGCCGCCATATACCTTGGTTATGATGTCATTCTTGCGCTTAATTACCGCGCTAAGCCGCTCGCGAAATCTCTGCGGGTCAACAAATTCGGAAATACGAATACCAATGCGTGACATCTTATCCGCATAGCACGGGCCGATGCCCATGCCTGTTGTGCCAATCTTGCTGGAACCTTTGGAAGATTCCTCCAGCTCATCGAAAATATTATGGTAAGGCAGGATGATATGCGCGTTGCCGCTCACCTTGATCCTGTTGGTGTTTATGCCGCGCTCCTTGAGCGCCAGCAACTCACCGCAGAAGACTTTCGGGTCCAGCACAACGCCATCGGCAATCACAACAGTGACGCCCTCATGCAAAATGCCGACCGGCACCGTATGAAATTTATAAACGCTTTCGCCCACCACCACGGTATGGCCGGCGTTATTTCCGCCATTATAGCGCACTACATAATCAGCTTCCTGCGCGAGAAAGTCCACAACTTTCCCCTTGGCTTCATCGCCCCACAGCAATCCGATAACTATCACATTTGCCATCAAAGAACTCCTTGCCTAATAAGCCGCCACAGAAAAGCGCCTATTGGTCAGTCAACCCTACAACGGTACCAAAAATGAGCCCATTTGTCAAGGAAATTGCGGGCAATTTAGGTGTTGGGTGTTAGGTGTTGGGTGTTGGGGAAGGGGAAGGCGAGGCTCCCGCCGAGCCGAAAGCTAAGCCCACTTGCTTCGGTATCCTGATGCCAAAGCCGCGGCCGCAGGCCGCGAGTCCCTGGTGTTGGGTGTTAGGTGTTGGGTGTTGGGAATGGGAGGGCGAGGCTTCCGCCGAGCCGAAAGCTAAGCCCACTTGCTTCGGTATCCTGATGCCGAAGCCGCGGCCGCAGGCCGCGAGTCCCTGGTGTTGGGTGTTAGGTGTTAGGTGTTGGGTGTTGGGAATGGGAGGGCGAGGCTCCCGCCGAGCCAAATTCTTCGCTCGGAACACTTGCTATAGAATACAAGTCTAACAAGCAATCAGCAGAATCACATGGAGGATGTCCCAATGAACGAACAATACAATTCTCAATCTCCGAGTTACAGCGTATTGGCTAATGTTATAGGTGTTATCGTTCTGGTTGTGGTGGCTTTTATGGTGTTACTGCCATTGTTTTCTGACCACAGTGATGGTGGTCGTCCCAGCAATTGCCAGACTAATCTTAAACAAATTGGCAACTCAATCAAAATGTATCTGGCCGATTGGGATGAGACTTATCCAACCAATCGCCCATTCACAACGAATCACAAACTTGACCCCATCAGCAGTAAAGTGAAATTGAGCGCTATTGGATATGATAAGGTTACAGGAAAGCCGTATAAGTTCCAACATGGCGTGAATTGGGTTGAGGGGCTTTATGCTTATATGGAATCTATCGTCGAGCGAGGTGACACTTCCAGCGTTTGGAAATGCCCGTCGGCCTCATTGTCGGCGAAATCGAAATCTGCTGAAGTAAGCTATGCATTTAACCGAAATCTTATCGAACAGCCTGAAAAGATCATCAAAAGCAGCGGCAGATTGATGATGCTTTCTGAATCAGGCCGTTTGCTGGATTCAGAACTAAAACCCAGCAACAAATCAAACAAGGACCCAAAAGCCGTGCCACAGAATGCTTTCACCAACACGAAACTCCACAGCAACGGCTCCCATATTCTCTTTGCCGATGGGCATGTTAAGCTCTTTAACGCAGAGGCTTATTTTTACAAAGGCTGCGAATGGGACCCGAAATCTAAGTGCTGGTTCAGTGTCGGTGACAGGAAAACTCTCAACGCTCATTCAATACAAATCACACCCTAAAGGCAATCAAGCCCCCACGCTTCCGACATTATAATATAGTGCTATGCTTGTATAAGCGCAGCAAGTATAATAGGGAAAATGCTCGTGCGGCACGAAACAGGTGTCGGACGCTACTGCTGTGTTTTCTAAACCTAAGCTTAAAGAGGTAAATAATGATGTATTCCATGCTATCCATGCTTTTGAAGCGCGGGGGTTCCGGGACGAGGGCGTCCCGAAACAACTTGTTGGCGCTTTGCATTTTACTGTTGAGCGTGTTAACCACATCTCTTAACGCTCAGCCGAACTTCGACCTGGGCAAGGAGTTTGCGCGTATCAATGTGGATGCGGTGTCGCGCGCTATTGAAGACCTGGCCCGCACCTATCCGGGTGTTTACGATGCCGCCAAACACCGTGCGGCGCTTGCCGCATTCAAGGCCAAGCGGGAAGAGATTTTTAAATCATTCAATACCGTCGAACCTGAAAAGCTCGCGGAAGCAGAATCGCTGATCAGAGGCGTGCGTATGGCGCTGCTCGCGAACCCGTTGCTCGACAGCGACAAGATCATGATGATTCGCAGAGGGCGCGGCTACGGTTTTATCTCGCTCAACAGCCACACCCATGTCACCATCGATCGCAGCGGCTGGGACGACGCGATTGTAGTCCTCTCAAACCTGCGCGGCAACCCGAAATTTGAAACTATCTACAAGCCCACGAATGACGTTATTGTGCGGGACGTTGATCTTGATTTTTCGGGCGACAAAATGCTCTTTTCCAGCCTGGACGCAAAACGCAAATGGGCTGTTTTTCAGGTCAATATAGATGGAACGGGCCTGAAGCAGATTTCGCCGACCGACTATCCCGATGTTGATTGGTTTGATCCGTGCTATTTGCCGGATGGCCGTATTGTTATGCTCTCGACCGCCTCTTACCAGGCTCTGCCTTGCGAAAATGGCAGCCGACCTATGGCTCAAACCTATCTTTTGGACCCGAAAACAGGCAACATCCGCCAGCTCACCTATGAGCAGGATTCTGACTACACCCCCAGCGTCACCAACGATGGCCGCATTCTCTATACCCGCTGGGAATACTCCGACCTGATGCATTATTACTCGCGCATCCTTATGACGATGAACCCGGACGGCACTTCGCAGTTCTCGCTTTACGGGAGCGGTTCATATTACCCGACGGCTCTCTTGCAGTGTAAATCTATACCTGGCAGCACACAAAAGGTTGTTGGAATCGTCGGCGGGCATCATGATGAGCCGGAAAAGGGCCGTCTAGTGATTTTTGACCCATCGCTCGCCCGCAAATACCCGTTCAAGTTCACTCCTACCGATAAAGACTGGGGCCCCGCGGGTTCGTTCCTGCGTATTATGACCGACGTATTACCCGCGGAGCAGACCGGATGCGTCGCAGAGATTCCCGGGTGGGGCAAGCCCGTGGTTGGAGATGTCTGCGACCGGCAAACAGGAAACCAGTATGAGTTGGGTAAGCCGTATTTCGTATATCCAACGCCCCTGAGCGACAAATATTTTTTAGTAAGCGCGAAGCCCTATGGGCAGCCTTGGGGCGTTTATCTGGTAGACACATTCGACAATATGACCCTGCTTGCGGAGGATGACAAAGACGCTTCGATGTTTGAGCCTATGATGCTCGCTGCCCGCCCTCGCCCGCCGATTCTGCCAGACCGCATCAAGCCTGATTCAAAGACCGCGACCGTGCATATCGCCGATATCTACAAAGGCCCCGGTCTTAAGGGCATTCCGCGCGGTTCGGTGAAAAATCTTCGCATTTTCGCATATCACTTCAACTATGTAGGCACCGGCGGCCATGCGTCGTTGGGCATTGAAGCCGGTTGGGATATCAAGCGAATACTCGGAACGGCGCCTGTGGAGGCTGACGGTTCTGCGTGTTTCGAGATTCCGTCTAACACTCCCATTTCACTTCAACCGCTGGATAGCGACGGCGCCTCGATGCAGCTTATGCGCTCATGGGTTGTCGGTATGCCTGGCGAGCGCGTTTCTTGCGTAGGATGCCATGAGGACATTCGGTCCACCATTCCGGCCAGGCGAACAATTGCAGACAACAGCCCTATTCGTAAGATTACTCCTTGGTACGGTGAGGTGAGACCATTCGGTTTCGAGCATGAAGTATATCCTGTGGCGCAGAGGTTCTGCGGGGGTTGCCATGATGGTTCACAGCGTGCCGATGGCCTCAAGCCGTGGCCTATGCGCAATGCTGATGAGACCTATAAAGCCATTCATCCGTATGTCCGCAGGCCCGGGCCTGAGAGCGAGCAGGAAATGCTGAACCCGATGGAGTATCACGTTTCCACCAGCCCGCTTATTCAGATGCTCAAGAAAGGGCATTATGGCGTGAAGCTGGACCGCGAAGGCTGGGACAGGCTTTACGCCTGGATTGACCTCAATGCGCCGTTTGTTGGCAGGTGGAACCCCGGCAATTTTGAGGGACGGCCGCAGAAAGAAAGACGCTGCGAATTGGCCAAGATATTCGCCAATATTGATACTTCACCCGAGGATGAATACAAGCGCGTGGACGAAGAGATCAAAGCCCGTCCCGCGCCGGTATACGTGAAGCCCGAGGCCGTTCAGTCGCCGCCTAAAGATAATCTCACAGTTCCCGGCATGCCTGTTCAGCCAAAACCAGGCGAAGGTCGCAAAGTTATTACGCTTCCGGACGGCCAGAAGATGAACTTCGCGCGTATTCCCGCTGGGCGCTTTATCATGGGCAGCTTGAACGGTTATTCCGATGAATATCCGCGTGCTGTAGTAAATATCGCAAAACCATTTTGGATGAGCGAGACCGAGATCACAAACGCTCAGTATAAGAAATTCGACCCCAACCATGATACTCGCTATATAGACCAGCATGGCAAGGACCACAACTTCCCTGGCTATATCGCCAACCATCCCAATCAGCCGGTGGCGCGTGTCACTTGGAGCCGTGCAATGGATTTCTGCAAGTGGATGAGCAAGTCTCTCGGGGCAAAGGTGAATTTGCCGACCGAAGCGCAATGGGAATGGGCTGCGAGGGCCGGTTCTCCTAATGATTTCTTCTATGGCGGCGCTAATGATGACTACACCAAATGGGCAAATCTGGCAGGTAGGGAATTGCGCTGGACATCCGTCGGCTTCGAGGGCGGCCCCATTATCATGCACCGCAACCCATATCCACCAGACATGAATTTCCCGCTGCATGATGAGCGTTTCGAGGACAAGTGGTTCATAGTTGACTATGTAGGTCAATATGAAGCCAGCCCGTGGGGCCTAAAAGATATCGTCGGCAACGTCAACGAGTGGACCCGCTCCAGCTACAGGCCCTACCCGTATGTTGATAACGATGGCCGAAACGATGGCAGCCTAACCGAGCGAAAGGTAGCTCGCGGCGGTTCATGGGCCAGCAGACCGGTGGATGCCGGATCAGCGATTCGACTGCCCTACCAGCCGTATCAGCAGGTATATGATGTCGGCTTCCGTGTGATTATTGAAGAATAACAGCCTCGTGTTCGGGCAGGATATCAATCACGTTGGCATTCTGAGTAGCCCATAATAGTGGACGGGGCCGAAAGCTCTGTCGAGAAGCTCCGACCCCGTCAAGTAGGATGTGATGTGTCTACCAAAGGGAATTTACCCCTCAGATTGTTAACTCAAACATTGCCTGCTAAAAATATTTTAACGGTCAGTTGCCCGCAAACGGGCGTTATAAGCTATCTCGATGGCGTTCATAATGTCATCCTCGCTAATCGGACCGTCGAAAAACGTTAATTTGCCATCTATAAACACGCCGGTGGACATTCCCTTATCAAGAATCGCGGCGCGGTCGTTTTGATCATGCACTTCTAACGTCACCTTGTCCTCCCCAACCTGGGCAAGAACTGTCTCCACCAGGTTTCTGTTGTGGACAAACGTATAGCACCGGCGGCAATCAAGGATATCCACTTTGATTCTCGGTTCCATGTGAGGTTTCGGCTTGAAGTCTGGCTCCAGATAACGCGGAGGCTCAGCCTCCGTATTGAACCCCACATAATAAAGCGTGCCCTGGCCGCGCGTGTCGGTTGCGGTCATTCCCATGTGGGCGAAAAATGCGCCTGGTTTGTATTCAAAACCGGTATTGATCCTATCTGAGAAACCCTCTGCGGCAAGCCCTGTCGCTCCATTTTTGTGAGCATCAGCCATGGCCGCTTCCACAAGAGCCTTTCCCGTGCCCGCCTTCTGATATTCGGGCTTCACATACACACACTGCACCATATAAAGGCCTTCGCCTTCAACATCCAGCGGGGCTTCTTCAATGGGATAGTAAAGCACAAAACCAGCAACTTCGCCATTATCAGCTCTAGCTATTTGACCCCTCAGGAGGTTGCCGTCCAGCCAAGCTTCCATCTGATCATACATTTCCTCAGATTTCGGCTTGCCATGAGCGCAGAAGACGCCTCCTCGAAGGTTATCCGTGTTGAGCTTTTCGATTTTCATAATGTTTCCTCGATTCTGAGGCTGCCTGCACAATACATGGTCATTATACACCATATATCGCACAATTGGCCCAAAATCTGGTAGAATGGGCGGAGAAAAGGAAGGGACAGGGAATAGGGAACATGTTACAGGGAACAGTGGGGAGGGCGAGGCTCCCGCCGAGCCTTGCTCTTGTGAGGTGTTTCGGGATTTGAGCGCAGCGGAAATCCCGAAACACTTGTTCGGGCGGATTTGCAATCCGGCCCGTAAGTGGCTATCTGGGATCTTCGATCCCCTGCCATCAAACTATCAAACCATCGGACTATCAAACTAAAATGAACTATAAGATCAAAGCAGACAACATAACCGCAGGTTACGACGGCGAGCGCATACTAAACGGTGTCTCATTAGAGTTGGCGGCCTCTGATTTCGTCGGGATTATCGGCCCGAACGGCAGCGGCAAGACCACGCTGCTGCGCGCGATGTCTCGATCACTTGCGCCTGAGTGCGGTGAGGTGCGTTTGGACGGCAAGAACATATATTCCATACCCGCGCGTGAGTTTGCAAGGCAGGTTGCGGTAGTTCCTCAGGACACCATTGTAACATTCGATTTCACGGTGCTCGAAATCGCCTTGATGGGTCGTTCACCGAGGCTCGGCAGGTTTGCAGTTGAGGGCGCAAAGGACACCCAGATCGCTATGGATGCTTTAGCGCGAACTGGCACATTGCACCTTAAAGACCGCCCAATAATGACGCTTTCCGGGGGCGAGAGGCAGCGGGTGATGATGGCGAGGGCGCTTGCGCAAGAACCTGACGTGCTTCTCTTGGACGAACCGACCTCTCATTTGGATATTAGTTTTCAATATGAGATTATGGACCTCGTAAAGAGCCTGAACCGCGAACGCGGGCTTACGGTATTGGCCGTGTTGCACGATCTAAACCTTGCCAGTCAGTATTGTGATCGGCTGATTCTTATTGGCGGCGGCGAGGTGCAGGCAAGCGGATCGCCCGAAGATGTGATCACATCCGAGAACATTCGCCGGGTGTATGGCGCAGAGGTTTGGGTGCGCAAACACCCCACAACCCATCGGCCATACGTGATATCGGGTGTTAAGCCAAAGTCGCATGTGCCATCTGCCGCGTTCGATTCGCCGTTGCGGGTGCATGTGGTTGGGGGTGGGGGAACCGCCGCGCCGATTCTCGCAAAGCTTATCAGACGTGGCTACGAGGTTTCGTGCGGCATTTTGAGCGCAGGTGATGCCGACCAGGAAGTTGCAGAAGCTCTGGACATAGTTCACATTGCCCAGCCGATATTTTCGCAGTTCACGTCCGAAGCAATAATAGAGCACACAGAGCTGGTAAGTTCGGCGGATATTGTTGTTCTTACTGATGTGCCGGTGGGGAATGGCAACCTATCTAATATAGAATCAGTCCGCGATGCCGCCAAATCTGGCAAGAAAACTCTGCTACTGAAGCCCGATCTGATCAACACACGCGATTTTACCGATGGGCAAGCCGCTAAATTGATTGAGGAAATGATCATATTGGGCGCGGAGGCTGTTGGCTCAATAGATGAAATCCTGCACTCTATAGAAACAGGCCACTAGGGGCCTGCGCCCACAAAACGCCAATCAATACTGTCAATCCAGCGATGAGCCAAAAGATGGCGGACAGAACGAATAAAGCTGTTCCAACTATTTGATTTCTATGTGATCGCAGCATATATAGAGCTGCAAAACAGCCCAAACCCGTTGTGATGAGAGCTATCGCAAGAGCAGGAATCACAAGAACTTCCAAGCCTGCCATTCCGTGCATTGTCGCAACATGTAGATTATGCCACATCTGCGAACCGAGGAACTTCAATCCAACTATCAATTCCATCAATCCCGCGAAAGCGGCATAAGTGCCCAGAGGCAGCAAGTTCAATCCTCGCCAAATAGCAACCGCGAGGCCAATGAAGAAGAGACCCAGTAACATGCTCATGATATCGAGAGCGCTGCCTGCCATTCCCTTCAATAGCCAACCGCGGATAACCGGCGAGCCAAGAACTATCGCCACGCCGCCAGGTACCGCAAGCGCTTGGGCCCATTTCTTCTGATCAGGGTCGGTCAGCCCGCGATACAGATATCGCGCTAATATGAACAACGCGGCTGCAGTGTTGAAAGCTATGTATGGAAAGCTGGAATCTAACATCGATCACCTCTATGATTATTGCGCCACAATAATTGTTGGCATATGAGCTTTCCACATAAGGCGTCCAGATTCCTCCTTCGCAGGGCGAAAAAACATTGTGTCACTTTTGCATAGTAGCGGGCATCCACTTCCCGAAGCCCTGCATATGATCCCAGAACCCCAAATAACCCGTCAAAGCAAGTATTCCGGCGGCTATCATGAGCACAATCGCCCCAATTAGCCGTATATTCTTATTTGTGCGCAGATAAAGGGTTGGCAGCGCAAACACTCCGCCAAAACCGGCAAAAAAGTGCTCCTCCTAAAGCCCGAACTCATCTCATCACGCGACTTCACCGATGGGCAAGCCACGAAATTGATTGATGAAATAATTTCATTGGGCGCAGAGTCGTTGCAGTCGATAGAAGAACTGCTTAGAGCAATAGATGTTGTGGTAAAGGCATAGCGCTTTGTTAGGTTCTAGGTCTTAGGTTTAGTTGCTTCGGTATCCTGATGCCGAAGCCTACCGCATATCATGAATAATATAGGCTGCATGCAATTTTTTTTGACTTTTTAACTCAAGAATGCCGCCCCTCTGCTTGCGGCGCAAATATACCCTGCTATAATGAAAACAGGCGCTGCGCTGCAGCAGCGACTACCGCGCAATACAATCCGCGCATTACCTATCCCGGAGTTGACAATGATACACTGCAAAAAGTCCCTGGCCACATCTATCGCATTAGCGTTGAGCCTGATGGTGTTAGCTACGATTGCGCCGGCGGGCGTCAGCCCAAAATCTTCAAAGATCGAGGGGGTTATTCGCACAAAGCAGATCACCAACTATTGCGGGCCTGCCACCATGACCTCCGTGCTGCGACACTATGGCAAATCGGTCACTCAGGAAATGATCGGCACGAGTATATTCGACTCCACTTCCGGTGCCACAAATGGCGCGGATATGCTCCTATACGCTCGAAATTTGGGTTTCGCGGCCTATTCCTGGAACTCAAGCATCGAAGATGTTAAGCTCAAAATAGCAGCGGGAATTCCAGTGATAGCGCTTCAGCAAAATAGTTCCTACGATACATCCGGCCATTACAGGGTTTTCACAGGCTTCAATGACGCAACCCAACAGTTTTCCGTGATGGACCCTTACTATGATGATATCACTGCGTTGGCTTACTCAAGATGCGAGCAGCTATGGAAAAGTATGGGCTATTGGGCGCTGGCGATAATCCCTGCTGATAAAGATACATTTAAGACCGAACTCAACGACAACAACCCCGTGGTTCACATGGACCTTGCGCAGGTTCTATACAAGCGCAAGGACTACGATAACGCCCTAAAAGAAGCCAAAATCGCGCTTGCCCTGGAACCCGGCAACCCATTCACAACATCGCTAATGGGCAAAATAAGGGGAGCGGAAAGTGGAAAGCGGAGAGCAGAGAGCCCGGAAGGGACGCTTCGCGAGTTTTGAATTATGAATGTTGAATTATGAATGGGGAAGGGACGGGCGGGATTGCAAATCCGCCCCGAACAAAGGTAATCCGCCCGAACAAAGGTATGTTTCGGGATTTCCGCTGCGCTCAAATCCCGAAACACCCAACACCCATCACCCAGCCCCCATCCCCCATCCCCCAACACCCAGCCCCATCCCCTCCTCCCAAAAATTGACATTCGCTGTTTCCTCGTGCTAGACTACGGGAAAATGATTGGTAGAACTTGGTAGGTGAGCTTTTGGATTTTTCTTTTGAATTACGGCAAATGAATGTGGAAGATGTGCCGATGGTGATGCAGATTGAGCGTGAGTGCTTTGCAACGCCGTGGCATGAAAGCGCTTACCTCACCGAAATCACCAATCGGTCGGCATTTTATATCGTTGCTTGCATCGATTCTGAGGTCGTTGGGTTTGCGGGGATGTGGATTATTATGGACGAAAGCCACATTACCACCCTTGGGGTTGCGCGTGACCAGCGCGGGAAGAAGATCGGCGAGCTGCTGCTTGTTTCGTTGTTGGATGAGGCTATCAAGCGTGGGGCTAATCGGGCTACTTTGGAAGTGCGCGGCAGCAATGAGATCGCGCAGAACCTTTATCGCAAGTATGACTTCATACCAGCCGCTATTCGTAGGGCTTACTATACCGACAACTATGAGGATGCAGCGGTTATGTGGATTGACAAAATGAATTCACCTTCTTTTAAGACCAAATATAAGGCTTTGAGGCAGCGCCTTGCTGATGCTACCGGCTTGCTTCTGTCGGAGGGCGTAGCTTGAGAATTCTTGGGATTGAGACCAGTTGCGATGAGACCAGCGCGGCGGTGGTGGATGATGGCGTAAAAATCATATCCAATATTGTGGCCTCGCAGACCGATATCCATAAACAGTTCGGAGGGGTGGTGCCGGAGATTGCTTCGAGGCGGCATGTGGAGTTGATCTTGCCGACCGTTCAGAAAGCGCTGGACGAGGCCGGTTGCACTTTGAAAGAGATCGATTGCATCGGTGTGATTAATCGTCCGGGGCTTATAGGCGCGCTGATTGTTGGCGTTGCGGCGGCGAAAACTATTGCTTACGCCGCGAATCTGCCGCTGGTGGCTGTGCATCATTTGGAGGCGCATATCTGCGCGAATTGGCTGGTTTCGAGCGATATAAAGTTTCCTCTAGTGTGCCTTGTGGTTTCTGGCGGACACAGCGATTTGATTCTTATGTCTGATTTTGGCAAGTATGAGATTTTGGCGCGAACCCGTGATGATGCCGCTGGCGAGTGTTTCGATAAATGCGCGAGGGTTATGGGGCTTGGTTATCCTGGCGGGCCTATGATTGATAAGCTCGCAAAAGAGGGCAACCCGCACACGATTCGGTTCCCACGCGCAAAGGTCGGCGATTCGCTGGATTTCAGCTTTAGCGGATTGAAGACAGCCGTTATTCGGTATATGGAGACGGCATCCGCTCAGACCTCTATTCCCGATGTCGCCGCGAGTTTCCAGCAGGCTGTGGTGGATGTGCTTGTCGATCACACATTCCGCGCGGTTGAGGAGCGCGGAGTGGGGCAGGTGTTGCTTGCAGGCGGAGTTGCTGCCAATAGCGGATTACAGGCCGCAATTAAGGCGAAAGGGCAGGAACTTGGGATAGCAGTCAATGCGCCCCCGCCGGCGCTTTGCACCGACAACGCCGCAATGGCCGCTGCCGCCGCATTTTTCGCTTACGGACGCGGGGAGCGCGCTGGGCTTGATCTGGATTCGTTTGCATCAGAGAGAATCGGGTAGGGAGGGGTAGGGAATAGGTTACAGGGAATAGGGAATAGAAGGGAAGGAAAGGTGTTGGGTGTTGGGTGTTGGGTGTTAGAAGGGAAGGGATAGGTTCTTTTCTTCTGTGGATAGATACTATTGCAAAACAAAATGTTGTCGTGGTATAATACTTTCGTTGAACGTGTGGGGCTATAGCTCAATTGGGAGAGCGCAACACTGGCAGTGTTGAGGTCCGGGGTTCGAGCCCCCGTAGCTCCACCATTTATATTTTATCCACAGACAGGCGACGCCATTGATTCATCTGTCAATCTGCTTCAAATCAATCAGCCTGCCTCGACCTGGAGGCAGTTTTTTTGTGTATACGGTCCTTGCGGCATTTCTTGCGCTTGGATTAGTGTCTGCGTCGATTGCTGCCGGTCCCGCTAAGCTTATTGATGCCCCAGACGTGATGGTGATGATTCTGAGCGTCATGCCTCCTTATGATCAGGTAAGCATCCAGTATAATAGCGTCATGAACTCTGATCAGACTAGCGCTGATCTTTCGGTGTTGGCCCGCGAGACGGGTTGGTTGTTCAAAAATGTGGAGAGTTCCACGCAATCTGCCGGGACGCCGGGAAGTGTGCCGACAACTTCCACCAACTTCATAATGTTGCGCATTGCCAATTACACTGAGGGCCTTTTGCCGCTATCGCCGTTTGTCGACACATTCAAACGCTTTAAGCGCATCGAGATCCGTTACCTGGTGACCAAAGATTACAGGTTCCGGGGGCTGAGGGATTATGAGAATAAGTATGTAAGAATCGGCATGAGCCAAGAGGGGACTTCATACTTATATAGAGTGCAGGTTAAAGATCGTGGTTTTGACAAGATTCAGATTCCTCTAAAACCCACGCCGAAACCTGTTGTTGGGCGCGCTGCCGGGATGTCATTTTGGGCGAGAATTTTGCTTATATTTGGAGTTGCGGCAATTGGGGCTGTTTTGGCTTATCTTTTAACCAGTTTTATAGCAAAACGGCGGGCAGGAAACGATAATGTGGAAACATAGCGTTGTGGGGTAAAGCGAACGTTGTTCTATGAGGAATTGCACGATGGATATAAGAGAGATCGCCACACAAGCGGCTGCAATACGCGCGTCAGATATTTTCATTAAGACAGGCTCACCACCTATGATACGCCTAAACGGCAAGATCACAACTATTGGCGATTATCCAGTTCTTACTCTTGAAGATGCGCAGATGATGGCTTATGCGGTTATGAGCCATGAGCAGATAGGCCGGTTTGAGCGCAGGCATGAGCTTGATCTTGCGTTTACTATTGAGGGTGTTGCGCGGTTTAGGGTGAATGTGTATCAGCAGCGCGGTGCGCCGGGAATAGTATTGCGCATTATTCCCTTGAGTCTTAGTTCCCTGGAAGACCTTGGGATGCCGCCCGCGATTGCAGGGCTTTGTGAACATCGGCAGGGACTGGTTTTGGTGACGGGGCCGACTGGCTGCGGCAAGTCGACCACTCTTGCCGCAATGATCGATCTTATAAACTCCACGAGGCGCAGCAATATCGTTACGGTGGAAGACCCGATCGAGTTTATTCATCATGACAAGATGAGCGTGGTTAATCAGCGCGAGGTGGGCATAGATACGGATTCGTTTACTGAGGCGCTGAAGTATGTGGTCCGGCAGAGCCCGGATGTGATTCTTATTGGTGAGATGCGCGATGTTGAGACGATGAACGTCGCATTGGCCGCTTCTGAGACGGGACATCTGGTGCTTTCGACTGTGCACACATGCAGCGCAGCGGAGACTTTGGATCGTATTATGAATATGTTCCCGCCTCATGATAAACCGCAGGTTTGTATGCGGTTGGCGGTGGCGCTGAAGGGCGTTGTCTCCCAGAAACTGGTTCCTAAGGCGGACGGCGCTGGCAGAGTTGCTGCGGTGGAGATTTTGATTGCGAACCCGACCGTGAGCAAGTTGCTTGAGGAAGGCCGCTCCGGGCAGATATACACAGCCATTTCCGAAGGTCAGTTTTGGGAAATGCAGACTATGAACCAGTGCTTGGCGAAATACTGCATGGATGGAATAATTACCGAAGATGAGGCCCTTGCACATGCGGGCAACTACACTGAACTCAAGCAGATGCTTCGCAGGAAATAGGTTTTTTGATCATTATGGGAACTGCTTGGTCCCTGAAGTCGTCTACATTAGAGAGACTTATGCATTTTTGTAACTGGATCGCCCTGGAAATCACTGGATCGCCCTGGAAATCACTGGATCGCCCTGGAAATCACTGGATCGCCCTGGAAATCTATTCCAGGGCGCAGCAGAGTAGATATTGGATCGCCCTGGAAATCTATTCCAGGGCGCAGTAGAGTAGACATTTTGCATTTTTGACTTTTAACCCAAAGTAGGAGTGATATAAAGTTGCTGTTAGACCAACTTCTCACGGAACTGGTGGCGCACGAAGGTTCCAACTTGCACTTAAGATATGGTGAGCCGCCGATTATGCGCATTCATGGAAAGCTCATACGCACTGATTATGATAGAATCGAGCGGGTGGAGGATTTAGTCTACCCAATTTTGAGCGATGATAGGCGACAACGGCTTGAAGAGTTTTGGGAACTCGACACGGCTTATGCAATCAAGGATGTTGCTCGGTTCCGCGTCAACTGCTTCAAGCAGCGCGGGCATATGGGTACTGTGTTCCAAGTGATCCCAATCAATATCAGGACAATTGATGAATTGGGATTACCTCAGGTTACCAAAGAGATTTGCAAGAAGCCTAGAGGTTTGGTTTTGGTAACGGGCCCTACGGGGTGTGGTAAATCGACGACTCTTGCGGCTATGATCAACCAAATTAATATTACGAAACATGATCATATTGTAACTGTTGAGGATCCTATCGAGTTTGTTCATCTAGATAAGCTGTGTGCGGTAAATCAGCGCGCAGTAGAGGTGGATACACACTCGTTTGCTGAGGCTTTGAAGCACGTTCTAAGGCAGGACCCGGATGTTATTCTGATTGGTGAATTAAGAGACCTTGAAACGATTGCGCTGGCTATCACAGCGGCGGAAACCGGGCACCTTGTGTTCGGAACGCTCCATACTACAGATGCGCCGCAGACTATAGACCGCGTTATTGACGTTTTTCCACCTGAACAGCAGCCCCAGATTAGAATGCAGCTTTCGGTTACTATCCAGGCGGTTATTTCTCAGCAGCTATTGCCGAGGATTGATTCGCAAGGAGGCCGAGTTGCTGCATTTGAGGTTATGATGGCGACTCAGGCTATTCGTTCTCTGATCCGTGAGGGTAAGACGCATCAGCTTTATTCAGATATCCAGGCAGGCGGCGAGCATGGAATGATCTCACTCGATCAATACCTGCTTGGGCTGCTCAAAGAACGGCTGATCAGTTATGATGATGCTATCGCGAAATCCTCTAACCCGCGAGAGCTGGAGAGAATGGCGGCTAAGGCGTTTGCGGTGGTGAAGAAATGAGTAATGAGTTTGTAGATAATCTGTTGAGACGCACATACGATTTAGATGGGTCGGACCTGCATCTTAAGACTGATAATCATCCTTTGATTCGTGTGTATGGTGATCTTCACAAGCAAACTGATCAGCCGATCCTCACGCCCGAAATGACCAGGAAAATTGCATACAATATTATGAACGAGCAGCAGCAGAAGCGCTTTGAAGCCAATTTAGAGATGGACCTGGCTTATGAAATTAAGGGGCTGGCACGTTTTCGTACTAATATGATGATGCAGCGTGGTCATGTCGGTATTGTCATGAGGCTTATTCCAAGCATTGTCAAGACAATGGAAGAGCTTTTCATGCCTCCGGTGTGCAAATATTTCTGTGAGAGACCGAGAGGTATGGTTCTGGTGACGGGGCCTACGGGGTCTGGTAAATCGACCACGTTGGCTGCTATGATCAATTATATCAACACCGAGCGATCAGAGCACATTATGACGGTCGAGGATCCTATAGAATTTGTGCATGAGTGTAAGAACTCTCTGATAAATCAGCGTGAACTGGGCACTGATACACTATCTTTCGCGAATGCTTTGAAATATGTCTTGAGGCAGAACCCGGACGTGATTTTGGTAGGTGAAATGAGAGACCTTGAGACAATTCACCTAGCCATCACGGCGGCGGAAACCGGTCACCTTGTATTTGCAACTCTGCATACTCCAGACGCAGTGCAGACTGTGGACCGCATTATCGACGTATTCCCAACCTATCAGCAATCGCAGATCAGGCAGCAGTTGGCTAACAACATGATCGGAATTGTATCGCAGAACCTGCTGCGGCGCGCTGACGGCAAAGGGCGAATTGCGGCGTTTGAGACGCTTGTGAATACGCCCGCTATCAGAAACCTTATTCGCGAGGGAAAGACATTCCAGGTTACCTCGATTATTCAGACCGGTGGTAAGCAAGGAATGATGACCCTGGACCAGTATTTGGGTTCATTGGTCAAGAAGGGGCTGATTACTATGGCTGAGGGATTATCGAGAGCAAGCAATGTGAGAGAGTTTAATGCATTCCTGGAAGAAGGCTCTGGCAAAGCGCCTTCGAGGTAGCGATAGGCTTTGAGTTTAACTCCTGAGCATCCAAACATTTGTAAGAGCTCAGTCTTAATGTTTTGTCAGTCCGAACTTGATTCACTAGCGTCCCATAGCATTCGATGTAATAGTTTTGAGTTCTGAGTTCTGAGTTCTGAGTTCTGAGTTATTGATTTGTCTTCGCACGAGTCATTCAGTCCAACTCGCCATCCTGAGGCTCTCGAAGGATGAGCAGCATGATAAGCTTTCAATTCTAGCATTTTTAAGTTGCTTCGGTATCCTGATGCCGAAGCCTACCGCATATAAAAGTTGCTTCGGTATCCTGATGCCGAAGCCTACCGCATATAAAGTTGACACGACCTATTGCGTCCTGTAAGATTAAGTGTGTCTTTTCATCGGAGGAATGATTCTATATGGGCATTTATAAATTAAGAACTGAGCTTGGCCATTATTTCAAGTGGATATTGTTGGGCGTATTGGTGCCTATCTTCGTGATTGGTGGAATGTTTGCGTTTAATCAGGGTGGCATGCCTACTGGCAGAGGTCCGCGGTCTGATGTTGATTCTGAAGTCATCGCAAAAGTGAATGGACTTGATATTACTCGCGGAGAACTTGAAGGTTCTTGGCTGCGCACTTTGGAACAGATTAACCAGAGTGGCGGTCAGTCCCTGCTAATGCTTGCTCAGTATCGCGGTATGATTTTCCAGCAGATGGTGCAGAGCAAGGTTATGTTGGCGGCTGCTGAGCAAGGGGGAGTCGATATAAGCGACGCGACCGTTGACGAGGAAATCACCAAGGCTGTTACCGTGTTTTTGAAAAATGATCGAAAATCAATTCTAGGCAAATTGACTAAGCAAGAGGAAGCTGTTGATCCCAGGGACGACAGCAATTACAGATCCGAGCTCGCTAAGCTGGATCCGCCGTCGTCTGTTGGTGATCGTGAGAGAGCGGCCATAAGCATGATCCCACGTGATCAGGTGCGTGCGCAACTTGCTCAGCAGGGCTTGGTTAAGAAAATCCAGGATAGCGCCAAGCGTGTTACTGACGCTGATGTAAAAGCGAGCTACAATGTTTATAAGTTGACTCGGATTGCTGTTGTGGGCGCTGCCAGGGAGCAGCTTAAAACAAAGGCTGATAAGATTGTGGCCGAGGCCAAAGGCGGGGCTGATTTCAAAGCTCTCGCAAAGACCGCCAACGCCGGTGGTCCTTTCGCTAAATCAGGCAGCCAGGTGGTGTATTCGTTCAACACTCGAAATGAGGTCATCCCGGCTGTTCGTGATGCTGCTGAGAAGATGAAGCCTGGTGATGTGAGCCCTGCTATTGATCTTGACTCTGCTTATATTGTGTTTAAGCTTGATGAGGTTGTGCCGAAGCTGCCTGCTAAGATGGACAAAAAGACCCTTGATGAACGCAAGAAGCAGATCGAACAGGAACGCCAGACGGCTGCGTCTACGGAGTTCCAGCAGAAGATTACCAAGGCTCGCAAGGTAGAAGTGATTGATCCTGAAATGAAAGGCTATTGGCTGCTTAGCGAGGCAATGACCAATCCTGCGAAGTCTGTCATGCTGAGGAAAGCTGCTGAGGCCTCATTCAAGGCAGCGCTAAAGAAGAAAGAAAACAACATCTATGCGAGTGCGCAATTGGCGACGCTTTATTTTGAGGATGGCAATTACAAGGATACTGAAACTCTGCTTAATGGGCTTCTGAATGCTGCACACACCGGCGAGAGCGCTGAAATGCGCAAGATGTTCGGTGATGTGCAGGTGAAGTTGAACAAGAACAAGGATGCTGTTGTGAACTACAAGATCGCGGGTGAAATTGCCAGGAACAATAACCCCGCGGTGATGAAACAGCTCATTGCGGCCTATAAGGGAATCGGAAGAACCGATTTGGCGAATGAGATGGTTGCTCAGAAGGCTGATTATGATAAGCGAAAGGCAGCTTTTGAAGCAATGCAGAAAAAGCAGCCAGCCGCGCCCAATACCGCGCCTAAGCAGTAACTTGGCTTCGCAATGATAGATATTTCACGGGGGAGCCCATTCGGCTCCCTCGTTTTGTTTTTGGGGTTGGAGTCGATAGTAATCCTTATAGTAGATTATTGGAACTAATTCCTGTGTTCTATCCGTAAGTTTGCATGTCTGGTATGTCTATATCAAACTTTGGAGGTTAAGAGATGAGGAGTTTACCGGTCAGAACCTGTTTGATTATCATATGGGCGTTCCTATTGATAATGGCATCAGCTACTGTGTTTTGTCGCGATATCGAACTGGTTATTTTCGGAGGTCTTGGAGCAGCAATCTTGATCTTTGTCGGATTAT
This sequence comes from Armatimonadota bacterium, assembly GCA_026392045.1. GTDB lineage: Bacteria > Armatimonadota > UBA5829 > UBA5829 > UBA5829 > JAMCYN01. The sequence goes on from JAPLCU010000187.1 coordinate 40,931, forward strand.
TATTTCGTCCAAAACCGGATGCTACTAACACGAAGTATATTGACTCGGTAGATTCATTGGTTTTGCTGGTTATAGTGTCTGTAATGCTCACAAGTTGGCCGATGC
>JAPLCU010000016.1 GCA_026392045.1 Armatimonadota bacterium
GTGATCAAGTAGACTTGGAAGCATAGATGACACCACCATTCCGCGCAGCATACTAATCCTTCCCTTCCTAAGACCTAAAACCTAAAAAAGTAATGCCCCAGGCACAAGCCCGGGGCACGTATTAACATTCTAGGCAGACGCTGCTGAAACATTGGCAGCCTGTGGACCCTTGGGGCCATCAGCAATATCAAACTCTACCTGCTGACCTTCATTTAAGGTCTTACGGCCATCCATATTGATGGCAGTGTAGTGAACGAAAATGTCCTTACCATCGTCCGTGGCGATGAAGCCATAGCCCTTAGCATCGTTGAACCACTTTACGACACCACTTAGCAACCTCTCACCCTCCTTTGAAAATGGTGCGCATAAATCAGAGCGCTCCCCCTATATCTCATCAGGACGTTTCGGCAAAAGCCACTCACAACTTACACGAACAGTATTACACACGAATGCGCGTATTTATAACGGAATATATCACTAAAAATGCAATATGTCAACCGCTAACTTGCTACAAACATTCGCAGATAAGTCTTACTTCTCCATTCGACGAAGTTGTTCCTCCATGATTTTATGCATTCGCTCAATTTCTGTATCCATCTGATCCTGCATCTTCTGAATTCTGTCCAAAAGGCCCAAAATTACTTCCACGCCAGCCAGATTGACACCCATATCTTGTGTAAGTCTTTGAATTTGCCGAAGTCTTTCTATGTCGGCATCTGAATACATACGGTTTTTCGTGCCGATGCGCGAAGGACTGACCAGGCCAATGCGCTCATACATGCGCAAAGTCTGAGGATGCACCTCGCATAGCCTTGCCGCAACACCTATGAGATACAGAGGTTCGTCTTCGTTATTGTCCTCACGTCGCATATTAGCGCCTCGCTTTCACAGCCAGATAATCGCACTTCGCAAGCCTAAGCCTCGCTCTGCCTCAGCTTTCGGATCTCACCAAGCAAATTACGTTCCTTCTCAGACAGCTCCGAGGGCACTTGCACATTCACCTTGGCGTACATATCTCCCCGGCCCTCGCCCTTAAGCCTGGGCATACCCTGGCCAGGCAGCCTGAATGTGCGGCCGCCGGAAGTCCCGGGTGGAATCTTCATGGTCACTCTACCAGATAGTGTCGGCACGCAAGTCTCTCCGCCCATAGCAGCAGTGATATAATCAACCGCCACATCAACCTTCAGGTTATCGCCGGTGCGCTCAAAGCGCGGGTGCTTGCGTAGTTTGACCTTTATCAGCAGATCGCCAGAACCCGCTTGGCTTTCTTCTCCCTGCTTGGCCAGGCGTATTTTCTGGTCTTCCTGCACGCCCTTCGGAATTGTGACTTCAATCCTGCGCCTATTAATCGAAAAGCTCTTCTTGGCGCCATGGAAAGCGTCTTCAAGCGAGATTTCCATCTCAGTTTCGATATTTCGCCCTTTTTCCGGCGCCACGGTTCGCCGTCTGCGCGTATGTCCAGCCTGCGAGCCTCCCGCGCGGCTGCCGAAAAGCATTTCATAAAGGTCGAAACCGCCCTCAGCGCCAAAATCGGGCTGGTCGCCGCCAAATCCGCCGAAATCAAACGTGAATCCTTCCGCGCCGCCGGGGCCGCCCTGTCCTCCCGGGCTGCCCTGCCTGCCGCTCTCATAATACTGGCCAAACTGATCATAGCGTGAGCGCTTATCTTTATCGGACAATACCTCGTAAGCTTCGCTGACTTCCTTGAACTTTTCCTCAGATGCATTATCTCCAGGGTTCACGTCAGGATGGTGCTTCCGCGCCAGTTTCCTGTAAGCGGATTTGATTTCCTTTTCGGATGCGTTTCGATCAACGCCCAGAATCCTATAATAATCCTTATAATTTGCAGCCATAATTGGTCCAAAAATCTATATTGGGAATCCGATACTGGGCAACTATCGATTGCATGATTACCGAAATATCTATCGGGTAAGGCATTGGGCTGGACTTGAGAAGATAACGCTACGGTGGGCTTCGGCATCAGGATACCGAAGCAACCAAGATAACGCTACGGTGGGCTTCGGCATCAGGATACCGAAGCAACCAACAGCGTATTTCCCCAACCCCTAGCAGCCTCCGGATAAAGTCTGCTAATCAGGCGGACTATGCTTCGCGGGCTCCCTTTTCGCCCCGAAGCACGCTTGAGAACCTCACCCTTCGGGACGAAAAACAGTCCCGAAGTATATCTTTGTGACTTTATCCGTGCCCTGCTACCAACTACCTATTCCGCCTTAAACTCGGCGTCTATAACTTCTTCTTCCTGCTTCGGCTCCTCGGTGGGAGTTTCGGCAGCCGCGCCAGCCTCAGCTCCAGCCTGGGCCTCTGAAGCCTGCTTATAGAGCATCTCAGAGAGCTTATAACTGGACTGCTGCAGGATTTCCGAGGCAGCATTGATGCGAGCGGTGTCATTGGACTCGATTGCCAATCTCACCTCGCCCATCGCGTTCTCCACGGTCAGCTTGTCCTCCGACGGCACCTTTTCGCCAAGCTCCTTCAGCGTTTTCTCGGTAGAATAAAGCAACTGCTCCGCCCTATTCTTAGCTTCGGCCGCTTCCTTGAGCCTGCGATCCTCCTCGGCGTGAGCATCGGCATTCTTCATCATCTTGTCTATCTCTTCTTTCGAGAGCCTGGTAGAACCGGAGATAGTAATGCTCTGCTGCTTGCCGGTCGCCTTATCTTGAGCGGACACATTCACGATGCCGTTTGCGTCTATATCGAACGTGACTTCGACCTGTGGAATGCCCCTCTGAGCTGGCGGAATCCCAGCCAAATGGAACCTGCCCATGCTGGTATTGAACTGCGCCATGTCGCGCTCGCCCTGCAATATATGAATCTCAACCTCGGTCTGACCATCAGCCGCCGTGGTATATACCTTGCTCTTGCGAGTAGGGATTGTGGTATTGCGCTCGATGAGCTTGTCCATAACTCCGCCCAGAGTCTCTACGCCCAGTGTCAACGGAGTTACATCCAGCAATACGACATCCTTGACCTCGCCGCCGAGAACACCCGCCTGAATGGCCGCGCCAACCGCAACCACCTCATCCGGGTTAACGCTTCTGTTCGGTTCTTTGCCGCCCGCAAGCTGCTTAACCAAATCCTGAACCTGCGGCATACGGGTCGAACCACCCACGAGCACTATCTCATCGATATCCTTCTCGGTCATTTTCGCGTCTGCCATCACCTTTTTGAAAGGAGACTCACACCGCTCAAGCAAATCACGAGTCAGCTCATCAAACTTCGCCCGCGTGAGAGTCATGTCCAAATGCTTAGGCCCAGACGCATCCGCCGTGATATAAGGAAGGCTGATGCTTGTCTGCAACATCGAAGATAGCTCGATCTTGGCCTTCTCAGCAGCCTCGCGGACTCTCTGAAGAGCCTGTTTATCGTTCCTAAGGTCAACTCCCTGCTGTGCTTTGAACTCGCCGCAAATCCAGTCGAGAACACGCTGGTCCCAGTCGTCACCGCCCAGATGCGTGTCGCCCGATGTGGATTTGACCTCAAATACTCCCTCGCCAACCTCAAGCAGCGATACATCAAAAGTTCCGCCGCCGAGGTCCCAGACCAGGATTGTTTCATTGCCTTTCTTGTCGAGACCATAAGCAAGTGACGCAGCCGTCGGCTCGTTGATAATCCTCAGCACCTTCAAACCAGCGATTTCGCCAGCCTGTTTGGTGGAGGTTCGCTGCGCGTCATTGAAATAAGCCGGAACGGTAATGACCGCCTGATTCACTTCCTCGCCCAGGTAAGCCTCTGCATCGGTTTTGAGTTTTTGCAGGATCATAGCCGAGATTTCCTCGGGCGTATAATTCTTGCCATCGATATCGATCTTATGATCGGTGCCCATTTTTCGTTTGATCGACGCAATAGTCCTCTCCGGATTGAGTATCGCCTGGCGCTTTGCCGTTATACCTACCAGACGCTCACCATTCTTCGTAAAGCCTACCACCGACGGTGTGGTACGGCTGCCTTCAGCGTTGGGGATAACTACAGACTCCCCGCCTTCCATAACAGCCACCACGCTATTCGTGGTTCCCAGATCGATTCCTACAGTTTTGGCCAATTGATTCACCTCCGCGGATATTGGATACCCTATACTTAAGCAACACCAAACAGGTAGATGCTTAGAAACACTGTGGCATCACTAATTGCTGATTAAAGTATATGACTTTAGTGCATGACTGTCAAGTACTTTTGCCATAATATCTGTATTCCTAGCAATTTTTTTTACCCCATTCGCCTCGTCCTCAGGGGCGAATCTACTTTGGTCTTCTTCTGCATTCTGTCCCAACACATTAATGTGTGGACTTGTTGTGCGCTTTCCGGTAACTTTAACCTGCGCTTTAAGCGTATAATTAACAATGATAGAAATTGGAATTTGTGTTGACAGATAGATAACAGCGACATATAATCACACATGTCGTAGCTGAGATAGATCTCAGGAGGCGAATATGAAAGCATTAATTCTGAGCGGAGGCAAAGGTACCAGGCTCAGACCCATAACCCATACTGCCGCAAAACAGCTGATACCAGTGGCAAATAAACCGATTCTTTTTTATGCCATTGAAGCGATGAAGGATGCGGGGATTACCGATATTGGCATCGTTGTTGGGGAGACCCATGCAGAGGTGCGCGCTGCCGTAGGAAACGGCGAAAAATGGGGCGTCAATATCACCTATATACCGCAGGAAGCGCCCCTGGGACTCGCGCATGCGGTAAAAATTTCTGAGGAATTCATGAATGGCGAGCCATTTGTGATGTACCTCGGGGACAACCTCATACGTGATGGTGTGACGTCACTCAAGGAATGTTTTGAGAAATCTGGGGCAAACGCTCAGATTTTGCTTGCACATGTGCCGAATCCACAGAACTTCGGTGTGGCCGAGCTTAACGAAGGCCGAGTCGTTCGTCTTGTTGAAAAACCCATAGACCCTCCAAGCGACCTTGCCCTGGTCGGAGTTTATATGTTCGATTCAAGCGTCTTCGAGGCCGTCAATTCCATACAACCTTCGGTGCGCAGCGAGCTTGAGATCACTGATGCTATACAATATCTTATAGAAAACGGGTTCAGGGTTGAAAGCAAGATAGTTGATGGCTGGTGGAAAGACACCGGCAAAGTTGAAGACATGCTTGAGGCTAACCGACTAGTTTTAGATGGAATGGCGCCTGAAAACTTCGGGGAGGTTGATTCCGAAAGCGAGATTCACGGTCGCGTCTCCATCGGAAAGGGCAGCAAGATCATTGGCAGCAATATAAGGGGCCCTGTAATAATCGGCGAGAACTGCGTGATCGAAAACTCCTTCATCGGACCGTATTCATCTATTAATGATCGTGTGATAATTAGGGCCAGTGAAGTAGAACATAGTATTATACTTGAGGATTCGAAAGTGCTGGATATAGGCAGCAGAATGGCAGATAGCCTGGTAGGCAAGAACGTCAAAATCTGCAAGACGCTAAAAAAACCGCAAGCATATCGTATAATGGTAGGCGATAACAGCGAAGTCAGCGTTTTCTAGGCAATTTATGTTTGTTCGGGCGGAATCTCTGATCCGCCCGTCCCCAACAGAGGAGAATGATCAAACAATGATAGACGGCATCGAAGTAAAGCAACTCAAGCGCCATGCGGATGAACGCGGCTACCTGATGGAGATGTACCGCACCGATTGGGACATCTACGGCAAGTTTGCTCAGGCTTATGTTTCGATGAGCTACCCGGATGTGATCCGAGCATGGCATTACCATAAGAAGCAGGACGATATTTGGGTAGTGGTCAAGGGTATGGTGAAAGCTGTGGTTTATGATTGCCGCCAAGATTCGCCTACCAAAGGCGAGGTAAACGAATTCTTCCTCGGCGACAACAACCCGATTATGCTCAAAATCCCTGCGGACACTATGCATGGCTATAAAACGATCGGCACCGAGCCATCGCTGCTGATAAACTTCCCCAGCGAACTCTATAATCCAAAGGAACCCGACGAGTTCCG
>JAPLCU010000189.1 GCA_026392045.1 Armatimonadota bacterium
AGTACTAATAGACCGAGGGCTTAACCATTAAAAGCAATAATCTTCTTATAGGCTATGCAAAATCATTCTCTTCACTATGAAGTTGTCGATGAATCAGTCGACAGTTTACAGTCGATAGTCCCCAGTCCGGGACTGACGACCCAGGACTGTTGACTGTTGACTGTTGACTTGTTGACTGTTGACTTGTATTTAACTTTCCTGGTGATTATTCCGGTGGGGGTCCACCCGTTCCCATTCCGAACACGGAAGTTAAGCCCACCAGGGCCGAAAATACTTGGGCGTTAGGCTCCGGGAAGATAGGTCGTCGCCAGGATTAATTTGAAAAGAACCTCCAAGCAATTGGAGGTTCTTTTTGCATGGGAGGATAATCTAATCTTATGGATAAAAAGCTAAGAGTTGTGTTTTTGGATCGCGATGGGGTTATTCATGAAGACCGCAGCGATTATGTTAAGAATGTCTCGGAGTTGAAGGTGTTTTCTTACGCGCCGAATTCGATTCGCAAGCTGAATGATGCGGGGTTTGAGATTATTGTTATCTCCAACCAGCAGGGGGTTGGTAAGGGATTGGTGTCTGCTGCTGACCTTGTTGAAATTCAAGAGATGATCGACAGACAGGTAGCTGCGGCTGGGGGTAAAATCTCGGCTTATTATTATTGCACCCACCTTGCTGATGCCAATTGTGATTGCCGGAAGCCCAAGTCGGGGTTGTTGATTCGAGCTGCCCAAGAGCATAATATCGACTTGTCTGCCGCGTATATGGTGGGCGATGCCGAGCGCGATCTTATTGCGGGCAAGGATGCGGGATGTAGGACTATTTTGGCGCTGAGCGGTAAGCTTTCACGAAGCGATATTGAGAATCTGGCTTGCAGGCCCGATTTTGTCGCAGATGATTTGGCCCAGGCGGCGGATATAGTGATCGACCTTGCGACATAATTCCGCTCTCCCCTCTGGGAATGGTTTGCGGGCTACCTGCTGTTTTGATAGCGGCTATGCTCATTTGAGCAATTCAATATAATATTATAGTTTTGCCAGTTGACAACCAGGCTTTCTGAGGGTATACTCCAGTCAAGTCCTTTGCAGTTTAGGATTGCAATGGGCCTTTTGCATATACAACACTTTGAAATAGCTCCAAAGAGAGCCGAGGAGGAATAGAATAATGAAGAAACTTATCGGAATCGGAATTGCAGCAATGATGGTGATGGGGTTAGGGTCGGCAGCTAACGCGGGCTACCTATTCAATCTGGTTGTCCAGAATCCGCAAATCGCCACCCAGAAGGGTCAGGTACAGTTTGCGACAACTACAAATGCCACTACGCCTTGGTTTGCCCCCATTGGAGCTATGCCGCAGGTTGTTGGCTTTACAAGTAACGATCCAGTGGGTGGAACCCAGGTAGTTGCTCTCAAGAACACGACCGAGCCTCTTGCATGGTATGCCAAAGTGTTTGGATTCGGCGGATGGACCGGTGGTTATGATGTCAGGGTCACTTCGAGCACCGGCGGCACTGTATTGACCCCAGGCACTTGGTACATGTATAAAGGCATAGGCATTTGTATTAACAACGTCATGACAGGCGCCGTAACCAAGGTGGCGACCGGCACTATGAAAACCACCGAGAGCACATGGGCTAAATCGACATTCGGCGCCACGTTCCAGGCTGGTGATTACATTACGATGACCAGACGCGGTCCATTAATTCCCGAGCCAGGCACGATGCTTGTGCTTCTCTCGGGCCTCGCTTCTATTGGACTCATGTTCAGACGGCGTAAGGCATAGTCTTTTTGGCAATTAGGAGCCCACGCCGGGCTCCAATGCCGCACAACCACGTTAAACACCACCAAGACAGATCGTTAGCTATGAAACAGGTGTTTGAGCGTGATGATGGGGCTGAAAAGGCGGCGCGCATTCGGCTGCGTATATGGTGGGCGATAGTGAGCGCGATCTTATTGCGGGCAAAGATGCGGGATGTAAGACTATTTTGGCGCTGAGCGGTAAGCTTTCACGAAGCGATATTGAGAATCTGGCTTGCAGGCCTGATTTTATCGCAGGTGATTTGGCCCAGGCGGCGGATATAGTGATTGACCTTGCGCGCTAACCCTCTTGTTCTGTCTTATCCCAGCGCTGGCGTGATTCGAGGTAGAAATCCCGGCCGTAGCAGTCGTTTATCACGATGAGTGGGAGGTCTTTGACTTCAAGTCTACGGATGGCTTCGCAGCCGAGGTCTTCGTAGGCGATGATTTCGCAGGAAACAATACGTTTGGCCAGCATTGCGGCTGCGCCGCCCGTGGCGGCAAGATAGACCGCTTTGTGAACCATTAGGGCGTCTCTGACGGTCTGGTTGCGCAAGCCCTTGCCGATCATACCCTTAAGACCCTGCGCAAGAAGTTCGGGAGTGTAGCTGTCCACTCGGCCGGATGTGGTTGGGCCAGCGGAACCGATGATTTGGCCGGGTTTGGTGGGTGTTGGGCCGACGTAATAAATCACCTGTCCAGTTAAATCTATTGGAAGGGGACTGCCTTGTCTCAGAAGTTCAGTGAGACGAGCGTGGGCGGCATCTCGCGCGGTGTAAACGACGCCAGATAGCAGGACGGCATCGCCAGCGTGAAGCGCTTCGATATCAGTATCTTTGAGAGGAGTCGTAAGGCGCACCATTTTACAGATCTATCTCCTTATGCCGCGCGGCATGGCATTGAATCGTAATTGCCACCGGTAGGCTGGCGATGTGGCAGGGGTAGGACTCAACGTGCACAGCAAGGGCAGTCACACGCCCGCCGTAGCCGGATGGACCAACGCCGGTGTCGTTTACAGCCTGCAAAAGATCGGCCTCCAGCTTAGCATCTGTTGGATTCGCGCCAGGTTCCCCTACCCTCCTCAGAATTGCTTTTTTGGATAATACCGCCGCTTTATCAAGCGTGCCTCCAATGCCAACCCCAACGATAATCGGGGGACAAGGGTTCGGCCCGGCGTTCCGAACGGTTTCAAGGACAAATCGCTTAATGCCTTCAGCGCCAACTGCGGGAGGGAACACTCGGGCAACGCTCATGTTTTCTGAACCTCCGCCTTTCGGAGCGATAGTCAACTTGAGCCGATCGCCGGGAACAATCTCAGTATAGATCACAGCGGGAGTGTTATCTTGAGTGTTGACGCGATCCAGCGGGTGGCGGACTATCGACTTTCGCAAATAGCCCTCTTCGTAGCCCTGCCTGATACCCTCATTGATGGCATCATACAAGCTGCCGTCAATTACATGGGCATCCTGACCCAATTCCACGAAGACCAGCACAAGCCCCGTATCCTGGCAGATGGGAACCTGCTCATTGCGGGCGATTTGGGCGTTCTCAACTAGCTGATCAAGCACATCCAGCCCTGCAGGAGACTCTTCGCGTAGACGGGCGCCCTTGAGCGAATCGAGGACGTCATCAGGCAGGAAGAGGCACGCCTCAATGCATGCAGCTTTGACCGATTTAGTTATGTTGGAAGCGTTTATATTTTTCATTTGTTTAATCTATGTCCATACCAGCACGCCATTTGTGGTCAGGTTAGTTTCGGGATTTCCGCTGCGCTCAAATCCCGAAAGACCGACACACCAGCACGCCATTATTATAACAACGATTGATTATTTGGGTAGGGTTCCGTCTTCACGCAGCCTCAGGAACTCATACCCAAGCATTGAACTAGGCACTTCCACAACAGTGGCCAACTTTTCGAATATTCGGCCGAGTGCGCGCTTGTGCACATCATCAGATTCTTCCGTATAACCCATTTTGTTTACGGCATCATTAATGACACTGAACGCCCACATGATGAACTTGCCTCTGGTTTGAGCAAATTGCCTCTGCTGAAGTTTTGCATACGCACGTGTTATCTGTTCGCCGACGACTTCCCAAGACTGAGCAGTTGCGCGCTCTTTCTGTCTTTGCTCACTGAGATTATATTGAACATTGTCTCGCGACTCCTGCATAGTTTTAATGTTGAGGTAATCCTGCAGAGTGGTGCCTTCAATAATCTTAAGGCGAAGCCTTTGACCCACGACCTCGCTGATGCACTGCTCAATGATCGCCAGGTGCTGGCTGCTGCGCAGGTGACCTGCCATCGGCATATCTGCGCCCGTGAAGCCCAAAACAAAGTTGCCTTCATCAATAGTAATACCAACGCCGAGCTCAACCGCCCGGTAAAGTGTAGGCGCGATCACACGATCCTTAACTCTTTCTGCCGCTATCATCCACGCCTGGTGGACTTTTTGTTGGGTTATTTCAGCCATTGTCTTTCACTTTCTATTTCAAACCGGAATACACCGCGCTTGAGGCCATGTCTGAGACAGGCCTGGCGAATATAATCATAGCCAAGGTCAGGAAAAGCATAACCGCAATTACCGTATTCATTGCAAAGGTACCCCGAACAGGCTCAGCGGGAGCTTCGCCCTCCCCGCTGAACCCAAAGTACATTACCCTGACTACATTCAAATAGTAATACGCTGAGATGACGCTGTTAATGATGCCGAGCGCTGCAAGCACAATCAGTTCCGGATGCCTGTCCATACCGGTCATTATAGCTCCTCCGAAGATGAAAAGCTTGCCGAGGAAGCCGGCGGTGGGCGGAATACCCGCGAGCGAGATCAAGAAGACTGCAAGAGCCGATGCAAGGAACGGCGCGCACTTCATCAGACCCGAATAGGAATCGATAGCTTCCGATTTTAGCCTTTTGCCAACGACCACAACCACCGCGAATGCGCCAAGGTTCATCAGCAGATAAGCAAACATGTATATCAACACGCCGGGAAGATCCCAAGCGCCTTTGTTATTGTTGCGGAGCGCTGCGCTGAACGAATCGACCGGAACAACTTGAGAGGACATCGCAGTCAATACGCCGATCATCAAGTAACCGACCTGAGCGATGCTCGAGTAAGCCAGCATTCGTTTGATATTTGTCTGCCAGATTGCGACCATATTGCCATAAAACATCGTGACGGCCGTAAGGACGATAAGCATCCAATACCACATAGATGACGCGGGGGATGCGGGGTTCGCAACTACTGTCAGGAATCTAACGATAACCGCCAAGCCAGCGGCCTTGCTGACCACAGAAAGAAACGCGGTAACAGGAGTCGGCGCGCCTTCGTAGGTGTCCGGCGCCCAGAAATGGAACGGCACCAATGCGAGCTTGAAACCAAGACCCACCAGCACGAACATAATGGCAACCCATCCTGCCGCGCTATTGGCTAACTCGCCCTTGAAACCAATCGCAATCGCGCTCAGAGCCGTGTTTCCGCCGGTGATACCGAATAAAATCGACATTCCATAGAGCATAACCGCGGAGCACGCTGCGCCATACAGGAAGTATTTCAGACCAGCTTCAGCAGAGCGCCTGTCTGTCTTGGAAAACGCCGCCAGTATGTAGCTGGTAAGGCTGAGAAACTCTATACACAGATAAATGGCGATCAGATCAGACGCCGCAGCCGCGAGTGATGCAGCAACGGATGCGAACATCAGAAGCGAATAATACTCCGCTTTATGCAGCATATCCTCGCCGAAGTGATCCTGCGAGAGGAACATCACAACGAGCGTACCGGCGAATGCAATAAACGAAAGTATCGCCGCGAATGGATCGACCGTGAGCTGAGCATGGCCATTGACAACGAAAAGCCCAACGGCCTGCTCAGTAAAAGCGCCTGCTTTGATGGCGGCAAGTTCTGTCCATGCCAGCCAGCCAGCGATACCCGTCACGATAGCTGTGAAGACGGGTGCGGCATATTGCGCCGGGAAGAAGTAGTCAAGACCCTTGTGAGGGCGCTTTGAAGCTACAACACCGAGCAAAAGCACGATTATTGCCGCAACGCTCATGCAGAGCGCAGGAAGTATGAATATTAGATTTCCTATTTGCATATCTTCAGATCAGTCTTCATCCATTTCTGGGTAATCCCAGTCGATGATTTTTGCCACTTTCTCTTTAAGCTCGGGGGCGTCTCTGATAGCCGCCTCCTACAGGACATCATCGCGCTTCATAGATCACCTCTGCGCTGTCTAGCACGGGTTTCCTGATTCTTGGCTTCAAACCCGCTTTGGAAACAAGATCGACCTTTCGTCCAAGCGCTGAGCTCAATTCCTCGGCCAGTCCAGCATACGCAAGAAAGCCTATCGGCGCATCCTTCTTGAATTCGACCAAAACATCCACATCGCTGTCACTTCCAAAATCCGGCCGCACTACCGAACCAAACAAGGCAAGCTCCGTCACAAAATATCTCTTGCATATATCTGTTATAGCATCAATCGAATAATCGATATTGGCTTGCTTCATCAGATGATCTCCAAGTTATTTCAACAGCCCCAGCATCGCTTTCGATGCCGTGTTGAAGAAGTTCATTATCGGTCCGGGAATGATTCCGAAAAAGAGCATCAGCGCCATCAATGGCGCGATACTGATGATCTCACGAGCATCCGCATCCGGCATTTTTTCATATTTCGGATTCAGCTTGCCAAATAACACGCGCTGGATCATCCAGAGCATATAAGCAGCCGTCACCACGATGCCGATCAGCGCCAAGCCAGCGAATAACGGGCTGATTCCATAAGTGCCCGTCAAGACGGAGAGCTCGGCAATAAACCCAGTCATACCAGGCAGGCCGAGAGATGCGAAGCTGCAGAATGCGAGCATACCGGCGTAAACCGGCACTCTCGCGCCAAGCCCGCCGAATGCGGCAAGGTCTCTTGTGTGCGCTCTTTCGTAAACAACCCCAACCAGAAAGAACAATGCGCTCGTGATAAGACCATGGCTGAATGCCTGCATCTGTGCGCCGTTGAGCGCCATAACCCGGCTAACTTCCGGAGCCTTCAAATTAGCTGCCATCGCGCAACCCAGAGTTACAAAACCCATATGACCAACAGACGAATAAGCAATCAGTTTCTTGAGGTCTGTCTGAGCCATCGCAACGAAAGCGCCGTAGATGATCGCTATGAGAGCAAGCGCGGCGATGAACTTCCAATAAGCCGTAAACTGCTGCGGCATCATCGGCATGAGAACCCTCATGAAACCGTAGGAACCCATTTTCAGCAAAACGCCTGCGAGGATGACCGAGCCAGCGGTCGGGGCCTCAACGTGCGCATCCGGAAGCCATGTATGGAACGGCCACATAGGCACTTTGATTGCGAATCCGACGAACAGCCCCCAGAAAACCAGCGCGCCTGCGAGGCTTGCGCTTGCGAATGGCTGCGCCTTGGCTAAAGCCAACATATTAAATGTGTGCCCGCCGTTGAAGTATAACGCCAAAATAGCAAGCAGCATGCCCATACTGCCGATCATGGTGTATAGGAAAAACTTAATCGCAGCGTATTCTCTGCGCGGGCCGCCCCAGATGCCTATCAGAAAATACATCGGCACCAGCGAGAGTTCCCAGAACACGAAAAAGAGTATGAAGTCCAGTGAAGTGAAAACTCCCACCATGCCCGTCTCAAGGAGAAGGAACATCCAAAAGTATTCCTTTGGCCGAACCTCGATAATTGTCGAGTAGATAAGGCACAAGGTGGTCAACAGCGTGGTAAGGAAAATGAGCGGAATGCTCAGGCTGTCCACACCCATCGTGAAACCAACGCCAAGCGCCGGAATCCACGGTATATCTATTCCGAACTGCGCGCCATTAGGGAACTGAGCCCCAGCGTGGCTACAAGCAGCCCAAAGCCATATCGATATCCCAAGCGGTATTAAGCTGAGAACGATAGACAGCATCCGTATTGCGCCAACCCTCTCCTTTGGGATGAACATTAATATCACCGCCGCAGCGAGGGGCAGAAACGTTATTGCTGGAAGAACCCAATTACCCATTTTACCTCCGAAAGATGCCCGACCAGGAAAACTATGCTCATCAAAACCAGAGCAACCACCATCAAGAAAATATATTGCTGAGAAACGCCGGTCTGGAACTGACGCAGCACGCGCCCGCCAAAGCCCGTCATCCAGCCGGAAAGATTAACAAGGCCATCAATAATGTTGTTGTCAAACCAGCCCCAAATCTGCGCTAAAATCAGCGACAGATAACCGACACCATTTACGATGCAATAATCGATCACCCATTTATCAAACCAGTACATAGCCGCCGCAAGCATTAGAGCGCGAATTATGGTAGCCTGGTAGATTTCATCTATATAATATTTGTTCTCAACGATCTTCGCAAGCCAGCCGAACGCGGGCTCGAGCTTTTCGATCTTGAGGATGGGTTTGAGCCAGATGATTGTGGCAAGCCCAATTCCGGACAGCGCCGCAAGTGTGCCTATCCAGAAAATATTCCAATGGAATCCAGCATGGAACCCACTCGATTCCAGCGCAGTCTTAAGCGCCTTCTCGTAATGCTCGCCGAGCACCGGCGCTAGGTTATGCTCGAAGCCATTGGCAAACGGCGTGCCAACATAACCGGCAACAACCGCAAGCGTCGCGAGCACAACCATCGGCACAAGCATCACCTTAGGGCTCTCGTGCACATGAATCTCATGGTTGCGCGGTTCGCCGTGGAATGTCTTGTAGACCAGCCGGAACATATAAAACGCCGTTGTGAAAGCGCCAATCACCGCTGCGATGAACACCGGCTTATTGGTAAAGAACGCGACCGTCAGGATCTCTTCTTTGCTCCATCCGCCAGCGGTCACAAATGGTATGCCGCAGAGCGAAAGCGTCGAAATCAGGAATGTCCAGTAAGTCCACGGCATTTTCTTGCGCAGGCCGCCCATTTCGCGAATGTCCTGCGTGCCTGTTCCATGAATTACGCTGCCCGAGCCAAGGAAAAGCTGGGCCTTGAAGAATGCGTGCGTCATAAGGTGGAACATAGCGGCCGCATACCCGAACACACCCAACGCCATAACCATGTAGCCGAGCTGGCTCACGGTGGAGTAGGCAAGGATTCGTTTGATGTCATTTTGAGCGATGCCAATAGACGCCGCAAAAAGCGCAGTGAATGCGCCGGTGTATGCAACAACATTCAACGCGATATGGCTGGTGTCAGCGAGGAACACCGGATACATTCTTGCAATGAGATAAACGCCGGCAGCGACCATCGTGGCCGCGTGGATGAGAGCCGAGACGGGAGTCGGGCCTTCCATAGCGTCCGGCAGCCAGACGTGCAGCGGGAACTGCGCGCTTTTGCCGACAGCTCCGCAGAAAAGCAACAGGCCAGCGAGGGCGATCAATGGAATCATCCAAGGTCCAACATGCACGAAGCCCTGAATCTCATTCAGATGTTCAAAAACACCCGCTTCGCCGAATAGGTTCATCGAACCGGTTTGTAAATAAAGAAGGATCATACCAGCCAAGAAGCCGACATCGCCAACGCGGGTCACCAGGAAAGCTTTTTTGCAGGCACGCATCGCAGACGGCTTTTCGAACCAGAACCCGATCAGCAAATACGAAGTAAGGCCAACCAGTTCCCACGACATGAACATCAACAAAATGTTATTTGCGACGACAAGCGCGAGCATTGCGGCAGAGAAAAGCGAAAGATATGCGAAGTATCGCGGGTAACGCTTGTCGCCGTGCATGTAGCCGATTGAATAGATCATAATCATGGATGCGACTACCGTCACAACGATAAGCATCACAATTGTAAGCGCATCCACACTAAAGCCCATGTCGATGGTCTTGCCAGCGACAGGCATCCATGGGATCACAACGCTGTATAGCCCATCGTGAAGCTTGGAAGCCCCTCCAAGGAACCACTGTGCAGCTATAGTGAACGATATGACGAGTGAGGCCAGCATGCCGCCAATGGCCACAGACGCGCCTTCGCCATGCAGCTTTCGCCCAAACGCAATAATCAGCGCAAAAGCGATAACCGGCAACACAGGAATCAGCCATGCATATTCAATCACAGCTTTGCGCCTCCGGCGAGTTTTGAGTTTTGAGTTTTGAGTTCCAAGTTGTTCATTTGCTCTTCATTGCCCGAACGAAGTCATAGCCCCGTAGTATAACTAAAACCGAATGAAAACTCCGGTTGGCCATCGGCTACAAAGCCGGTGTCGATAACAAAGCCCGGCACGATATCGGGATAAAATCTCAGCCCCATATCGAATATAAACCGACCTGGCTTATCGCTCTGAGCTCTAAGTGTGGGATTCATATACATTCCATAAAAGTTCAAAAACGGAGAGTCCCACATTCCCTCTGCAATGTAGCTGATTGTCGGGCTTAACGCAAGTTCCATACCGAACAAACCGGATGTCACTTGTTTGTCCTTTGCCACTCCAATATGAGCATCAAGGAATCGCCCAGTAGACTCGTTGTCCACAATCCGCTTGCTCGCAAGCAGGAAATACTTCCTGCCATTGTTTACATTCTTCAACGTACCGATATCTGTCATATTATCAAAAATATCTCGAATGGCGAAAGCAACCGCAGGACGATTCTTTCCTTCGTTCATGAACTTCCACTTAAGCCCAAACTGGTTGAAGGTTTCGTTCGGCAGAACCGGCGTAAAACCACCATCGCCGGTGTTGATCAGATCGCGCGCATATCCGCCATAAATCTCAATATCGTTGTTAACGCCATAGGTAATAGAGGCGCGCACCTGGCGGTCAACAAATCTGCCGCTGCCAATCCACTCGACATGCTTGGATTCATTATAGCTCAGGCCCCAATTACCTCCACCCATAGTGCGCGCGGTAGGTATTACATAAAGACCGGTCAGACCAAACCATGATTGCGTCGGATGCTGCTGCGCGGCAGGCTCTGCGAATGAGACAGAACCAACGAGCAAGCTTACTACAATACATATTAGAAAGTTTTTCAATATTCGATCTCCATTATCTTTTACAGTTTCATTGCACTAATTTTGTCAGCATCGATGTGCTGTTCATTACGATATATATTAATTACTATCGCAAGACCGACCGCAGCCTCGGCGGCAGCGAGCGTGATTACAAACACGGTGAAAATCTGGCCCGCAATAACAGGTATCTTCAGATATGATCCGAATGCCACCAAGTTGATGTTTGCGGCATTCAGCAAAAGCTCGATGGAGAGCAACATACCGATCGCGCTCCGCCTGACCATCATCCCAAAGAGGCCGATGCAGAAAAGCATTGCGCCAACCGTCAGAAACCATGTCACCGGAATGGCATATCCCACGCTATGAATCGCCATCAACATCCTCCTTGGCAATTACCACCGCGCCAACCAATACCGCAAGCAAGATGACCGATGCAAGCTCGAACGGGAATACGTAAGGCTGCAGCAGCGCTTGAGCAACGGCGGGCACATCCTGCCCCACCCTTGCCGGGCCAGCAGCAACAGCGCTCTTGACCCAGACGGAGTTCACCACGGTTAAAAACAAGAACAAAAACATCAGCCCCGCGGCGCCCGCAGCTAATAACGGATTGTAAATCGCCTGCGCAAAGCCTATGCGCATAACTCGGTTTGATAAGAATATAGCGAGGATGATCATTGTGGTGATTGCGCCAACATAAATCATCACCTGAACGGCAGCCATGAACGGCGCGTTCATCAGGGCATAGAGCCCGGCGGTGCAAAATAGTGATAACCCCAGGAACATCGCCGCCCGCAGGATGTTGGGCAAAAGCACCACCATGGCCGCCGATGCAAGCGTAATCCCCGCGAGAATCACAAAAGCTACCTGGTATCCAGTTATATAGAATCCTAATATCTGCATAATTTTCTCTTTATCGCGAAATGCCGAAAACCCGAAAACCCGAAATTATCTATAAACTGCGTTTCGAAACAACTCTATCTTTCGTCCTTGACTACGCCGCAGCAATCACTCTTCCTGATAACTCTTCAAAATCAAATCCCAATTCTTTTCTCTTTATCGCGAAATGCCGAAAGCCCGAAAACCCGAAATTATCTATAAATTGCGTTTCGAAACAACTCTATCTTTCGTCCTTGAGCACGACGCCGCAGCAATCACTCTTCCTGATAACTCTTCAAAATCAAATCCCAATTCTTTTCTCTTTTATCGCGAAATGCCGAAAGCCCGAAAACCCGAAATTATCTATAAATTGCGCCGTGCAGACTTTCAACCTGCATTTTTCAAAACTACTCGCCTGACGCTTAAACGCGTGTTGTTGAAATTCATTAACAGGCCAACTTTGACTCCAGTAGCCTTCAGATATGAGCGCAATTGCGCAAAATGTACATCATCGAAACTCTTGACCGCCTTGAGCTCGATTATAAGAGCCCCATCCACAAGCAAGTCCAGCACATGCAGGCCAACCATTTTGTCCCGATACAACACTTTGATCTGCTTCTGAGACTCAACCGGAATTCCTCGGTCTGCAAGTTCAAACCTCAGGGACTCCTCATAGATCGACTCCATAAAGCCCGGACCAAGCGATCTATGGACTGCAATCGCCGCAGCAATCACTTTTCCCGATAGCTCTTCAAAATCGTATCCCATTGTCTTTCCCTTTCGGGTTTTCGGCATTTCGGGTTTTCGCGGTTAAGATTCCGATTCCTCTTTTTTCTCTTCAGCTATTTCTTCAACCACTTCTTCAGCCGGGAACTCGCCGCCGAGCCTCATTAGGTCTTCGAGGTTGTAGATCATGCCCTCGCGGGTGTAGGTTGCGAGTTCGAAATCTTTGCCCATCACCAGGCAATTCACCGGGCAGGCCTCTGTGCAAAGCCCACACCACATACACCTCGAAATATCAATGCTGAACTCGGACGGTTTGCGGTCCTTGGGATCACTCTTATCTATCTCCACCGTGATTATATGCTCCGGGCACATTCGCGCGCATGCGCCGCATGCAATACAGCGTGATTTGCCGGTTTTCGGATCCACCGGCAGCACCGGTATCCCGCGATAATTCTGCGGCAACTGTCGCTTTTGCTCAGGATAGAGCTCGGTCACACATGGCCTGGCTATGCTCCAGTTCACGAGCGTAATCCAAAGTCCCTTGGGTATGCTCACGAATGAGTTGATTATATCCTTGATGATAACAGTTTTGTTTTTCACTTCGCCATCCAGAACGTGACATAAGCGCCCGCCAAAAGCAGGTTAACCAGTCCAACAGGAATAAGCGCTTTCCATGCGAGGTTCATAAGCTGATCTACGCGAACGCGCGGCAGAGTGGAACGCACCCACATAATGAATATCACCAACACCCAGCACTTCGCCAAAAACCAAAACAATGATACCGCAGAAAAGGCCAGGCCGCTAAGCTGCCCTCCGAGGAAAGCCAACGGCGGGTTGTAACCGCCAAGGAAAAGCGTGGTTATGATGGCAGCAAGCGTGAACGCCGCCGCGAACTCAGCCAGGAAAAACAGCGCGAACTTCATGCCAGAGTATTCCGTGTTAAAGCCCGCGACCAATTCGCTCTCAGCTTCCATAATATCGAATGGGGTCACGTTGATCTCCGCAAGACCCGCAATAATAAGCATCAAAAAAGCAATTGGCAGCGCAGGACCAGCCTGGAGTTGGAACAAATTCCAATGCCAGAATCCGCCGGCCTGCTTGTCGACAATAGCGCTCAAATCCATAGAACCGGAGACCAAAACCGGCACCACCATCGCCAAAATGATCGGAACTTCATAAGCAATAAGCTGCGATGCGCCTCGAAATGCGCCAAGAAGCGACCATTTGTTGTTTGAAGCCCACCCCGCGACCACAATTCCGATAACTCCGATGCTCGAGATTGCGCTGAGATACATCACACCAATGCTAAGCCCCGGCAGTTTGCCTATCTCACCGAGGGAATGCGTCATTGCGAGCTGGGAAGGCGCCATGCCACGCCCAAACGGAATGACTACATAAACCAAATACGCGGGGATAAAAACAAGAGCGGGCGCAATAGTGAATAGCCATTTATCTGCGCCACAGGGGATGATATCCTCTTTTTGGAGAAGTTTAAGCGCATCCGCCACGGTCTGTAATACTCCCCAAGGACCGGTGCGATTAGGCCCCAGGCGAGATTGAATCCGCGCGATGACCCACCGGAGCTTGAGAACCATATAGAGAACCGCGACCATCATAAAGACAAGCACAACCACCGCGATAACAACTATCTTAACTAACTCAATTGCAAGCTGTATTAACTGGTCCATAAGCCCCCAAAGACTGTTTCAATTTCAATAAAAAAGCCCGTTCGAGTTAAACAGGAACGGGCCCAGTAACTTCAGGCTTATTATATGATTGAAGAAGCCTTGTGTCAAGGATGTTGGCGGGGAATAAGGCATAAAACTATTCGCGCACGAACCCAAGTCTCAGAATGTTCTTCCGACTAGGGGCCTCCGGATAAAGTCTGCTAATCAGGCGGACTATGCTTCGCGGGCTCCCTTTTCGCCCCGAAGCACACTTGAGAACCTCACCCTTCGGGACGAAAAACAGTCCCGAAGTATATCTTTGTGGATCTACAGGATTATCCTGAGAAAGACCTGCCAGATACGCATCACCCCAACCCTTATAATTGGAACCCGGATATCCATAGCTGGTATCAATAGTCGTCCAGTAAGGCGTGTTACTTCCGCCCCAAGTTCCGTCACCAATGTCTGCAGGACAAATCCAAACACCCATTTTCTTCTTCGTAGACACATATTTCCAGAGAACATCAGGCATAAGCGGCGGACCGAATATAAAATCGCTGCACCAAGGGAACTTGTTATCCCAATCACAACCATACGCTTTGATTGCGGTAGCGATTTGCTTCATGTTGGACTGACACTTCGTTGACTTTGCTCTTTCTCTGGCTGCAGTAAGCATAGGAAACAGAATGGCAGCAAGAATCGCAATAATCGCGATTACTACCAAGAGCTCAATGAGTGAAAAACCTTTTCTCCTGGACATTGGTATCCTCCATGAACAGTTTGATTTGCGGCTAGTGTAAATTGATGTTTAATTTTGGGATTAACCTGCCTTTGACTTATCTGCCTTCCACAAGAAGTATTTATCAGCTTCAGATTGGATAATAGTCATAAACTTACAGTGACCGTCGCAGAATACAAAGTTAGCGCCGCCAGATATGTCCTTTACAGCTTTCGTAGAACTCCTCATATGATAGGCATATATAATCCCATCACCACCGGTTCCGCCTGGGCCAGAGTCATTCATCGG
>JAPLCU010000030.1 GCA_026392045.1 Armatimonadota bacterium
AAATCCTTTTACGGTCATCCACTTGCTATGTACGTCCAATCCGATGTATAACATGTTAGGCTTATCCTCCATTATTGTAGTGTATTTCCAAACCCTATTGTAACGGATTTGGTAAGCCGATTCCATGTTATTCGGGAAACCTTTTTCCCGAAACCGTGATCCCCTGCCATCGGACTATCCGACCATCAGGCCATCATGGGAATGTGCAAACAGTCGTTCCCTCAGCAGAAACGCAAGCGAACCATTTGGTCGGCACGCTGCATCTAACCTTGTGAACGAAGCTGCTGGAGAACAGACACACATGGACAAGCTCGAGACAATGTGGGAAGCAAGCAAGGAGTATCTTCGCAGAATGCTAATCAGCATGGTGCGAGACATCGACCTGGCTGAGGACATTCTTCAGGAGACCTACCTCTCCGCGAGCAATGGACTGTCCGGCTATCGTGGGGACAACGCCCAGGCGTGGCTTTCCACCATCGCGAGGCGATGCGCGTTTGCTCATTTGAGAAAAGCATACACCAAGGCCGAGACCCCATTACCGCCGGATGAAGAGTGTGCAGTCGATTGCCCCATGGGAAGTTACACTCACTTGGAGACAATGTTGGTCCGCAAAGCGCTGCAAGACCTGTCGCCGGTGCTCAGGGAGACCCTCTTGCTGAAGCACTATGGCGGTATGAACTATCCGGAGATTGCTGCTCATCTCGGGTGCCCGGTAGGCACAGCCAAGCGACGCGTGTGGACCGCTATTCGGCAGCTTAGATCAATGCTGAATCTGACCACAAAGGAGATGCGAAAAATGACTTGCCCTGACACCAGACTACTTGACTATACCTACGGAATACTATCAGGCAGAGACCGCGAAAAGCTCGAGGAGCACCTGCGTTCCTGCGAATCCTGCAGAATTCTTGTTGATGATGCTCGCCGGGTGATGGCGGACCTGGACTCAGTTCGCGACTACGAGAGCTACACGGACATCACAGAAATCCACACAGACGGCACTTCCACCACTTACAGTTGTAGGAGGGTGGACAACAAATCTTCCGAACCGATAACCAAGACTGAATGGTGCAGCATGGATTACCACACCCTCAAGAATGTCTTTGTGGGCGGCGAAGAAATACCGTTCGAGATAGCCAAGAGTGATGTGCCGAACGAACGCCACTACATCGCCCGACTGCCCAAACCGCTCGCACCCGGCGGGAGCATCGTGTCCTTTGTTGTCTTCACCACACCGCCAGGCATCGGAGCTGCCTTTGATATTGGGTACGGCAGATGGGTGGCTGTTCCCGATAACTCAGGCACCGACAGCGCGGATCACATGCTCGTGCAGATGGTCGTCCTGCCCGAAGGCGCACGGCTCATCGGAGCCATACCGGAACCGCAAGAAACCAGAACCGGCAGCAGGTCGACCCTCGTGTGGAAGCGCGTCATTCCTAGTGGAGGAGAGGCAAGGGAAAGACCTGTGGTTGTGTATATGCTGTAGATGCAAGAGTCGTGCTGTGTCGGCCAATCCTTTTCCGAAACAGTTGGCTCAATCTCCCGCTGTTCCGGGATCGCATATCCCGGAACAACTTCTTGTGGATATGCGACCCGCAAATCCACGCCCAGCCCCGTAACAGCTCAGCCTTTGTGATAATGACCATACAAACCAGCATCCTGAGCTCCATCGAAGGGTAGTGAGCAACCACCTGGCCACGCACATCTTGACATCAACCCCCTTTTCTGCGAAACTAGACAGCGGAAAGACTACAAGGAAGAGAGACACAATGATGCGACTAGACAACAACAAATATACAATGCTTCCTTTGGGGGCGGTAAAACCGGCTGGTTGGCTTAAGAATCAGCTTCGTATTCAGGCAGATGGCCTGAGCGGTCACTTGGACGAATTTTGGCCGGATATTAAGGACAGCTCCTGGTTCGGCGGCGTGGCTGAGGGTTGGGAGCGCGCGCCTTATTGGCTCGACGGCCTTATTCCGCTTGCATTTACGCTTGATGATGAGGGCCTCAAGGCTAAGGCTAAGAAATATGTCGAGCATATAGTTGCCCATCAGGGCGATGACGGCTGGCTGGGGCCGCGCACCGCTAATGTCACCAACATCGAAGCAACCGAAAACTATGATATATGGGCGATATTCCTGGCAAACAAGATGCTGATGCAGTATCACGAGGCCACCGGCGACGAAAGCGTGCTTGAAGCGCTTAAGAATTGCCTCAAAATGACCGATGCGCATATAGACAAGCATCCGCTCTTCGGATGGGGTAAGATGCGATGGTTCGAGGCGCTTATTTCAATTTACTATGTCTACGAAAAGACCGGCGAACAGTGGCTTTTGGACCTCGCGGCAAAGCACCGCAAGCAGGGTTTCGATTGGGCGGCATTCTTCCAGACCGAAGACATCACCGTGCCGACCCCACGCCGTGGAATGTGGCGATGGGACAAGCATGTGGTGAACCTCGCGATGGCGCTTAAGGCTTACCCGCTTTGCGCCAGAATGAGCGGCGCGGATTCCGACAAGGCCTTTGCCTCTGAGATGATCGAGCTTTTAGACCGCTATCACGGTCAGGTTACGGGCGTTTTCACCGGTGACGAGTGCGTTTCAGGCAAGAACCCGATTCAGGGCACTGAGCTTTGCGCGGTCGCTGAGTATATGTATTCCCTTGAGCATCTGCTTTCTGTTTTGGGCGACCCGATCTTTGGCGACAGGCTGGAGAAAATCGCTTTCAACGCATGGCCAGCCACTTTTTCGCCGGATATGTGGGGCCACCAATACGATCAGCAGGCGAACCAGGTGCAGTGTACCATCAATCCCGACCACATGTGGACCACCAACGGCGCGGATTCCAACCTTTATGGTCTGGAGCCAAACTTTGGCTGCTGCACAGCTAATATGCACCAGGGCTGGCCGAAATTCGCGGCTAACCTCTGGATGAAAACTGATGACGGCGGCATCGCGGCGGTAGCGTATGCCCCGAGCGAGGTCAGCGTGGAAATCCAGGGCGTGCCGGTCAAGATTTCGCTTGAGACGGATTACCCGTTCTCTGATATGCTCACATTCACCGTGAAAACCGAATCCAATGTCAGATTCCCGCTGATGCTTCGTATTCCTGAGTGGGCAAAGGATGCTGAACTGACGCTCGACGGCATCGGATGCGGCAGCCCTACGCCTGGCACGTTCCATAAGGTTGGAGCGGAGTGGGAAGGCGAAACAATAGTCACCCTCAGGCTCCCAATGCAGGTCAAGACCACTCGGCGTTACAATAACGCTCTGAGCATCGAGCGCGGCCCGCTTGTGTATTCGCTGAAGATGGGCGAGCAGTGGACGAGGGTTAACGCTGATCAGCCCTGCCGCGAAGAACCGCACGCAGATTACGAGGTCCGCCCGACAACTCCATGGAACTACGCTCTGATAGTAAATGAGAGCAACCCGTCCGAAAGCGTAACATTCGAGACCAAAAAGGTAGGCGCCTGCCCATTTTCACCCGCTGGCGCGCCGATCACAGCAAAAGTGAAAGCGCGAAAAATCGAATGGAATCTCAAGAACGGCTGGGTCTACGAAACCCCGATAAGCCCCGTGAAATCAAACGAACCCATCGAGGAAATCGAGCTGATTCCGTATGGGTGCACGAATATCAGGGTGACTGAGTTTCCGACTTTGTGATAAAGATGATTAGCAGGGGAGGGCGAGGCTCCCGCCGAGCCTTGGTCTTTGGGTCGTTCGGGATTTGAGGGTTGGGCCGCAAGCTATCAAGCTATAATCCAAGCATCCAATCCAACCCGGAAATCCCGAAATTGCTGACCAAACAACTAAAAAGTTAGTTTTGCTTCAGGACGAAAAACAGTCCCGAAGCATACAAATCCCGCCCCGCCATCAGACCATCGAACCATCGAACCAACACCGAACACCCAACACCCAATTCCCAATATAATCCAGCCGTTTATTTCCTATCCGGCCAGGGTAAAGCGTACACAAAAATGTCGGTTACGCAGCCAAGTGGAGGTGCTATTAATGAGAACATCAGCCGTGAAGAGTCAGATCGAACAGATGAGCGATGAAATGCAGGAACTCATGGAACTTGCCAGAGAAGAGGTCGAAGAAGTCGAAGAGGTCAAAGAGGAAGTGAAGCACAGGATGAACATATCCGATGTTCTGTCTGTGCCCGAAAAGGCGCCCAGCGGGTTCTACTTGGGCATGGCCGCCGGTTCAATTGTGTTTTCATTGATCCTGTATGGTTTCAAGCGGAAAGATGACGCGATATTTGTAGGGCACTGGGCCCCGACATTCTTGGCGTTGGGCCTGTTTGCAAAGCTGCTGCGAAAAAAGAAATAAATATTCCAAAAAAATCTCAGGATTTAGGAACATAATCAGTCGCAGCGTGCGTCATATATATAGGTAGTAATTACTTTTCTCTCCTTTCTCTCCTTCTTGGCAGTCCGTTTTATAAGCGGGCTGCCATTTTTATTATTCCGCCTAAAACTCCACGCCCTTCTGCGCCGGTATGCAATCATCCATACCATGTTTGATGGCCTTCATCTCCGTGACCGTGTCGGCGAGGTCGATCATCGCCTGGGTGGCTCCTCGGCCTGTCATGACAATGCATGAATCGCATTTGGCCGATGCAATTATATCGAGCGCCTTTTTTTCGTCCAATAGCCCCAACGCCACCGCACCGCACATTTCATCTAATATAATAAGCGCGTATTCGCCGGAATCTATTGCGTTTTCGGCTAACTTCAGCCCATCCTCGACGGCTCTTCGGTGATCTTCGAATTTAGGGCTGGTATTCGGAGGCACGAACCCGAGGCCAGTCTGCACCATATCAACGCCAGGCAAGTTGCAAAGCGCCGCAAGCTCTCCTGTGGAGGAATCGCCTTTTATAAATTGAATGATCTTGACGCGCATCCCATGCCCGCTCGCCCGAAGCGCCATTCCCAATGCCGCGGTTGTCTTACCTTTCCCATCGCCGGTGAATATTATTACTCTGCAAGATTTTGACATCACTTAACCTCATAACCCAAAGACTCCGGTTTATTACATTATATTATGAGGTTTATCAGGCTAATTGTCACGCGATAAGTTTTCGGGTAAGAGCTCACTTTTGATGAGATAACAAGAATTATCTAGCATCCTGAGCTCCGTCGAAGGGTGCGGTCAAGTTTAGTTACATGTCACTTCGCAGCCGCATACTTCGTCCTTCGTCAGGCTCAGGAGAGCTCAGCATGCTCACATCGTAATCATCAAGAGAGGACACTTACCTTATATGCTGATATTAATCTGCAATAGTATCTTTGTGGAACCGTTTAGCCCTTTGTCATTGAACCAGACTGGGCCTAAGAGTGCGTTGGTGTTTGCGCAAAAGTGGTAGTAAACCCCAAATCCGCCTCCTCCAATAAGATTTTGACCGCTTGCATAGTCTCCTGCCAACACCCATTTGCCTGAGCCGATGCGATGGTCGATGGCGAGCATATAGCCATTGCACTCAATTTCGCCAACGCTGCTCAAAAGAGATCTCGCATTGCCTACGTAGTAAGATACCATAAGACGCGTTCTTCCATCGGACAAGGTTTTGCCGGCGGTTAAGAAAACGATGTTCTGGCGGAAGTCCTTATTATCTTTCTTTGTTCCTCCTCCCCAAAACCCAATTTGGAGCGCCGGCGCATTATCCGAAAGCGTGTTCTCCCGATACCCGATTTTCACATTCAGGAAGAACGGCGTGATGAATGGTGAGGAGATAATATCCAGGCCATATTCTGCCGCAAGTTTGGAGTTTATCTTAGTCCCGAACTGGAGGCCGATGTCTGTCGCGCCGACATCCCTGAAATTGCTTGATCCGAACGCGAGAAAATTGCTGACCCCGATACTGACTGTGCCTGCCGGTTGGATATCTATGGAACACGGTGTCCAGAAGGTAGACGACGGCGCGGCCAGGGACACACTGGCACAGACCAGTGTGAGAATCAGCCCTGCAATCAGACATACCAACCCCTTCATTAACCGCCTCCTTCTTAGTCAACATTGAGTATACCCGCCAAAGCGCTTCGGGTAAGCAAAAACGTAAAAAGGCAGAGCGATTGTTTGATCGCTCTGCCTTTTTCGGTTCAACTAATTGGCTGTCAGTAAATGGTTACAGATTGAGCCTGGATTGTTTTATCGGCATTAAGAATACCAACTACTACAACTGTCTTATCGACTGTGGGCGGCGTAATGCCATTCGCCAAAATCGTTACGTTGCTATTGTAGCCATCGCTGATGGTAAACGTCGTCTCATTCACACTCTTGACCTTGCCCCAGACCTTGATCACTCTTCCTACGATCTTGCCATCGGTTAGAGCAGTTCTATTGTTCATACCTAGCAGCTTGGCGAATGTGGCCGAGATGGTATGGTTGGCGATGACGTTATTGAATGTGTAGCTTGTCACCGGCGTGATTGACGCACCATCTACACTCATACTTAATATGCCATATCCGGCAGATGGTGAGAATGTGAATGTCTGGTTCGCGCCGTAGTTCACCACGGTTGCTCCAGTTGGACTTATAGTTCCGCCTGCTCCAGCGGATGCAGTGATTGTGTATGTTATTACTGGATTGTAAAGCGCCATTATCTCGCTGGCACTGAGCGCTTTGTTGTATATCTTAAAGTCATCGACTATGCCGTTCAGATAAGGATCATTATACTGAGAGCGGCCGATCCAGGTCTGAGTGAGTGCGCCCAGGCTGGACGGTTTGAGGGTCATGTTGGTGTTCGTGCCGACTGCAACGCCGTTCACATAAAGTGTGCCGGTTGTCCCAGAAAGTGTAACAGCCACGTGTTGCCAGCTTCCGGTTGGTAGCACGGCGGCGCCATTGATCTGCTGCTCGGCGCTACCGTTGAACCTGATGGCATAGCGGATCACGCCACCGCCGGCAGATGGTGTCAGGAACATGTTTGTGGCAGTGCCCGCACCGAAGTCGAATATCCTGGACCAGCCGGACGCTGCATCCAGTTTTACCCAAGTGGCAATTGAGAAGTTGTTGAGGTTGGTTGTCAGAGTATTCGGCAGGCTGACATAGCCGCTGCTCCCATTGAGGTCCAAGCCATTGTTGAACTTGCCTGCAACCCATGCGCAGCCGCCGTTAAGTGTGCCGTTATATCCGCCACTCGAAGAATCCGAGGCTATAGTGCCGCTTGTCTCGTCAAATCTGTAGTAAGCAAATTGCGGATTAGGATCAACCTTGAATGTTGCAGAGATTGTATGGTTAGCGGTCACATTGGTGAATGTGTAGCTGGTGACTGCTCCTTGAGCAACGCTGTCCACCGTCACGGTGTCAACAACGTAGCCTGAGTTCGGAGTCATTGTGAACGTCTGGTTGGCTCCCTGGTTCACAACCACAGCCCCACTCGGGCTGATGGTTCCATTGGCCCCAGCGGATGCGGTGATTGTGTAAGTAGGCAGAGCCACGAAGGTGGCTGAGATGGTGTGATTAGTCGTCACGTTGGTGAACGTGTAGCTCGTCAATACTCCCTGATTCACGCTATCAACCGTCACTTGCGAGACAGCATAGCCTGTGCTTGGCGTGATTGCAAACGTCTGGTTTGCACCTTGATTTACCACCACATTTCCACTCGGGCTGATTGATCCTCCAGTTCCGGCAGACGTAATAATTGTATGAGTAATGGAGGTCTGGAATGTTACAGAGATCGTGTGGTTAACGGTGACGTTATTGAATGTGTAGCTTGTGATAGCTCCCTGATTCACGCCATCAACTACCATACTATTTACAGCATAGCCGGGGTCAAGAGTGACTGTGAATGTCTGGTTTCCACCATAGCTGACCTGCGTTACGCCGTTCGGGCTGATAGTTCCTCCCGTTCCAGCGGATGCCGTGATAAAGCAGCTTATGAACTTGTTATACATGTCAGCTTCGAGTTGCAGGCGCTCGGCGTCGGTCAGCGCTACTTTGTAGACGAATACATCGCCGATATTGCCGTTGAAAGTCGGCCAACTGTCTGGGTTGTTGCGTCCGACGTTGATATGGTTGGCATACCCGCCCGCAACGCCCGGAACAAACGCGGTCATTGCATTGGTGGAAGTGATATTCATAACCTGAGCGCCATTGGCCCAGACTTTATACGTGCCATCCGGCTGAACCACGAGGCTCAGTATGGTAATCTGCCCCTCAGGAATAGTAGCGGTACTCCTGTCATTGCTGCCATTGCGGCGGACATTGACCTGGCCTGTGCCGTTGTGAATACCCAAAACAAGCCGATCATACATGATATCCACAATGGAAGTCCAAGGATCGCCATAGCCTGCAATACGAGTTGGGATCGCCGCAACAACAATGCTCGCTCCGTTGACCGCAATCGATGACGAGTAGACGCCCTGGTCGTAGCCATCGGCTTCGCCTTTTATGTTCTTTTCCCATTTTATTCCATTGACCACGTCCACCGTCGGAGTGGCCATCGCGGTCAGAGAGGGACCCGAGGGCAGATAGTAAGCCCAGTTGCCGGTGTTGCCGCTGGCCGGGAAGGAATCGGTGACACAGGAGAACAGCAAGTCAGTAGTTCTGGGGATGCTTCTGGTGTTCATGGCCAATGTGAGGCCTATCCCAGATACATTCGCGCCGTTGATAGTCACTGCCTTATCAGCCGAAGGGAAGTAGCCAGTAGCAGAAGCGGAAACATACCAAGTTCCATTTTGGACAAGCTGGCTGTAGTTGCCCGAAGCATCGGTTGTGGTAGTGAATGTTGGATTTATTGACGAATTTGGCAATGTCGAGAAGTATACGGTCGCGCCGGAAATTGCGGTTCCATCGGTTCTCCTGGTGACCTTTCCTGACATCAATGAATTGGCTACCAAAATGAAGTTGATGTTGCCTATGTCGGCTCCGTTTATCGTTACGGTCTGGTCGGCTGCGGTGTTGTAGGCGGCTGCTCCAGCGGCAATATACCAACTTGAGTTGTTCGGTAGTATCTTGCTGTAGTTGCCTGACGCATCCGCGGTAGCCGTGGTCAGGGCTGTTGCCGCCGCGTTTGGCACATCCGAGAAGTAGATAGTGGCCCCTGCAATACCGGTTCCACTTGTATCTACCACCTTACCGGAGACACTATAGATATCTGGTGTGCTTATAGTAGTGTTCTGCGTGTACTCCGGCTCAACATTATCGAAGTAGAGCCCCTGGAATTGGCCTGCTGCGAGGCTGGGAATTGTCACTTCGATTGTATGGCTTATATCCCGAACCTGTTTGGAGGCGTCGATATAGAAGCCCATAAAGGTTTGGTCGCCGCTGTTGGTGTAAATTCCGTTATATGCTTTCATCACAGGGACAGTGATGCCGTCGATCTTCGCGCTAACCGCCATTGATGGTATGGGGCTGGCTATTTGAATGAATAGCAACAGCCTGTCAGAACCGAGCCAGGTGGCTAGCAGATCATCTGTTGTGTATGTAACCGGCCATGCGGCTTTGCGATTGGCGAGTTGAGTGAATACCCGCTGCGGAATTGTAAAGGTTCTGATTATTTGAGTGCCTGTGAATGTTGGGCTAAACGTGCCAATTTGCTGGGATCGTCCGAACGGCACCCCGGAGAAACTGATATTTGTGCTGATAACATCGCCCACTCGGGTAAATGGGAACTCGACCCCATTTGCGCTCAAAGCTGACACGGCTGTGCCGGTTGGCACGCATATACAGACTTCCTGAGTGGTGCCCATCTCACCGGTGGCCTCGGTTATCTGAAGTGTGCTGCCGTTCATGGCGGCATTGCCCGTAACGTTGAAGAGTGTCATCGGGAGAGGCTCGATAACGGGCTGAATTTCGAGCACCATAGCGGTACTTCCATCCATAGGGATATCGACTGTGTCGCCATAATGCCAGATTCCGGCCTGTGTTTTGCCGATCAGTCTGTTTGCCCGGGGTTCAAGTTCCTTTATGATAAACGTGGTCCCACTCTTGAGGCCGATTGTCTTGTCCAGTGTGAAAGTCGCAGTCAACTTACGATAATTTGGATTGAAGAGGAAAACAAAACCGTTGTCATTGAGAATACCCGCCGTTCCGTCGACTCTGCCGATCATCGGCTGGCTCAAAATTGGCCTGATGACCCTCATATACTCGATATGCGAATCTACCCAATCGAACCAATCTTTGATAAACTGCTTATCGGTTGCTGGCAGCGCGTTATATTCGTTTATATCCTTGGCTGGAATCAAGTTCATGACCAAGTTGAAGGGCGCGGTGCCTATGGTAGAAAACAGCGAAAACTTCCAGCCCAGCATGTCCCAGTCACGCGTTCGGAAATCTGTGCGAGGCGCGCCGCCATCGCTTGTATAGCGATGAGTCTGATGAGTGATAAATCCAGGCGTGACCTCAGGCGGCGCAAGATTGATCATTCGATACCACCACGCAGTATAGCGCTGCCTGTTGGCTGAAACCCTGTCTGTATGCAGGTCAGGGAATGCCTTGAAGCTTCCCGGTTGCTCGTCAGTCGAGGTTGGATGGGGATAACTTCCAGCAAGCCAAGTCCAAACGCCGAAGTTCTGATATTGCTGCCTGCCGTCTATGATAATATCCGGAACATTCTTTCTCAGGTTTTCCAAAATCCTTCGACACCCGTTCCATTGCGCATATCTGCTGGAAACCGGTGGCTGGCCGGATTGCGAATCATAAGCTATCCACCAATGGTCGAATGAGTATCCGCTTGCTCCCACATTATTGTGGAAGTCGGTAAGCTGCGCAACAAACCAATCCTGAAAACTCCGAACTCCGGTGTCTACTCCCACATAGCCGCCAGTGTTGCCTCCGCACCAGGCGGTCCACTCAGCCATCTGTTTGAAACCGAGGCTAGGATACGCATAAGCCATCAGTTTGAGGTTCTTGCTTTGGGCGTAAGTCACCATTTCCTGCACTGAGGACGGCAGAGTACCGGTTGCGCAGAGCCACGTACCCTTGCGGATTTGCTGTCCCATGTTCCACCACAACACATTTTCCCATCCCCACGCATCGGTATTCTCACTGAGTGGGGCGACAGTATTATTGCCGGGGGTGTAGAGCAGGTTGTCTATGCCCATTTGAGTGCACATATCCATTATGCGCTTCTCTTCGGTCCTGCCGGCTGCTGTGCCTGTGTCGATCTGAAAGTCGTTTTCGCACCAACCGATATCCACCCGGACGGCCTTTGTCGGGTTGAAAAGCAGGAATGCCCGCACACAATTCTGGAAAGCCTCGATCTCTGACCAGTCCATTCCATTAGCGGAGGGTTCGCTGCTCTGCCATTGCCATTCACCGACCTGGCTGGAAGGATACTTATAACCGATCATCTGATAAGCGCCAATGCACACACGGTCACCGTAAAATGTTCCGTAAGTGTCGCTCCAGTCCATATCCGGTGTGTAGGACATCGTAAACGTCTGGCTGCTGTATGACCAGCTCAGATAGTTGTTCTGCTGAACAAGCATGATCCCCGTGCCTGGGTCATCCGGTCCAGTCGATGCATACCTCAGGAAAGCCGCCCCGGTAGAGTTCGAAGGCTTATAGGTAGTCGATACGGTCTCAGTAACTCTCGCGGTCATCGCTGTTATTGAGTTTACTCGGAAAGTCCCGGCTAATGTTGGAGTAAGCTGGATTTGCCTGCTCGCGAATCTCCAGCCCGCCTTCACTTCATACACGACATTCAATTGATAATTGCCTGAAACAAATAGAAAGCTGATGTTGTCGGATCCGACTGTAACGCTCGGAGTCAGCGATGAAGTATTAATTGCAACTCCTCCAACGGTGACAGAGCAGTTGTCGTTCGTAAAATGCCATGTTCTGCTTAGCGCAATATCCTGAATGCTCACAAGACCGCGGCTGTCGAATTCGGCATTCACGATGCCGTTATTCAGGAAAGTATTTGCATAAGCCGTAGAGACCGATGCGAGCGTGATAAGAATCACAAAAAGAATTGCTCTAGCGATATTGTTTGTTTTCATCTTGTTTGTTCTCCTCGTTGAGACTAATTGGCACAACTATGACAAGCTGCCTAAGGGTCTGTTTGCATTATACCATGAGATTTTTGTTATTGGTAAATTTCTTGCGCATATAAATTTTATAAATTCGAAGTCCATGCAATAACGGAGCCTCCGCAAAGTTGCGGAGGCTCCGTTGAGAAATGAAGCAAATTTAGCTTGAACGCCGATTACTGTCCCGATGTCGGACGAAGAGGTGGTGTCCCATCGCTAGGAGGTGGTGTCCCGCTGCCCGGAGGAGGAGGCGCCCCTTCGCCCGGAGGAGGGCCTTGCGGCGGGCCACCCGGCCCCATCCTGCGGCCTGGGAACGGATTCATCAACTGAGTCAGCATTCTGCTCTGCTCTGCTGTGAGAATCGATCTTATCTGCGTCCACTGCTCGATACTGGCAGTAATGACAGCGCTCTCTGCGGTCTTGGCTGCTGTCGCCGCATCATTTACTTTTTGCGCGTCGTAAGTGTCAGCCATTAGCGCCATGCGCAGCGCTTGGGCGGCATCTCCAGACTTTTGCTGAAGTGCGCGCGATGTTTCTTCCCATTTGGTCAATAGAGCCTTGAGATCTTTAACCTGAGATTCTTTCAACTGAGCCATTTGGGTGAGCGGATCAATAAGGTTGATCCGAGGCACTAATAGAGCCGCTGCCGGGCACGACGACGGAGGCATGCCGCGCATCATACCAGGCCCTACGGGGCCACCAGGTGGTCCACCGGGCGCGCCGGGGCCGCCAGGACCAACGGGAACTACAGGTCCACCAGGTCCGCCAGGTCCGCCAGGTCCGCCAATACCGCCTTGCCCCCATGCTGTTGTGGCGCAAATCACTGCTGCCAACACTGCCGCTGCCAAAACTTTGTTTTTCATTCGGTTTTTCTCCTTAATCGTGTGAAATTCGCGCCATTATACACTAATTCTGATGCCCCATCAAATTTGAAGCCATTTTGGCGCTTTCATGTGGTTTGACTCTACGTCGAACGTAATTGTTCCTTTTAGGTCCCGCAGGAATACAGGATCGATTAAACGCGACTTACGCCGCATTGCCCTGTGTCTATACCTCGGGAATCTCTTTCCAAGTGTCCTTTATATCATCCAGAGACAGATCAAGCTTTGACACAGCAATTTTCACTGATAATATAACAGTCGTGCCCTTGGGGCCCGTGCATAACTTGATTTCGTCCGATGCCTCCATCATTATCGAATACCCCATGCCCGTCGAGACTTTGGTGGAGAACCCCCTGCGCAGCGTTGCGCCTGGCAGTGTCAATGTCGATATGCCTGGGCCGCTGTCGGATACAGCAACCCAGATGAAGTCGTCACGGACACCCGCATAGATGCGGCCTTCCTGCGCATACTTGATTGCGTTTGTCATCGCCTCGCCTACAGCCGTTTCGAACAGTTCCAACCTGCCATCGCCAAACTCTTTCAACGTGCAGAACTCTTTGATTTTATGCCTTGCAATCGTAGTATCAGAAGGAGAGGCAACACACGTTGTTAGTTCGGCAGAATCCAGATAGTCCTTTATCTCTTCGCTGGAAACCAAGTTGAGCTTGCCCTGGGTTACGCTCTTAATGGTATCGTGGTAGAAATGGCGCTTATCTTCCTCCGCCCGTTTGCGCTCGGTGATGTCGATGGTGTAACCCGCCAGCAGGGTTTTATCGCCCAGGACAATCGGAAACTTGATCGAGGTATAGTTGCGTCCGTTGAAATCCTCATCCAGTTGCAGCGCCTCACCATTGGCAACAACGGCCCAGTCGTCGTTGGACATCTTCGCGCCAAATTCGGCTGGAAACAGCTCCTGCATGGTCTTTCCTATCATATCCCGACCCGAGATGCCAATCATCTGTTGGTAATTATCGCTGGCTTGCAGTATGCGGCTCTCGGTGGGCGTCACCTCCTTTATGAAGGTGTAAATGGGTGAGTGACGCATATACTGCGAGAACAACTCATTGCTCTCACGCAGCGCCTCCGCCGCCTTCTTGCGCTCCGCATCCGCGCGCTCAATCGAGATAGTGATCGCCGACGTAGTCTTGGATACTACAATGGAGACAACGACAAAGATCAAGATAGCCAAAAATGAATCAATTAGCGCATTAGAAAAAATCAGTGACCCAAACGAGTCGGTGCGGGAGTGGGTAATGTTGTCTACGATAAGCGCAATGAAGAGCAATGGAAAGAACATCCTGCGGAGCCGCGCATCAAGAGAATCACCCGCCATAAGCCTCAAAGGCCAACAAGCTGGTCCGGCGGTGGCAATGAGTCCAATACCAAGAAACAACATCGCTATTCCTGTCAGAAGCGCAACAGGGATGAGCGGCCCACCGTAGAACAACGGATTCCCATAGGCATACGCCATCACAATCGTAAGCCCGCTTATCGCCAAAGCCGTCGCAAGAACTGCCGCGATTCCTTTGAACTTTTCACGATTAATAGAAAGCAATGCAAGAACGGCAAATGCAGCAATGATTAAAGATGCAGCAGTGATAGGTGACATCCGGCCTATTCCTACACCAACATTCTTAGGGATAAGGTGAAGCATTTGCTCTATATTAAGATTAGTTGCACCCGCATTTCTAAAAACAACAAGGGCACACAGCGCTGCAACCAGCAGAGCAGCGCCTTGAGCCAAATATCGGATGCGATGGTTTATGGACTGCCTGCTGCACACAAGCATTATCAAACTTAGCGTCAGAAAAGAAAGAGCTGTGCTGGGAGCCATTGGGACATGCCCCGCCGGGATATTCGTAAGAATATGTCTGACTGTTATCCATCCGACACCCGCAATGATCGAAATAACGGCAGTTATGATGACACACGCGAGCGCCACACGAGACGTCCAAAAGGTAGATTGCAGGTTGGCTTGCTCGTCAGAATTGTTTGATGTGTGCATGTACTTTTTCATGGCTTGGCCTCATCCACTTTCCTGACTACAAAATGTAGACGTTGTTCTTAAGCTGCTGCCTGCGCTTCAAACTCCTCTAGGCTCATATAACCAAGAGTCGAATGAAGTCTTACCTATTATAAAACACTTCCACATAATAAGACAAATTCCTCCTTGCTTCTGCGATTGTTTTATATTTTTTGTTGTATATCAGCCTCGTTTTGAGTGTTATGAAGAAACTCTCGGTAACAGCATTGTCCCAACAATCACCTTTGCGGCTCATCCCGCAAAGAATTTCTATCACGAAAACACGAAATGGAAAAAGCACGAAAGGAGAATTCGTGCTTTAGCTGTTTCGGGAAACCCTTTTCCCGAAACCCCTCGGCTAAGCAGACACCCCCCAATCCCAGCTTCATCCCATTCATCCCCATTCAGCGTCTCAGCGGTTCAGGAGCTCAAAACCACTCGCACACACAACCTGTGAACAAGATTTAACTAAAATATACCGGAAATTAGGCCAGGAAAGGGCATTCTCGTTGTCTTATAATTATGGGGGGATAGGGAATAGGGAACAGGTTACAGGGAATAGAAGGGAAGTGGTAACTCAAACTCTGCAATTCGCAGCTAACAGCTTTCCCTTCCCTAACTCAAAACTCAAAATTCAGAACTCAAAACTCGAGCTACCTTCCCAAAATGTTTTTCATTCATAAAACGAAATGCCTCCCACGCTCAATTCACGAGGATTTCGTTCCTTCCAAAATGCTCGAATTTACTCTCTAAACACATGGAACAAAACCGATTCCAAGCGGCCGTCAACTGCTCCCTTCCCAACTGTTGACTGTTGACTGTTGACTGTTGACTGTTGACTGTTGACTTCCCTTCCCCTGGCGCGTATGATTTTCTAAACACACAACCTATGGAGGTATTGAAATTTGCCGATGCATTCACCCGAGAGGGGTTTTATAAGTTACCAGCCCGCGAGTAAGTGGGAAGAGGCGCTGATAAGCGGAAATGGCAAGATGGGCGCTATGGCTATGAGCCAGCCGCTTCATGAGACTATTATTCTCACGCATGAACGGCTTTTCCTGCCGATTCACGAACCGCTCCCGCCCGTTGATACGGCTTCCCACCTTGCCGAGATTCGCTATATGATGAGCAATGGCGATTACCGGCAGGCGGCTGATTTGGTGGTTAAGCTTGCCGACGAAGCAGGCTATAATGGCAAGCGATGGACAGACCCATTCTTCCCCGCCTGCGACCTGCTTGTTTCCACAAACCCTGATGGCGCGGTGCAGGACTACGCGAGAACTCTGGACTACGCCACCGGCGTGGCTTCCGTTTACTGGACCGATGAGCGCGGCGCATTCGAGCGAAAAGTATTTGTTTCGAGGCCTAATAATATAGTGGTCATGCAGCTTAAAGCTCCGCAGGGCAAGCTGGACGCCGAGATTCGCCTGGACCAGCGCCCAATTGATGGTGAAGGCTACTGGAAAGGCCCTGAGCGCGCGGCGCTGGCCTTAAAAGGCTACAAGGCAAGCGCTGAGCAGGAATGGCTGGTTTACACTGACCAATATAACCTCACAGCAGGCGGATACGCCGTTGTTGCCAGGGTTACCACTAAAGGCGGCGATGCAAATGCGAAAGATGGCAAAATTGCCATTATTGGCGCAGACGAGGCATTGGTTACTCTCAGAATCTGCCCCATCGAGCAATTCGCCGACCTTAATATTGAGAGAATTAAGACCGAATTGGCCGCGCTGCCCACGGATTTTGACGAGCTTCTACAGCCGCACGCCCAAATACACGGCGAGATTTTCAAGCGAGTTACGCTAGACCTTAACGGAGGCAAAGACCGAGAGCTTGCCTCTGAAGAACTGGTCGAGCGTTCGCACAAAGGCGACCTCTCCCCCGCCCTACTGGAAAAGATTTTTGATTCTGGAAGAT
The DNA here is from genome assembly GCA_026392045.1 of Armatimonadota bacterium. Lineage (GTDB taxonomy): Bacteria > Armatimonadota > UBA5829 > UBA5829 > UBA5829 > JAMCYN01. The sequence goes on from JAPLCU010000030.1 coordinate 16,796, forward strand.
ATGCTATTCTTTCGAGCAGCGGCGATCTTCCGCCAAACTTGCAGGGCGTTTGGAGCGGCACCTGGGGGCCGCCATGGAGCGGCGACTACACCCTGAATGGCAACGTGCAGAGCGCCTTAGCAAGCGCCCTGAACGGCAACATGCCCGAGTGCCTGCAGAGCTTCTTTGCCTATATGGAAGCCCTGATACCGGATTCAAAAACCAATGCCCTGAGGCTCTATAATTGCAGAGGTATCTTTGTGGCTTCCCGAACGAGTACACACGGCTTCCAAAACCACTTTGACCGCATCTGGCCGATGACTTTCTGGACCGTCGGCGCGGCGTGGGCTTCGCAGTTCTTTTATGATTATTACGTATACACCGGCGACAAGGCTTTCCTGCACAACCAGGCTTTGCCCTATATGATGGAATCTGCGCTGTTCTTTGAAGATTTCCTGTTCGAGGGTGAGGACGGCAAGTATATTTTCAGCCCCTCCTATTCACCCGAGAATAACCCGACCAACAATGATTCTCAGGCATGCATAAATGCCACCATGGATATTGCGCTTGTAAAAGAGCTTCTGACTAATTTGGCGGCTGTCTGCAAAGAGCTTAACATTGAACAAGAGGGCATAGAACGCTGGAAAGTGATGCTTGCGAAAATGCCCGCGTATATGATTAACAAGGATGGCGCGGTGAAAGAGTGGACAACCCCGCTGCTTGAGGATAATTACCACCACAGGCACTGTTCGCACCTTTACCCGCTCTACAATGGCGTTGCGCCGGATATTGCCGCCAACCCCAAGATTCTGGCTGCGTTCAGAAAGGCTATGGATTATAGAATTGAGGTTCGCAAGCAAGAAAGCGGTGGTGGAGTGATGGCTTTCGGGCTTATTCAGCTCGGGCTTTCGGCCTCAAGCTTAAATGATGCAGACACAGTGAGTATGGTTATAGATAAGCTCGCAAGCAACTATTATTACGCAAATATTGCGTCTTCCCACGACCCGGGCGAGGTTTTCAACACCGATATTAGCGGCGGATTGCCTGCCGTGATAATTAAATCGCTGGTTCATTCGCAGCCAGGCACAATTGAGCTGCTCCCCGCCTGCCCAAAACAGATGAAATCTGGACGCATTAGCGGAGCGCTTTGCCGTGGGCAGGTGAAAATAATTGATATGACCTGGAGCCCGACCAGCATAAAAGTGACGCTGGAGTCTGCGAAAGACCAGACGGTGAAAGTTAAAGTTCCAAATGCAGTTGCACTGGGGAATTGCCTTGAGGTAAAGCTTATTGCCGGGAAGCCGATAGCATTGGAAATCTCTTAACCAACTTACCGAGAGGGTCTTTATGGTGCGGCGGAGCTATACTCCACCGCACCATTTTATTAAACGCTATTTTGCTGCCGGAGCTGCCGGAGCCTCTACTATTTCGTAAGGGTCTCTGATATTGATTCTGAAATCATCCAGTTCGCCCTTGAAGAAACCGCCCTCCTGCCCTCTTGCGAGGTAGTTGGAGTCGGCTCTGAGGTCTTCGGGGGTGACCGTGAGATTCAGGGGGCCGGTTGTTGCGTCGGAAACTGTCATGGTAACCGCACCGCCGCTGAGAGTGATGGAAACTTTGCACCACTTGTCCACCGGCAAACTCTCAGCAGCTTGCAAGAACTCTCGTTTATTGTCTCTGATTATGACAAATGCGGCCTTGCTGAATTCGTCCTTAGGCGTAAGATACATGCAATTTGCTTTGTCTCGACCGAAATCGAAGATTTTCTGCCCCGCGCGGCCGCCGTTCCACTTAACCCATACGGAAATGTCAGCGTCTCGAATATCCGAAAGATTGCGCGGCATTTCAACGTATTGGTTTTTGCCGTTGAACGAGAGGCCTTGGACACGCTCGGTGTCTTTGAGCCATACGGGTTTGCCGCGAATGATACCGTCACCGGTTGCGAAGCTGTCTCGCAGGAGCAGATTGTTTGGCTTGTCGAAGTCGTAGCGGGCAAGAACACCGTCAAAGTCTTCGCCTTTATCGGGATCGGGAGGATAAACATATCCTGTAAAGATGCCTTTTATGCAGTCTTTGATGTCGCCATTTGTGTTGCTTGCCCCTGTGAAGCATGCAGAGCCGTGGACTGTTCCGTCACCGATTGTGCAAGAGCCGCGAGCAATTGCATTATCATAGATATGAGTCTTTCCCTGGATTCGCGCGTATTCCCAAACGCGGGCATTGCCGTCGATTTTGGCGCTGTCGTAAACTCTGGAATAATCGCGCACGCGAGCGTTGCCGGAGATGGTAGGGGTGCCCGTAACATAGGCATAGCCGCTTACGATTGCTTTGCCTGAGACGGTTGCGCCGCCGGAAATGACTGCATAGCCTTCGATTCTGGCATTTTCGGAAACCTGCGCGGTGTCGAGAACCATCGCTCTCGGGCCAACGTAGGCGGTTGGGGCAACTTTAGCGGTCTCGGCAACGAAACCCCCGCCGTTTGCATGAGCTGCGCCCTTAACTCCTGCGGGCGGCGTTACTTTGTCAACATCTTTGCCCTTAGGGTCTGCGCCAATGATCTTGACTTCATAAGGGAACCTGTCCTGCTTGCGATAGTCTTCAAGGAACCCGATGTGCTTGAATACTTGAGGTGTTGCAGAAACGACCAGATAAACTTCCTTTTCATTGGCGCTGAGTTTAACCGATGCAACGCCTTTACCAACAGATTTGCTATATCGCTCTTCGCCTTTATCGTTGACAACAACAATGGTCGCGCGCCAATCTGATTTGCGCTCTTCGTCAACGAGGCCCTTGAAATCAATGGCTACAGCGCCGGAGGTCGGGGTCAGCGGAATGACATTATAACCCATCTGAAGCGGCGCGCCAGCGTAGGGAATGGCATACCAGTTGGGCTTGCCTTTAATAGGTTCAAGCGCCTGCTTCCACCTGGCCATTGCTTTTTCGTTTCTCTTTTCAACTTTCTGCAGCGATTCTTTATACTCTTTGCCGTATTTATATGAGGCAAAGTTTACATTGCGCTTGGCGTAATCGCCGAACATGTCTGACCATTGCGTTTTAGTAAACGGCTGTATGCGCATCATTTTGCTTACAGGGTCTTCATCCTGATAAATAGCCTTGGTGGTCCAAAGATTTACGACAGACTTGTAGCCGAAGCCTGGCTTCTCTGCGAAATATTGCATAAGCAGCCAGTTGGCATACTGATGCCAGTTGACAGCCGTGGCCCAGTCGAAGCGCGCCATGTCGCAATATAGATCAAGGCTTTCCGGAAGATTCTTGGTCGGGTTTACCTGCTGTGCCATAAACTGAGCGCAGCATTCCCAGAAAAAGCCCACATAATCGCTGTCACGGAAATTGCCGGTTTCTCCCTCGGCAGCATGCCCGAGTTCGTGGGCGGATGCGCCGTGCCCCGGAACCATAGTGCTCGCTGCAGCGCAGAAAACACCATATCCTTCGGTATCAGGAAAACCGAAAGCGTAACCCTCCAGGAAAGGCTTGAGGCCGGTTCCGGTAATATAAATATTTACTTTATATTTGCCAGCTTCAGATTTGAAATAGGGCCAGCCTACCTGGTCTTTGAAGACAATTCGCACCTGTTCAAAATATGCCAAAGCATTTTTGATAAACTCATCGTCAATCTTGTAGTCACTTTTGTTTTCGTTGCCCCATTTGATGGCGAAGTGCTCAGAAGTCGCTGTGTGAGGAATCTCCGCCCCGTCTCTATCTTTGAGATACTGTGCCGCTTCTCTGAGCTTGTATTCCTCGCAGCGCGACGGCTGCGCTGCGCCCAGCGCCCATGCCGAGCACATCAGTGCCACTACCAACAACATTTTTCGTTTCATCTGATTCTCCTGTGTTTGATTGTATTTGCAGAAAATCTGCGTAGCTAATGTCTAGTTAGCGATAGCTGCGGCTGATTCCTTTTGTTGGATGTAAGTTTGGGGTGTTTTTTTGATACCACATGCCTCTCACTCCTCTGGTGTATCGGGATTTGAGTGGAGCCGCAGGCGGAATGGAAATCCCGATACAAAACTGCGTGCCAGTTTCGGGATTTCCGGGTTGGGTTGAGCGCTTGGATTATAGTTTGATAGACTGTGCTCCAACCCTCAAATCCCGAAAATACCAAAGGGGTTGTGGAGGATTGGGAAGTTGGCATGCTGCTCATCCTTCGAGAGCCTCAGGATGGCGAAGTGGCGGGTTGGATGGCATATACATCATGAAATATCTAACACAGTCTTACTCCTCTTTGTCTCTTTTCGCCTTACGTTTGGCTTCGAGAAGGCGCGAGGTTGTTGCGACATCGGAGCTGGGCGCGGGGGCGCGAGTTTCAGTTGTTTCGGGAAACCCTTTTCCCGAAACCGTAATCTTTGGAATCGGTTGTGGGCGCTGCGGTTTGGATAGCATCGGTTCGACGTCATGATCTGATTTTTTGAGCGCCTTTTTCTTGACATTGAGGAGAGTATTCATGCTCTCTGCGCGCTGAGGCGCAGTAACCAAGCGTCTGTTTGCGCGCCACGCTCGCAGGCGTTCTCTTATTGAATTATAAACCTCGGCAATCATCTCCGGGCTCATAGCAACGCGCCGAACAGCTATATCTAAAGGCAGCAGAATAATGGCAAGAAGCGTTAGTATCTGCCATATATCTGAATATGTTTTTGATTGCCTGAACTTGCCTTTGAATACGCTGCCTGCAGGCGGCGAGAAATGGCCCGTGGTTTCGGATGAGAGGCGTCTGAGTAAAGCAACGTCAGGGGACATGTTCTTGTATTCCGGTGGATAAGGGATGCTAATAACGCTCACATCTGATGAATCGCCGCCGCTGCCCTTGGTTACGACGTTGACCACATAGCTGCCCACCTCGCGAGCATCGAAGCTGGATTCATATCTGCCTGGGCCTGTTTGCTCGATTACCACCTGCCGCGCGCGCATATCCGGCCCAATCACCGACCCCGCGAACTTCAGGAAGTTCAGAAAATCGCCTTTTTCATCAACAGCATCCAGGGTGATTCGCCCAACGCCGCTTTCGATGTCCACGGAGGTCTGGTAGTCTTTGGGGCCGCTTTTGCGCATAGTTGAACGGATAACCTGCGCCCAAAACTTGTTATAATCAGGCCAACCAATCCATCTGGCAGACCATCGGGCTTTGCAATCTGAAGTGAATGCGACAGCTCGCCCCAGGCCATATTGCCAACTTGCGAGGATTGGGTCGTTCTTATGAGACGCAAGCATAACGCGCGCAGAAGGTTTCGCGCTGGTCACAACGTAGCCCAGAAGCGGCGGGCAGGAGGGAGATATCCCGCCAAGTTCAGGCGCGGAAGTGTCGAATTTGGGTATAAAAGGCTCTTCGAGAATCAGCGTTTTTGAGATTGTCATCACGTCTTTTGTAAAAATGGCTTTGAGGTCGTAAGCGTGCTGTGCCAGGTAGAAATAGCCTTTGCCAATACCCGCAGTTGCTTTCAGGAAAGGGGTATGCTGGCCGTCGCCGATTGCAACCGTGGTGACGGTAATGCGCTCGCGTGCCATTTTCTTTGCGAGCGGCAGCACGCCGTCCTGGTCATCGCAGTCGTTGCCGTCTGCGAGAAGAATGATGTGCTTCTGGCGTGTATTGCTGCTCGAAATCATATCGTAAGCCATTTGCATTGATGGGAAGACGGCTATTCCCCCGCCTTCCGCGCGAATTGTGGAAATCTGATCGTAGATAGGGCCTTTGTTAGCGGCGGTGCGAAGACTTACAACCGTCACAGGGCTGGAATGGCAGACGATTATGCCCACATAATCTATGGGCTGCAGCAGCTTCACAACCGAGGCCGCAGCATCATTTGCAAGCTGGATTTTCTCTTTGCCGCCCTCGATTACTCCCATTGAGCCAGATTTATCCATGACAACAACCACGGTCAAGGTTGGCAGAATCTTGGTTTTTCTGACGGACATATCGACCGGCAGCGTTTTTTCGATGGGAGTGTCATAATAGCCGCCCGCGCCAAAACTCTCCTCGCCGCCGATCATCGTAAATCCGATGCCGAGATCTTTTACACCGGTTTGAATCATAGCCATTTGCTCAGCGCCAAGGTTCCACGCGGGAACATCTGAAAGGATCACCATATCATAGTTCAGCATTTGCGCCATATTTGTGGGAATGCCGGAACGGTCGCGGGTTTCTACGAGGCTGTCGCTTGAAGTCAGGGCGTTCGTCAGATATTTCGCCTGGTCCATTCGGCCTTCAATGTATAGCACACGAGGCTTGCCGGAGACCTTGGTGTGCGCGAGGGCGATGTTGTTTTCGGGACGGGTGTCTTCATCGCTCTCCAAAATAGCCTGATATTCATAGCCGCCCGCCTTTGGGATTGACTGGCGAAAAGCAATCATGCTTTTGCCCGCAGGCAGCTCGACTGTCTTGAGGCCGGCAGGCGCGCCATTGCGCAGAATGCGGATGTTTGCCACGGTGGGCTGTTTTGCAACGGCGACCACTTTCAGATCGAATGGCTCACCGATTTTTGTGCTGGCAGGGCAGAGCATTTTGTCTAATAAAACCTCTCGCGGGAGCTCGCTTGTGAGAGGAACCGTGTCTATGCTGACATCGTTTGCGCCCGCGAGCATCGCCTGCTCGATGGATTTGCCAATAGTCTCGTTGCCGTCCGAAAGCAGCACGATTTTCTTTGCGCACTGCTCCGGGAATGATGCGAGCGCGAGACCCAGCGCTTGGGAAATGTCCGTGTTGCTGGCGCTCGGAACCGAATTAATCTTTTCTATACGACTGCCAACGTCTGGAGCCTGTTCAACCGAAGAATCTCCGCCGAAAACGACTAAGCCCACTTTTTGATCGCTTTTCATGCCTTTGATAGCTTTATTTATGTAGGCCAGGGCAACCTCTTGCTTTGTCTTGGAGATGCTGTCGGAGACATCCAGCGCGAAGACGACACATTGCTGGGAGGCGTTTCCAATCAACCTTGCTCCTGCGAGCGCGAAGACAAGCATGATTATTATGGCAAGCCGCAAGCCTAGCGCGAGTTTTGCGCGAAACTTGGACATGTCCGCAAGGCTGTTTTTGGATATTCGCCAGGTATAATACGCCATCGGAATTATCAGCAGTAACACCAGCGGCCTTGTGAATTGCAGCATCCTAAAGCCTCCTGTGGTAGGCGTACCACTCGAAAGTGAGGATAGCCAGCGCTGCAATTATCAGAAAACCATAAAGCTCGCGATTGGTCTGAACAGACTTACTTTCAGAAGAGAAGTTCTTGCTGCCAACCGTTAGCATAGCCTTGGGTTTTGTGTTGGATTCCGCCGTGGAGGAGACATTACAGGCGAATTCTCTGCTTAAGCCCTTGCCGGCAATTTGATAGACCCCGGCGCGCTCGGTGTCATCGAATATTGCGGGGTTAGCGATTACTTTTACGGTTTGGCTGCGGCCGTCTGGGCCTGTTACGTTAAACGCTTCGAGGGCAGGCGGGATGCTATATACATCGGCTGGCTGGTGCGAATGCTGTCGCCCGGGGCGGTTGCGCTCGTGGGAACCAGCCAATCCAGGCAGTTGGCGATAAATATCGGAAAGCCCACATGCAGCGGAAAATCGCTTTCGAGTATATCGAAAGACAGCTGAACAAACTTCCGACCGCCATTTGACCCAGCGACCCCAAGCCCCCCACCAGGGCCTTCGACTATCGTGGTAGCCCATGGCTTCGGCTGTAGATAATTTGCCTGGGCGATTCGCACCTCATTGAAGTCAACATACGCGCTGACGGGATGATTTCGGGCATAATCTATTACCGTAGGGCGATCTACAGCCGCTCCAATTGTTGCCGGGCCTTGCGCTGCGGATGTGCGTAGAAGAAGATACCCGCCGGGAGGCAGATTAGCGGGAGGCGCGATGCAGTCAAAAACCACCAGATTATATTTTTGGTTGGCGAAATCCGCCGGAATTGACTCTGAGCGAATCAGTTGGGTTCTTGGATCAAGATTCAAAGCGTTTTGAAGAAAAAGATTGCCTTTCGAGACCATAAGCACCGAGAGCTTGCCGCGCTTGGCCAGGTAGACCGAGCCGGAGTTGTCGGCGATGAGGTCATCTTCGATATCAAGCTTTGCTGTCACACGTCCACTTGCGTCTTTGACGTTTTCCAGTATTTCCTGCTTCGCCTCGCCCGGGCGCAGGGTTTCCTCACGGATGTCTATTAGCTGATCTTGCATATAGAGCTCGAGGTTAAACACTCGCTGTTTGTCTGAAAAGTTGCGCAGGCTCACGAAGACTTGCTGATCGCCCGAAAGGGTCTTTCGAGAATCAAGGCTTGTGATAGCAACATTATCGCATCTGGCGCCAATTTTAATAAAAGTGAGATTGGCGCTGCCTGGAGAAAGGTCTGAAAGCGAGCTGAAAAGGCCGTCGGAAAGCAGCACTATTCTGGGCGGAGAGGCGGATTTGCCTGCAACCAGCGAGAGCGCAAGGACCATCGCCTGGCGCATGTTGCAGGGGGCGTCAACCGGCTTCAAGGCGGAAATTGCGCTCTGAAGCGATTTCTTGTCTGATGTAAACGATGCTACCACACGGGTTTTCGCGCCAGCGGTGATCACGAGCATTGTGTCATCGGAGCCCATGCGATTAACAACTTCGAGCGCCTTGCTCTTGGCGTTATCAAAGCGTGAGGGAGAAATATCCGTGGATTGCATGCTCGCGGAGGAATCGAGAATTATAACGATCTTGTTTTCGCTCATCCCTTTAGCACGAATATATGGCCGCGCAATGCCGAAAACGAGCGCAAAAAGCGCAATTAACTGCAGCAGAAGCAATAGGCTCTTTTTGAGTTTTTGAAACGGCGCGTTTGCCTGGATGTCGGCGACGGCATCCTGCCATAGCATAACAGACGAAACCATCTGCTCCTTGCGCTTTAATTTGAGCAAATAAAGCACAATGATGGCCGCGGCGAACGGGAGAAACCATATTAGAGAATAGGGAGATAGAAAGCGCATAATTGGTTTACGGTTGCCGGTTGGCGGTTGGCGGTTATTTCAACATTCCTCTCTGTCTTAAATAGCTTAGTATCAAGTCTTCGAAAGACGATTGGTTTGTTACGCGCACGTAGTTGCAGCCGCAGCGGGTGGCGAAGCTTTCTATGCCTCCGCAAAACTCGGCCACACGCGCTTTGTATTTCTTAAGGAGCGTTTGAGTGATTGTGATCTCTCGGCGCTCGGCGGTCTCTGAGTCTATTAGCAGCAGGTCGCCGACGGTTGATGGCTCAACTTCTTCCTGGTCTAAAACATGCAATAATGTCACCTCGAAGTTGCGCGAAAGCAGCGCCGAGATGCCTTTTTGATAATCTGTGTCGAAGAAATCCGAGATAACCATTACAACGCCCGGCTGCCTGGTGCGCAGGCTAAAATCGCGCAGGGAGTCGGCAAGGTGAGTGTCACCTGAGCATTGCACAGACTTTAGCCACTCAAAAACCGAAAATGCCGATTGCTTGCCGCGTTTTTGCGAGAGAGTCATAGCCGATGAACCCGAAAGGCTCGCGAGGCCAACTCTGTCTAAGTTTGCAAGCGCAATGTATGATAGCGCCGCTGCGATTCGTTTGGCGTATAGCAGCTTGCGCGGGCTGCCGAAATTCATAGAGCGCGAGGTATCCAGCAAAATATAGACATGCAGATCTTCCTCTTCAACAAAAAGCTTCATAAAGAGCTTTTCAAGGCGCGCGTAGACATTCCAATCAACCCTGCGAAAGTCATCGCCAACGGCATAGTTGCGATAATCCGCAAACTCAACCGAGGCGCCCCGCTTTGTAGACCGCCTCTCACCTCTCATCTGGCCTGGAAATACCCGCTTGGCAACGATGGATAACTGCTCAACCTTGCGCAAAAACTCAGGCGTGAGCAGGTCTTCACGGTCTGTCTGGTTTTCAGTTGTCAGGATTTGCTCCATTTGTTTTTCCTTCATCACGGAAGCACGGAATTGGGAAGAACGGAATTTTGTCAAACTAGGCTGCGCTTGTAAGAGCTCACACTTGATGATTACGATGTAAGCATGCTGAGCTCCGTCGAAGCACGCGGCTCCGAAGTGACATGTAACTATACTTGACCGCACCCTTCGACGGAGCTCAGGATGCTGGGTTATTCTTGTTTTGTGACGAAAGGTGAGCTGTTACCTGCTCTCTTCCCTTCCGGGCTTTCCGCTTTCCACTTTCAGCTTTCCACTCAATCCCTACACCGGCAGCTCTTCCACCTTGCAGCACTTTGCCAGAATGTCCTCGATAATTGTGTCCGTGCTGATTCGCTCTGCTTCGCCCTCGAAGTTTAGGATAATTCTGTGGCGCAGGGAAGGTTTGGCTACTCGTGTGATGTCATCAAAGGAGACATTGAACCTGCCGTCCAGGAGAGCTCGAACTTTGCCCGCGAGAACAAGCGCCTGCGCTCCGCGTGGGCTTGCGCCGTAGCGGACGTATTGACGAGCCATCGGCGCTGCGTGTTCGCTATCGGGATGAGTGCCCAGAACTGCTTTCAGGGCGAATTCTTTCACATGATCGGCTATAACTACCTCGCGGGCGGTTGCGCGCATTTCGAGGATGGTTGGGCCGTCGATCACTTTATCGGCGTGGCATTCGGCGGACATTGTTGTGCGGTCGATAATCTGCGAGAGGTCATCCAGGGTTGGGAACTCCACCAATAGCTTGAATAGAAATCTATCCAACTGCGCCTCGGGGAGAGGGTAAGTGCCCTCCATTTCCAGAGGGTTCTGGGTGGCTAGAACCAGAAATGGCTCGCCTAGCTTGCGAATTGCGCCCGCAACCGTGACCGAATGCTCCTGCATAGCCTCCAGCATAGCGGACTGCGTTTTTGGGGTTGCGCGGTTGATTTCATCCGCAAGAACGATGTTTGCGAAGATAGGCCCGTGCTGGAACTGAAACTCCCGCCCCCCGCTATCGTTCTCAATGAGGATGTTTGTGCCGACGATGTCCGCAGGCATGAGGTCCGGCGTGAATTGGATGCGCGAGAAATCCAGGCTGGTGGCTTCGGATATAGTGCGCACGAGCAGGGTCTTACCGAGGCCTGGCACACCCTCCAGGAGAGCATGACCGTTGGCTATCAGGCACGTAATCGCGCCATCCACGATTTCGTCCTGCCCCACGATCACCTTGCCGATCTCCTCACGGAGCCGCTTGAAATATGTGTTGAATTGAGCTACTCGCTCTTGGGCTTGCATGTTTTTCCTCCATCTTCTTTGGCTATCAGCATTCAGCCATCAGCTATCAGCTTTTCCCTTCCCTGCTTTCCACTTTCCACTTTCCGCTTTCCACTACTTCTCCAGGCTGCTGAAGTATTCCTTAACTCTATTGCGATATGCAGGGGGCACTTTTTCTTTGGAAAGCGCGCTCTCGGCTGCTTTTTTGTAATCCGGCAGCACATCGGTGTATGGCACGCTGCCTGCGCTTGCGGAGTCGGGCGCTCCCGTGGTTTCGCCTGCGGAAAACACCATTCCGCTTGTGCCGATATGGCTGGGCGCTTTGACCACATTATCAGTCGGCTTCAGCTTGCCTTTGGGGCCGCTGTTGCTGTCGTCGCCGCCTTTGCCATTGCCTATCCCGCCTTTGCCATTACCACCATTGCCCATACCAATGCCATTTCCCATACCTAATCCGCACTGACCCAGCGCGGCATTAGCGCCGCTTCATGTGCCTCCTGCTTTTTGCAAGGCTTTTGCCATTTGCTGCATCTTTTTTGCCTGGTCGATCATTTTTTGCAGCTCTTGCGGGCTCATTTGCGCGAGTTTTTTGGCGTTATCAAACATCTGCTTCGCGAGTTTGTCCAGATCAGTGTTTTTGAGAGCCTTTGCCAGCGCGTCCATCTGGCTCTTGAGCATTTTTTGGTCTGCCTGGTTCATATTGCCCGTGTTGAGTTTTTTGGCGAGCATTTTCATTAGCTGCGCGGCTTTTTGCGCATCTTTGCTTCCGGCAAGTTTCGCAAGCGCCTCGCCAAGTTCAGCAGGCATCGGCGAGTTGTTGTTAGGATCGGCGTATTTGGCTATCGCATCTTCAAGCTCTTTTCGCTCGGAATCTGAAAGCGGGCCGTCTTTACGCGCAAGTTTTGCCAATTGCTTGTCTGAGGGAACTTTCTTGAGCGCCTCTTCAGGCGGTATGTTTTCCTTTTTCGCGATTTGCTGGGCAATGCTTTGAGCAAGTTTTTCGGAGTCTTTACGCATATCAGTGCGGGCTTGCTCCATTGATTTGCTCGATGAGTTTTGCCTTGCGAGCCTGTCTTGCTCTTTCTTTATCTCTTTTTGCAGGCGCTGGGTTTTGAGCATTGCCTGTTTGCGGCTCATGCGGCCGGTGTTCATTTTGGCGCCGAGTTTTTGGAGCTTATCCGCCAGCTTGCGGAGCTCTTCGTTCTTGGTGTCGATCTTCTTCATTTCTTTGGCGAGCTTCACAAGCTTCTGTCCCTCGCGCTTCATCACGCTCACTTCCTGCCGCCTCAGCGGCGATTGGAAAGCGGGCAATTGAGGCAGGAAGATTATCGCAAGCAGCACACAAAGCGCACCGCTAAATATCCAGTGCGGAAGCCCGAACTTGTGCTTAAAGACTTCCGGAGAACGCAGCGCCGAGATTCGCTCGTTCGCGTCTGAGCATAAAGCATCAGCCATTTCGCCGCTGTTCTCATCCAGCGATACGGCGGTTGAGAGGCGTTCTTTGAGGCCGGTGCGCTTGTCGGCGGCGAGAGCGATTGTCAGGTCGCCAAGCTTTTTCAAAAGCCCGCAGGCAACACCTGCAATTGCTCCCAATAGCACAACGCCAATCCAAAGGGGATAGCTCAAGAGTTCGTCATATTTTGATGAAAGCGCCACGAGTATTGCAGCAGCAATTGCGCCGCCGCTCGCGCCGAAAAGCCCCCATCGCTCGCAAAGTAAGAGCCTTATGCGCCTGCGAAGCCGCTTTATTTCTTTGTTAAGAGCCTCGGATCGCTCCATAATCAGTCCTCCTCTTTAATTCCCCTGCCCTTGGAGTGCAAAACGCCAGCCCAGTTTAGCGCTATCAGGGTAATAATTATGTATGCAGCAGAGGTCGCCAGCCATTCGTCGCCTCCCTGGCAGTATAGCTTAGGCAAAGAATCTCTATCATTTACCAAATAAACAATTGGCGCAATCGGCCATAGTGGCGCGAGTTGCATAATCGGAGAAGCAGGCTCTCCCGTATAGCCAATGAGCATCACGCCATAACCTCCGAGCATAATCACCAAAAACAACGTAGTGAGACCAACGGCAGCTCGTTTGCTGCCCGCGAGCGCTGAAAAGAATATTCCTACGGCTGAAAAACCTATCATTGTGAAAAGCATGGCGCATCCTATATGCCAATACATTGTAAGGAAACCTGCGCCCAGGCCCGCAAGCCCTGATCGTTTCCCCAAAAACAAGCCCAGGCCGAAGGCTCCATAAGTAATAAGCATCCACAAAAACATAAACGCAGCCGAGCCGCCAAGGTCGCTTTTGAATATTTTGAAAGGCGACAGGCCATAGAGAATCGAAGCGCCCCTGGTGTTTTTTATCTGCCCGGTTGCGAACGCAGTTACACCCAATCCAAGGATAACAAGGATAAATATTGCAATTACTGCCAGAAATATTTTTACGTCCACAGGCCCCAAAGTTGAGAGAAACGACATGTTTCCAGCTATCAGAAAAGCAATTAAAGCAGAAATTGTAAGGACCAGCAGCCGAATGGCGAGTGGGTGATCAGCTTTTTGATAGCGCACATGTCCCGTTGCCAGCAGCATCATCAGCCAGCCAGCCAGAATCATCATCACGATTGCTACAAGAGCAATTGATATATTTGTCCCACAAATATCCGCTTGCAGCATCGAAATGTATGGCGCAAAGGCAGGATTTATCGCGCCAAAAACAAAGGTTAAGCCCGTGCCTGAACCATACCCATGCATAAATAGCGATTGAATAACAAATATCCCCAACGGTATAGTGAGCAGCATATACCCAATGCATGTGCCATAGCTGCAAAGCGTGGCTGCGGCGGTCTTATTGAAAAGCGATGACCATAAAACACCCGCTGAGGTGAACATAAACGCCCAGGCCGCGATAATGCAATATGTAATTGCGATTTCACTAGGTGAGATTCCTCCGAACATGAGGCACAGGCCCGCAAGCGGTATTGAGCATACCAATAATACCAACGCATAAAGAAAACCCGATAATTGCTTTCCAAGAACCACTTTGCCCGCTGTGAGATTGGTCAGCGCCAGCATCTCGATTGTGCGTTTTTCAAGTTCACCGGTAATTGAGCCCGCTGTGAGAGACGGCAAAACCAGCGTCAGTAGAATAACCTGAGTAATTGCCAGGTACGCGAATAATTCCATCCCAATGCGCCGATTCGAAATGGTCATTGAGTATGAACTGGCGCTGCCGAAACTCACTATGCTCATCAATGCAAATCCCATCACTATGCCGAGCAGCAAGATGTAGCCGCCCATGACCGCAAACGCTTTCCACCCACGCATTCTGGTGCGGAATTCTTTCACCACCACCGCGTTATCGTAGATCGAATCCGCAAATGTGTTTACTGTGCGCTCGCGCGCTGATGCGATAATATTCATTTTTTATCCTTATGCTCTTCTGAGGCCATTTAGCCTGAGGGATGATATACGCTCGAAAATATATGCCAGACCTGCGCAAATAGCGATTGATATGAAAGGCAGCCATTTTGTGTATGTGGGCAAAACTGAATAACTATAATTATTGCTCGATAGATAGTTCGAAAGCACAGCAAATGGGTTTAGAAGTTGAACCAAATCAAGGCCATTGTTGCGCATAAAAACATCAAACAAGCTCATGCTTTGGTAGCTCATTGCAAGCAATAATATTGCATACGACCCGCCAAAAACAGCGATTCTAACCGCTCGTGTCTTCCACCATGATCTCTTCATTCCCATTAGCAACGCAAGTATCCCATACAAGGCGAACGCAGGGATTGCCCCGGTAATGGCAAACATAAAGGTGAACCCTAATGGGGAGGTCGCGACGGCGCGGTCCATTCCATACCGGCTCACATACTGAATCCAGGACCAGCAGAATGGCACGCCCATATATGCGATTAGCGGTATTAGATATGCTAAGAATGTTGATGTGCGAGAATTGCGAACGCAGCACGAGCATAGCATTCCTATAGAACTTAACAAAATCGCCGTGAAGATCAGCATTCCGTAAACAACCACAATTTCAGTAGGCGAAACCCCTCCGAAAAGAAAAACCATAGCAACTATCGGCAGCGATGCCCCGATGAGCATTACAACCTGGCTGATAGCCGCCACCAGTTTCTGCTTTATAATTGTGCCAGACGAAAGCAATGTGATAGCCAGCAGTTCAAAAGTTCCGCGTTCTCTCTCAGCAGAAATGGATGACGAGCTGTATGCAGGCACTATAAGCACTATTAAAGTCAACTGCGCAATCGACAAAACCTGGAAGAGGCTCCGTCCAATACGTGACATATATCGGGGATCTGAGGTGTGGCCATGTCCTACAGCAGCAAATGTTAATAAAGCCACAGCGCATAATATCAGCACATACACGAGCATCACCCAAAAAGGCTTCGCGCCGCGCTGGCGTATGCGCAGTTCCTGCATTAGCACAGGCGCTTCGATGGTTTTATATATGCTTGCGCATTTTGAAATTATGTTCATGAATGTTCTCCACATGCATTTACACTGAGCAGCGCAGTCTTTCGATTTTTCCTACCGCTAAGTAGAAGCACAACGCTGCCACAGCAATTGAAATAAGTATGCTTAACACCACCCGAATCAACCACAAATCGATTTCCTGGGGCACTACATCTACATTTAATGCTCCGAGTGAAAACCAAGGCCTCGCCCAAAGACTAGCGCTTGAAATCGGGGCAAATATTATAGTCAGATAAGTAATCACCGATGCGCTTCGAGTATTATTGCACAAGCAAGAACTCAGAATGCCAATTCCCGTATACAAGGCAACCTGGCATACAAAACCTAGCGAACCAACAAAACAATACTGCAATGCCCCAGAAAATGCTAGCACCACGATATCCAAAGGTAACAATACCACCGTAATCGCCAGTGAATAGAATATCGGCAACGCTGCCTTTTGGATTACGATATCCTTCGCGCTCAAGCTGGTCAGCGCCAGATGCTCAAAGCTTCGGTTCTCTTTTTCCGAGCTGATCATTCTCGCGCTATAACTCGGTACTACAAAGAAAGAAAACAAGCTTCTCCACAATGCAATTACCATCGTCAAGAATACCACTAAGTCACTATCATTTGTATTGACCTTCAGAACCGCAGGAGCACACATAGCAAACATAGCAAACATCAGTAGCCCATACACTAGAAAACCAATGCTAATCCACAGCATCTGCCCAAATATTTTGGCCGAACGCCTGCTGCGCCTTAGTTCCAACGTCAGCAGCGGCCAATCGAGGCGCTCAAGATGTTGCTCAAACCATCTCATGCCTAAGACACCGCTCCGCGCGTTACCTTCATAAAGACGTCTTCCAAGTCTACTTGAGCCTCGCTGAATGAAGTTACCTTGAAACCGTTTTTGGACAACTGCTCAAGAATGGAATAATGCTCGCCAGGTTCGCCGATGTAAGTGGCTGCGATTGTGCCGTCTTCGATTTTGGTATCGGATATGGTATCCATGCCGTTAAGCAACGCAAGCGCCTCCTCCTGGCGATCCAGCAGAGTGATATGAAGCACATTTCCGCCGCGGCATTGCTCGATGATAGCGTCCACATCTCCGCTCACGACAAGCTTGCCCTGTTCGATAATCGCGATTTTGTTGCAGAAATCGGCGAGTTCCGGCAGGATATGAGACGATATCAGAATCGTTTTGCCCATGTTTCGCAGCTCTTTAAGAAGCTCTTTGATCTCGATTCGAGCGCGCGGGTCCAGGCCTGATGCAGGCTCGTCGAGAAGTAATAGCTTAGGGTCATGTAAGAGCGTTTTTGCCAAGCATAACCTCTGCTGCATGCCTCGCGAAAGCTCGGATACGAATGAATCTTTTTTTATTGTGAGATCGGTGAGTTCCAGGACATCGTCAATTGACCCGGCGCGTTTTGGTTTTGGTAGTTTATATGCCGCCGCGAAGAAGTCCAAATACTCCCACACTTTGATATCGTCATATAGCCCGAAGAAATCAGGCATGTAGCCTATCAATGGCCTCACAGCTTCAGGGTCTGCAACAACATCGATGCCGTCAACAAACACCTTGCCCGAAGTTGGCTTTAGCAGAGTCGCGACCATTCGGATGGTGGTGGTCTTGCCAGCGCCATTCGGCCCGATAAAACCCATTATGTCGCCGGTTTCTATGTTGAGGTTTAGATCATTGACCGCCGTGAGTTTGCCGTATTGCTTTACAAGGTTCTCAATTCTTACCATTTAGATTGTCTCCTATTAGCCTCTAAAGGCTCGTGCCCTGGGCGGATAGCCTTAGTCTTATGCTGCGATAGTCTGTCGACGTGTTGACTGCCTTTAGCCGAACTTCATTGTTTGCGCCGACATATTTTGCCGCATTAGAAATGGTTATGCCAGCGCCCATTATGAATGGTTCCCACTTACTGGAAGTGTAATTATAGAATGAATAGCTGAAATTGGGGGCATTTGAGGTTTCCTTGATATGAAGAGAAGTGATCTTCCCGCCAGTGGGCACAGGCAAACGGAACATGCACGTCACCTTGGCCTTTGGGCTTATGCTGTCTATAACAAGCGAACCGGCTTGCTTTGACATATTTTGATTATAATACTGACCATTGTCCATTTCGATAATCTGA
This sequence comes from Armatimonadota bacterium, assembly GCA_026392045.1. Classification (GTDB taxonomy): domain Bacteria; phylum Armatimonadota; class UBA5829; order UBA5829; family UBA5829; genus JAMCYN01. The sequence goes on from JAPLCU010000030.1 coordinate 34,549, forward strand.
CCGCTGATAGATTGCTCCGATAGCTTGAAAGACCCGGCGACGGCATAATCAAGGCGAAAAATATAACGCACCGCTCTTGAAGCTTTCAGGGTATTATTCGGCAGATCAATAATCTTAGCATCTTTGGCCGGAACCCCGATCAAAACCGGGCCAGCGCTAACAATCTTTCCTGAGAGATACCCATCAAGTTTCTGATCAAGCTCGCTGGAACCAAAAGCCGCGCGGCCGTTAGTTGAGATATTCATGTCAACTTTCACGCTATCGCCAGGGTTCAGCGCGCCAAAATCTTGCTGCGAATTATTGTAAGAAAGCACGCAGCTCTTAAACGGAATGTTAGTGTCATTCCTGATTTCACCAGTGAGCTTGTTAGATGATAGCATCAGCCTGCTGTTGATCGCTCCGCCCAAATCAGCTCCGCCAACAGCCTCGAATGTCTTGCTGGACCACATAGCCATGCCAACATCAGGAATAGTCGATTTTTCACCCAAGTATGTAACCGGAGTAGACTCATTTTCTTCAGTGGCAACCACCTGTGATATTGCCGACGGGTCATCGATCGAAACATCATAAGACCTTCTGGCAGGAGAGAAAAGCGTCGCGTTGGATACCATCCGCGCAAATCGAGCGCCCGAAGAGCCCTCTATAACAACCGCTTCCCTAAGCTGCAAATCGCCGCCTTTCATGGTGTAACCGATGGCGTAGGCTCCAAGAGTGAATGCAATTACAATCAGAGGAGTTGTAACCCATGCCAGCTCAAGCCGACGTTTTTTCTTAAGCAAGAAATAGTTCACCGGAACCAAAATTATAATGTATCCAAGCAAAAATAGTCCGATGGTGTTGAATGAGGGCATTTTCACCGATGGGTTCTGTGCAACCGTCTCCATCATTCCCATCGAGGCATACGGCGATGGTCCACCATAATATTTACTGTAGCGGTTTTGATCCGGTATGGTTCTAATGGAATCGACCATAGGCTGCGAAGTCGGCATCCTTAAGATATTCTTCCAAAACTCCGTCTGGCCGTTCCAATCTCTAAATGGCGAGGATTTGATATCAAACGCCATAAATATAACTCTTCCGGCGCCATAGGCGCGCTCAACAATCAACGGAACAGCGCCAGCCGAGGCAATCAATCTCCCGATACCCGGCTTTACCGAACTGTTAGCAACGGCGCAAGCGCCAGCCGGAAATTGCGCATTGCCCATCGCCGCCATATCCGTTGAACCTGTGATATTCGCAGCTCCATTGATGGTTACCGGCAAAAGGTCTGTGTAGAAGGGATCAGTGAAGCGCTTACTATCAGGGCCGGTCGGAATTACCAGCGTTCCACCCGATGCAACCCACATTCCAATTGCCTTTAGAGCATTCGGATTTGCAGATGTGGGTGTCAGCTCTGATAATACAATCAGATTGGCTCCCTCATAAGCAGCAGGCCGATCAGGTAAGATCTTGGAGTCAAGCGAACCGGCAAATAGCGCTGCCTCGCTGCGTCCTGACCCGGATGAATAAGACGACCCCGGAGGCGGCGCAGCCGGCGTAATTTTAATTGTTTCGCCCTGCAAGAATCCCAAGCGCGAAGAACGATTGCCCACCGTCACAATTACTCGATCCTCAGTAGACGCCATGTTCAAATTGACTTGCTTACGCGCCAGGATGCCTCTGCCTTGAGCGAGAGTTACTACGAACTCTCCGCCGTATCCCGTCAACCGCACATAAGAATGATACAGCTTCTGAGATTTCGCCGGCAGATTGACCTCGGTGGTGCATACCGTCATTTGGTTCATATTGCCATTGGCGTCGGAAAGGATAATCTCTCCCTGCACATCCTCGGAACTCGAATTGGTGAGATGCACAGCAATCGGAGTCCATACCGAGCTCTTCAAAACGCCGTTAAAGCCGACCGTCACTTCCATTGTGACCGCAAAACTTGAAGAACATGCAAATATCGAGGCAATCATAAACAGAGGGGTACATAGCGTTCGTAGCTGGATACATTTAGTCATATTCGCTCCTCGGCGCTATTGCGCATTAGATACTTAATTATACTTCAAAGTAAGCTCTCTTGTTCCGTAAACAGAAAAATAAGTAAGCTAACTGGTATTGCTTCTACACAAACTCAGCTTTATCCTTCTTTTTATAAGACGCCCTGGGTTATAGCTTTTGTGCAAATGTGCAATTCATTTTGGTATTTCGGGATTTGAGGGTTGGAGAAAAATCTACCAAACTATAATTCAAGTGTTCAACCCAACCCGGAAATCCCGAAAGCGCCAGAGGCGCTATCTAGCAATTCTTCGTCCTATTTTATGATTAGCCATGTTAGTGGCGCTTTTCTCTTGGCAGTTACGCAGTTTTGTATCGGGATTTCCGTTCCGCTGACGCTCCACTCAAATCCCGATACACCATTTCCGTTCCGCTGACGCTCCACTCAAATCCCGATACACCAACACCAACGCTCCACTCAAATCCCGATACACCAAATCCCAATTTTCCCCTTTGGCAAAAGTCACTCTTAAGTTATGCCCGTGGAATACCGAAGATGGATATAGCAGCATTTGTCTGCACCTATAATTATTAGCCATCCATTAGCTATCAGGAGAATACTTTGACACTTCGAGTAAGGCTTTATCTTCTTATAGGCTTTTTAATACTGGGTTCCGCCTTAGTGCTTTACCTCACGGCAAAGTACGTCTTGATGAGTGGGTTTTCCGAACTCGAGTCTGCATCCGTAAAGACGGAAGTCGGAAGGGCCGCATCTGCAATCGAAGGCCAGGAGCTGGGGCTGCAGAGCACTACTCGCGATTACTCTCAATGGGATGATACATATCAATATGTAAAGGGCAGAGATTCATCTTTTGTAAAAAAGAATCTTGATCTATCGTATATATCTACTTTAGATGTAGATGCTGTAATCATCTCAGATTCTAACGGCAAAGTTATGTTTTCTGAATTGAGCGTAGTTGCTAAGCGCGAAAAAGCGCAGATTAAACAAATAAGCGACCTCGTTTCAAGTCAGAATTTACTATCTAAACAGCCAAATCCCATAAAATCCATCAAGGGAATTGTGAGTGTAGGAAAACATACATATATTGTTGCCTCGGCGCCAATATTGCATTCTGACGGCAGTGGGCCGGTCGCCGGAAGATTTGTGTTTTTGCGAGGATTGGATGCTGTGCGCCTCACAACGCTAAGCAAGCAAACCGCAGTCAAAATTAAACTTTATCCATTTAGCGAAACCTTTTCGTCGCCTCAACTCGCAAGTATTGCAAGTCAACTGAATAACAATACATCCATCGCAACAAAGTTTCCCAACGATTCCACCGCATGCGGATATACTCTACTCAGAGATACAACTGGAAAGCCCACAGCCCTCCTGCAGACATCAACCAATAGAAAAGTGCATTCTCAAGCGCTCCGCAGCAGTAAATATCTTATATTTCTGACAACCGTGTTCATAGTAATCTTTGGCCTGTTGACTATTATGCTTTTGAACAAAGCCATATTCCGCAAGCTGAACACACTGAGCAATGAAATCAGCGCACTAAGTCAGGGCAGCGACCAGATGCGCATGACCTGCGAAGGCAACGACGAAATATCAGCCGTCGCACGAGTCATGAATGTAACCCTGGACCGTCTCCAAGAATCACAAAACAAGTTGCGCAACGAACACGCGAAACTTGCCATAACCCTCGCAAGTATCGGCGATGCTGTAATCGCGACCGATGATGAATGCATAGTTACGTTTATCAATAATATTGCAGAGCAAATTACCGGTTTTAATAAAGCCGATGCTTTGGGTATGAGCGTTTTCGACATATTTAGCCTTACTGATGAGGACACCCTTGCGCCTGTCATTCACCCCATAGCTAACGCAATAATAATGCGCTCCATCACATCACTGCCGGATGACATCGTGCTAATTCGCAATGATGGAATAGCGATTCCTATAGACGACAGTGCGTCGCCAATTATTGATGGTGATGGCCAACTCATCGGGGCGATAATGGTATTCCGCGATGTAAGTGAGCGCCGCGCCGTGGATCACATAATGCGAGAAAATGAAGCCCGAATGCGTCTTCAAGTGTCTGCTATCAATGCGGCCGGAGATCATATCTTGATCTTAAACCCTCAAGGGTCTATAGTGTTTGCCAACAAGGCATTTGAACAAGACACCGGCCACTCTTTGAGCGAACTGGAAGGCAAAGGACCTGAGGCATTTATGTTTGATGATACCAAGCATAGCGCTTACAAGAAAATGTGGGCGGAAGTGTCGCAGGGTAAGTATTGGAGAGGGGAACTGCTGCACAAACGCAAGACCGGCGAAGATTTTTTCTCCCAAATAACGTTTACACCCCTGTTAGATGAAGCTGGCAAAGTGGAGCATATTGTGGCGATTGGGCGCGATATAACTGATAGAAAGTCTTATGAAGAGATACTCGACCGTCAAGCCAGATATGACCCGTTGACCGGTCTACCAAACAGGCTCATGTTCACTGAAACGCTATCTGCGATGATCAATAGCCATAAGAAGTCCGGCGCAAATCTAGGTCTCATATTCTTGGATATGGATAGATTTAAGAACGTAAACGACACCCATGGCCATGATGCCGGTGACTTGCTTTTGATAGAAATAGGCAGAAGAATAAAAGACTGTCTGCGCAATTCGGATGTATTGTGCCGAATGGGCGGCGATGAGTTTACCGTCATTCTCAGACGGTTCAAATGCGTTGAAGATGTAAGGCTGGTGGCTGATCGCATTCTGAATGAAATCAGCAGGCCATTCATAATTCAAAACCAAGAGTTTAATATTGGCTCCAGTATTGGCGTAAGTATTTATCCGAGTGATGCGCAAGACTTTAACGGCATCGTAAAAAATGCCGACACGGCCATGTATCGAGCAAAAGAACTAGGCAGAAACAATTGCCAATTCTACAACGCCGAAATGGATGCCGCAACCATCCATAAACAGAAGACCGAGCAGGATTTACGGCAAGCTATCGCGCAAGGCGAACTAGAGATCTATTATCAACCACGCATTAATCCGCTAAGCTCTGCCAGACTGGGAGCCGAAGCGCTGCTGCGTTGGAATCATCCCGAACGCGGGTTAGTCCCCGCTTCAGCATTCATAATGTTAGCTGAGGAAAGTGGGCTTATTATAGCGATCGGCGAATATGCGCTCAATTTGATCTGTGATCAGCAGAAAGAATGGCTCAATGCCGGCTATGAACCAATGCCTGTAGCCATTAACCTTTCAGAAAAACAAGTTTTCAGGACAGACTTTTTGGAGAAAATACTTGACCGAGTGCAGAAGAATGAGCTAAACCCATCGCTCATCAGCCTGGAACTTCCAGGCAAGGCATTCCTATATATAAGCGAGCCGGTTTTGTATATCATAGAACAAATGAGAGAGATAGGGGTGAAGCTGACTCTTGACGACTTCAGCAACGGCCCTATCTCTATGAATGACCTGAAAAACCTCCCAATAGATTCTCTAAAAATCGACAAACGGGTTCTGGAAGGCGCAATGGACAACGTCGGCGACGTGCGTGTCGCCGCCTCGGTTGCGTCCACCGCCCGTAACCTCGGACTGGAGCTCATAGCCGTAGGCGTAGAGAATGACCTTCATCTCAAACTGGCAAGTGACTTGTTGTGCGATGTTGCCCAGGGCTATCTGATTGGACACCCGATGCCTGCTAAAGATTACGAAAAATCGCTTAGCAAACGTATAGACAAGGCTGCATAATTAGAACTCTGTAGCGCTTGAGAATCTAAACTTAGACACTTTGATCGCAGGAGCGCTAACCCCCTCCTCCATTACGACATCACGCCCAATCATCTCAACATTTGACAACGCCTCAAGCACACTCTGGGTAATTCTGAGATTTTTCACTGGCCCCACGATTTTGCCGTCCTCAATAAGAAACGTGCCATCCCTGGTCATTCCGGTCAGCGTCACGGTCATGAGGTGGGCGAGGTTGGTGTAATGGAACCTCGTTACCAATACGCCGCGTTTGGTAGAGGCGATCATGTCCTCTACGCTTGCATCTCCCGCAGCCATAATAAGATTGGAGCCGCTGGCATGGCCGGTCGATTTTTTGCCTTCGCGGTGAGCCGTGTAAGAGCTCTGGAGAACAGCGCTGGCTACACCATCTTTGATAATATCGACACGCTGCTTCGCCACGCCCTCGCGGTCATACGGGGAAATGAGGGTGCGAGGGTCTAGAGCGTCATCCCATATATTAATCTTTTCACTCACGATCTTTTGACCAAGTTTGCCGCTCATAAAGCTTCGGTTTTCTTGATAAGGCAAAGCATGAACCCCCGCCCATCCTAATGCGCCGACCATGGTAGCCACCGCGTAAGGCATAAGAATTGTTTCATATTCCCCAGGCTCGAGATCGACCGGGTTTCGGCTGTTATACGCACGCTCGGCGGCTTCCTTGCCCACGGCTCGCGGGTCTATATCGCGCACATCACTTCTAGTGCGAGACGCATAACCGAAGCCGCCATCCGGGCCTGTCACGACTGTGGTCAAGCTGGCGGCGGTACCCTTGAAGTATGTGTTCACGCCCAGACTGTTAAATACCGCGCGTTCATAGGTTCGCAGGAACAGCGATCCAGCGGCCGTGGCATCGACCTTGTCGGATTCCTCAACTAACGCCTTTACGGCTTGGGCGCGTTCCTCTGGAGCGCTTTCGGCAGTTGCCTGGGAGAATGCTTCGGCAAATCTCGGCTGTTCGGTAGGCTCCGGCAGTGAGACGAAATCAGGGTTCGGATCCTGCAAGCGAGCCATTTCCACAACTCTATCAACCAGCGCGCGAATACCTTCTTCGCTCAGAATATTAGTGCTCGCAGAAGCAACTTTCTTGCCAAATACGGCCCGCACATGCATTTCCACGTTTTCAGAACCCATATTCTGGTGAATGGTGGAGTTTGCGAACCGTGTGAGCGCCCAGTATCCGCCTTGAATGCCAACTTCCGTCTGCTCGGCGCATGAATGCCCCAGCGCCACTTGAGCCAACGCTTTTAATGACTCTTCGCCCATCAATCGATAGTTGCTCATTTTGCACCTTCCATTCTGACGCTGCGGAACCGCGCGGGAGATACCCCATGCCCAACATGCGCAGACTGCGGCGGCTCGCCCTTTCCGCAATTCGGCACGCCCCATATCCGCCACTGTTCATCGTTGCACACGGCATCGCAATTGCCCCAAAACTCGGGGGTTATGCCGGAATACATCGGGTTTTTGAACACCCTACCCCGCTCACCATCTTTGATTTCCCACGCGATCTCAGTTGCGAAGTGGAAATTGAGCCGTTTGTCGTCAATGCTCCAGCTTTTGATGCCCGCCGCGTAGATACCATCCGGGGTGTCCGCGATAAGTTCGTCGATATCCCAATCGCCCGGCATGAGGTTGATATTTGTCATTCTGATGAGCGGAATGCGGTTCCAGCCATCGGCGCGCATCGAACCCATGCTCTTTTGACCAAGTTCGGAAGCGGTCTCACGCGAAGTCAGATAACCGGTGAATATGCCGTCTTTGACAATATCGACGCACTGCCCGGGCACACCTTCGTCATCGAACGCAAAGCCTCCCAAGCCATGAGTCAAAGTAGCATCGGCGGTGATATTCACATTTTCAGAGCCATATTTGAAACTGCCGAGCTTTTCAGGGGTGAGGAAACTGGTTCCTGCGTAAGAAGACTCAGTGCCGAAAACGCGATCCAGCTCGATTGGGTGCCCGCAGGATTCGTGAACTTGCAACGCAAGCATGCTTCCCTCAAGGATCAGCGTCTGGTCGCCATTCGGGCAAGGCGGCGCGCTTAGAAGCTCTACGGCTTCTTTGGCGGTCTGCTCAGCATGTGAAACAAGGTTCATAGATTCCACGAACTCATAGCCTGCGGCTGCATAGTCACCTCCAAAAGACGATGGATATGAGCGGGTGTGAACCTCGGAGCCTTCGATTGCGGTAGCGGAGAAACCTGCTCCGGTCTCTACCTTGGTCTGCTCGATGTAGGCGCCCTCGCTGCTCGCAAACACTTGATCGAACTTCCAGAATCGCATCGAGCAGTCTGTAAGCTTGATTTTATCGTTTTGACGAAGCGCCTCATCGGCATCACGCAACAGGCCGATCTTTTCATCCAGGGCAACATCGAATGGATCGATATCGAAATCAGAGATGAACTTGCCTTCAAAAACATGCGCCGGAGCGAGTTTCACGTCCTTTCGTTTTACCATTGCGGAGGCTCTTGCGATTCGCACCGCTTCGTCTGTTACGCGCATTGCATCTTCAATAGTGAACTTGGGACTGCTTGAGAAACCCCAAGCTCCATCCACAAGGACTCGCACCCCAAATCCATTGCTGGACGAGCGGTCAAGATGCTCGACTTTACCCGTCCTCAGCACAATCGCCTCATTGTCGCGGTTGACTATGCGGATATCCGCATATTGCGCACCGCGAGCCTTTGCTTCGTCAAGCGCCTTCTCGCAAAACGACCTTGCGTCAAATGAACCCAGCATATTCGCCTCCTATAATTGTTAGTTGATTTCCAATTGAAGACCATCGTAGGCAAGCTGCACTCCATTTGGCAGGGCCGCATTGGTCTTCTCATGGTCGAGTTTATGGGTGATATGCGTAAAGAATGCATAGCAGGGCTTTAGTTTTTCGATTAAACATACACCCTGGCTGATTGTAAAATGCGTTTCGTGCGGCTCATGCCTGATTACACCCAAAACGAGCGTGTGCAAACCGCGCAGCATATCCATCGAATGCTCAGCAATACGGCTGCAGTCGGTGACGTAAGCAAAATCGCCGATTCTGTAGCCCAAGATTTTTATACCTCCGTGATAGATGGGAACAGGTATCACCGGCACGCCCGATGCTTCAAATGGCCCGCCAACCTCTATTAAATCCAACATCGGCTTTCCGCCGCCAAGCTGAGTCGGCACAAACACATATTCAAAAGTCTTTCTTAGCGTAATTAGAGTCTCCGAGTTACCGTAGATCGGAATGGATGTGCCGGAAAGCTCGTTGAACCGCCGAATATCGTCCAAGCCAAATATATGATCCGCATGCGCATGCGTGAACAGCAGTGAATCTATATGCCGCACGTTTTCCCGCAAAAGTTGTATACGAAGCTCCGGCGGCGTGTCTATCAGAATGCTCTTACCCGAAACTTCAATCAGACATGAACATCTCGTGCGCATATTTTTTGGATCCGTAGACTTGCAAACCTCACAATCGCAAGCTATTACAGGCACCCCATGAGATGTGCCAGTGCCAAGAAAAGTTATCTTCATAAGTCGCGTTCGCTTTCAATTGCCAAGCATTTCAAGGCTGCTCGCCAAATGAGCCTCCATTAGGTTTTAGCCATCATAATGCAAAATACCTTCCTCAAATCGGATATACTTACGGATATCAGCAAAAACAACACTTGACCAATGTCTATATGATGTGTCAATATATCATATCAATTCTTTTGGAGGTCTAAAGAGTAATGAGTAGATTTGTTTGTCAGCTATTGCTGGGATTGCTATTATCAATCCTTGCAGCATCTATGACGCCAGCCCAAACAGGTGTTGTAGAGAATGCATTGCCGAAGATCGCATCTGGAGATTCGTTAAAGCCATCAATAAACGGCACGCGCGTAACCGGCACAACACCAGGCAAGCCTTTTATTTTTATGATTCCAGCTACGGGCGAAGGTCCACTGACTTTCACTGCAAAGGGTTTGCCGTCTGGCCTCACTCTGGACTCAAAAACCGGAATTATAACAGGTTCTGTCAAGAAGGCCGGCTCTTATGTGGTTAGTATAACTGTCAAGGGCGCTCGCGGGCAAGCTTCAAGAAAGTTGAAAATTGAAGCTGGCGACCATAAGCTCGCGCTCACCCCGCCAATGGGTTGGAACTCGTGGAACTGCTGGGCAGGCGCGATTGACGATGCCAAAGTGCGCGCTGCGGCGGATGCTATGATCAAGAGCGGCCTTGCGGCGCATGGTTACCAATATATAAACATCGACGACTGCTGGGAAGAAAAGCGTGGAGATGACGGTGAAATTATAACCAACGCCAGATTCCCGGATATGAAAGCATTGGCCGACTATGTCCACAGCAAAGGACTTAAACTGGGCATTTATTCTTCACCCGGCCCCAAGACCTGCGCGGGATTCACCGGAAGCTATAAGTTTGAAGAGCAGGATGCCAAGACATACGCCAAGTGGGGTATAGATTACCTCAAATATGACTGCTGCTCCTATGGCGAAATCGTCCGCCCCAAGGAACCTGAGGACTTCAAGAAACCATATAGAATTATGGATAAGGCGCTTGATAGCTGCGGGCGAGATATATTATTCAGCTTGTGCCAATACGGCATGGGCAAAGTCTGGGAATGGGGCGAGGAAGTCGGCGGAAATTGCTGGCGCACCACCGGTGATATTAACGACAGTTGGGGAAGTATGTCAGGCATTGGTTTCAGCCAAAACGGGCATGAGAAGTTTGCAGGGCCCGGTCATTGGAATGATCCGGATATGCTTGTAGTAGGAATGGTTGGCTGGAGCGCAAATCTGCACCCGTCAAGGCTTTCCTATATTGAGCAGGTCACACATATATCTTTGTGGAGTTTGCTTTCCTCCCCGATGCTTATAGGCTGCGACATGACTCGATTGGACCAATTCACCACTGATCTGCTCACTAATGACGAAGTTATCGCCATAAGTCAGGATCCATTGGGCAAACCTGCGGGCCGCATATCAGATAACCAAGGCATTCAAATATGGAGCAGACCGCTCTCGGATGGCACAATAGCTGTTGGTCTTTTCAACACTTCCCAGCAAGATGCTGAAGCAGCAGCGAAATGGTCTGAACTCGGTATCGAAGGCAAGAAGCCTGTCCGCGATCTTTGGCTTAAGAAAGACTTGGGCGATTTTAGCGATCAATACACGGCGAAGATACCGTCTCATGGCGCCGTGTTGATTAAGATTGGCAAGCCGACTGTGACGGATTAGAGAGTTGACTTAGTTGTTGCGCAACTATAGGTCACGGTTATGGCATCAGGATACCGAAACAACCAATATTTGCATGTTCCTGGTGGATATTTCCAACGGCTCCCCATGAGAGCAAAATAGAGTCCAGCGGTAGAATATGTATATGGGAAAAGAGGAATCGGCCAATTGATGGCGAAGTAAGAGGTAGGCTGTGTAGGTAATATTAGGAATGGTACCGACTGATTAGTGACGAACACTAAATCGCTAAAATACCCCGCAGCCACGACAGAGATCGTCACGGAGGAACCATGAGCACTCTTAGAATCCCGTTGGACGGCAAGCGCACCAATGTCGAGCGAACGAACATACCTTTGGAGCTGATCCTTCTTGACATTGAAAATCCGCGTATCCAGTACTACCTTGACACAAGCTTGAATGATAAGGTAACCCAGGATGAGGTGAAGCTGGCATTGGCGCAAGGCAACGACCAATATGACAGGCTTAAAGAGCATATAGAGTGCAATGGCGGCATATATAACCCGATCTGGGTCGTCCCCGATGATGGATTTTATCGTGTCATAGAGGGGAACAGCCGAGCGCTTGCTTATAGCGAACTGGCTGACAAATATATCAATGACGACCGGTGGACGGCAATAGACTCGTATATACTGCCAACTGCGGTCGAGCGACATAAGATCAACTTCATCCGGCTGGAAGCCCACCTTTTTGGGCAGACTCCTTGGGACGCGTATGAGAAGGCCCGAGAGCTCTACAGATTGCACACGGAAGAAGACTATTCGCACCAGCGCCTGGAGCAGTTGACCAAGCTTTCAGCATACGACATTAAGAATAATATACAAGCCTTTCGGGATATGGATGAACAATATTTGCCGCGATACCAAAAACCAGGCGAACTGCTCAAGTTCAGCTACTTTGCTGAATTCCATTTCACGAGCGGCTTAAGGGAATCCTTGAATGCAGACTATGTTCAGACATGTTGTAGGTAAGTCGACCTCAAAGGAAGGTTTTGCTGTCCCACGCGACTGCGAGGAGTGGATGTGTGCTCCGGTTAAAGGCTGCAAACGTGAGATTAGTCTCATGTTTGATAAGCAGACAATTCCAGCCACATTGAGAAGAATAGATAACGAGCAAGGTAGTGTGCAGGTTAAATACGAAAAGCGAGATGGAGAACCATTTCGCATCTGGCTAGCCACTACATTTGCCGCGAGCCCTGCAATTTCAACGGGTGATTTCTTCGAAGTTCGACGAGTCGAGGCTGACGTCTTCCAGATATTGCCATTCGCTGCCACGGATAATGCAAAACCATCGCTGCAAATTGAGCAATGGCTATTCCATCGCGGCACTGATAGGCTAATAGAGCAGGATACGCCGCTTGCCGAGATTCCAGCAGTAGTGCATGCAGTGCCATTCGCCGCTCAGGAAGGCCAATCATTTTACAACCGAGCTTTCTCTCATAGTTTTGCTTCATGGAGTTGGCAATCTGAATGCCGTGTAATGCAGGAACTGGGACTCAAATGTGACTTTGCTAAGGATGGAGTACAGGTTGAAGTCGAGTTCGGTAATGCGCGCACGTATTACCAGGACTTCGTGAAGTTTCTTCTTGGCAATCACTACTGTGGTGTTTCTCTGGGTGTATTGGTGGTACCATCTGTTTCCTTCGCAAAGCATCTATGCGAGGTTGGAAGACAACGTGCCGTCGAAAAGGGACGGACGCAGTACAGTGGAATGATCGACTTTGACAAGGTGCATCGCGAGTTCCACTACCTTGAGTTTATGCTTCCTATGCCTATCGCCATCGCTAGTGTAGGCAGTACCACGCTATGACAAAAAGACTGGGCTCAGACACTAAAGGCGATTAGATATTATAAATACAGTGCAAAGGATCCCTGTAGCCAAAACCTGATCATTGGAGGAGTGCTTGCTACACTGATGGGCGATGATATCCAAAGAGAGGTCGCATGCAAAGTCGTCAAGGGTCTCCTGGATACACCAGGTAAATTGGGCTACGTAGATGATGACAGTATAGATGGTATTGTGCCCGATTATGCGATCCTTGAAGAGATCGACTACAAGTATCCAGCCACTAATGCATATATAACTTACGTCACCCGCGGTTGCATACGTAAGTGCCCATTCTGCGCCGTTCACCGAATCGAGCCTGAATTCAGACACTATTCTTCAATCAAGGAGCAGGTCGATGAGATCAGTAGCCGTTATGGCGCAAAGAAAGACTTGCTGCTCTTGGACAACAATGTGCTTGCATCTGATCGCTTCGCGGATATCATTGCCGAGATAAAGAGCCTTGGCTTTGAGCGAGGGGCCACGTTCTCTTACAATAGCAAGGGCGGAAGAACTGTGACGGCACAGCGATATGTCGACTTCAACCAAGGTTTAGACGGCAGGCTCCTAACCGAGGAAAAGATGGCATTGCTGAGCGAGATTGCAATTAGGCCACTGCGCATTGCGTTCGACGACATAGCGTATAAGGACCTCTATATAGAGAATGTGCGCTTGGCAGCAAAGTATGGTATCACGCATTTGTCGAACTACGTTTTGTTCAACTACTTGGATACTCCTGACGACTTTTACGAGCGCTTGAAGATCAATATCCGTCTTAATGAAGAACTCGGGCTCAGGATATTCTCTTTCCCTATGAGATATGTGGATTTGAAAAGCAAGAACCGGCTCGTTGATACACCGGGTAATCTAGGCAAAAACTGGACGAAGAAGCAGCTTAGATCTATCCAGTGTATTTTACACGCGACACACGGTGTGGTGGGAGCAAAGAGGCCATTCTTTGAGAAAGCTTTCGGCCAAGATATACAAGAGTTCAACAAGATAGCGCTCATGCCTGAAGACTACATCATGCACCGTTACCGACACGAAGACGATGGTTCTGTAGACCGATGGTGGCAGCAGTTGAATGATCTATCGACTCAGGATAAAGAAGAAGCTCTGTCAATTGTCCTAAGCAACGACTTTCGCAAAATCCCTTACATCTATTCGAGCACACCTGTTATGCAGTTTCTTGAGCATTACCTAGTGGGCTACGAGAAGCAGCTCAACTTGTTTGCAGATGCTCAGCTGGGTGACAGAACAGCCGATTTTGTTATTCGGGACAAGGTTTCCCTAAATAACCAGGTCGGGGATTTGCAATCCCCGACCTACATTCATTAGTGCCATCATACATTCAAAACAGGAGTTATGAAAGTTTGTCAGAGAATTACCAACGGCCCGACCGAAGCGCTCGGAAATGCAAATATGGGTGGTTCGATAAATGGGACCGGCTGATTAATGGCGCGCTAAGCCTTGTAGGCACACCCAAAATCGAGCTGGCTCCGGGTGAGCTTGCTATGGACCCACATATCCACACGCTGTTTTCTCACTGCAGCATAACGCAGCCGCAGGACGCCATCATAAGGGCTGTGAAGATCGGCTTGGGCGCTGTATGCGTTATGGATCATAACAGCATCAAGGGCGCTTTGGATGCCGAGCGCTGCGCCCAAGACCTGAAAGCTCGCGGCATCATTCCTGAAGATTTCCTCGTGATTCCGGGCATTGAGATCAATAGCGACCGCGGCCATATCGGCGCTATGTTTCTTCGAGAAGATATTCCAATGGAATTGACCCCAGCCGAAGCGCTTCAAGCAATACACGACGCAGGCGGGATAGCGGTGGCTGTTCATCCATATCACTCAACAGGCATAGGCGACGCCGTTTTTGATGCGCCTTTCGATGCAGTGGAAGTGGAGTGCGGGTCGGTCTTCGGGAGCGCTCTGGTCTCAAAAAACAGCGCGCTTACCTCGGATCCTCGTCTTGAGAACTGCGCCAAGTTTGGATCAAGCGACGCGCATTACATTCGCGCAATAGGGGCGTGTTATACCATCCTCACGCTCGATGAACCAACTCTTGAAGGAGTTCGGAATGCCATAATTGAGCGTAAATCACGTGCGGTATCAACTCAGCCATACCTCAAAATGCGAAAGCTGTTGGGTGGAGTTCGCAAACTGAGATGACAAGCTAAGAAGTCTGAAAACAGGTATTTTTCATAGCATCGAACCCAATCTTCACATGGTAAAACCTATATGATGCGCTGCATGACAAAGGCTGAACCAGGTAAGGCTCCTCCAAAATGGCGGAGGTCCTAATTACGAGACCTCCGCCTATTATATGCCTTTTCCAGGTTCGCTTACTTTGTAAAAAGCATCTCAGCATAGGTGGGCAATGGCCAGATTTCAGCGTCGACTATCGTCTCCAACTTATCTGCAACTGCTCTTACTTCGTTCATGGCAGGGATCACGATGTCTCTGTAAGCTTCCGCAGTTTTCTTTTTCTCTGCCTCAACAAGAGCTTCCTCAAGAGTGATAATATTAATCTGCAGGGCATCTGTGAGTTTGCATAGGTCATGAAGAAGTTTGCTCTGAGATTTGGCTGTTTCACCTGCGGCCGTTATTGCGCCCACTGTGTTCGCAACAATGCCGGTATATTCGATCACCGCAGGCATAATCTGCCTCTTAGCCATCTGCAGAGTCGTGAGAGCCTCGATGTTGATCTCCTTCACATACCTCTCAAGCAGAATCTCATGCCTTGCGTGAAGCTCACCAGCAGAAAGAACTCCGTGCTTCTCAAACACTTTCTTGTTCTCTTTATCCAGCATCGTGTGTATAGCGTCTACAGCATTGCGAATATTGGGCAGCCCGCGCTTCTCTGCTTCCTTAACCCATTCGCCGCTATAGTTGTCGCCATTAAAGATGATATTCTTGTGCTCACTTGCGATCTCCTGGCAAATTTTCTCCGCCTCGATATGGACTTCCTTAGCTTTCTCCAGTCTATCAGCGAGATCAGAAAGAATTTCAGCAACGATAGTATTGAGCACGAAGTTCGGCCCCGCTGTTGATTGAGCCGAACCAACCATTCGGAACTCGAACTTGTTGCCGGTAAATGCAAATGGCGAGGTGCGGTTGCGGTCGGTGCAATCCTTGGGCAGCGACGGCAGAGTGCTCACACCAACTTTGAGAACACCTCCGGATTTCGAGCTTTTCGCTCGCCCGTCGGCCAGTTGCTCGAAGATGTCGGAAAGTTGTTCGCCAAGGAATATCGAAATAATCGCCGGCGGAGCCTCGTTGGCGCCAAGACGATGATCATTACCTGCGCTGGCCGCGCTCGCTCTCAGGATTTTCGAATACTTATGAACCGCACGAACAACTGCGCATAGGAACACCAGGAACTGTTCGTTTTCGTGGGGCGTATTGCCTGGATCAAGAATGTTTATGCCGTCATCGGTGACCAGAGACCAGTTGTTGTGCTTGCCAGAGCCATTGACGCCAGCGAAAGGCTTTTCATGAAGCAAGCAGACCATACCATGCCGCAGCGCGATCTTCTGCATTGCATCCATGGTGAGCTGATTATGATCTGTCGCCACATTAACCGTCGTAAAAATGGGCGCCAGCTCATACTGAGACGGCGCAACTTCATTATGCTGGGTCTTAGCGGAAACACCCAGCTTCCAGAGCTCGATGTTGAGTTCGTTCATGAAAGATGCCACTCTCTCATGCAGCGCCCCAAAGTAATGGTCCTCCATTTCCTGACCCTTAGGCGATGGAGCGCCAAATAAAGTGCGGCCGGTCATCATCAGATCCAGGCGCTTTTCAACGAAAGCGCCATCAATCAAGAAATACTCCTGCTCAGGTCCCAGTGTTGTGAACACTCTCTGAGCCGTTGTGTTTCCAAGAGCCCGAATAACTCTCATTGCCTGTTTGTTTATGGCATCCATAGAGCGCAAAAGCGGCGTTTTCTTATCGAGCGCTTCGCTGGTATATGAGCAAAACGCGCTCGGAATATAAAGAGTTATATTATCGCCGTTTTCTTTCACGAATACGGGGGATGTGCAATCCCAAGCGGTGTAACCGCGAGCCTCAAATGTGGCGCGCAAACCACCTGACGGGAAAGAAGAAGCATCAGGCTCACCCTGTGTGAGTTCCCTGCCGCTAAACTCCATAATGGTGCGGCCATCGGGAGACGGAGAAATGAACGAATCATGCTTCTCGGCTGTCACACCGGTCATCGGTTGGAACCAGTGGCAATAATGCGTGGCGCCCTTTTCGATTGCCCAATCTTTCATAGCGTTCGCTACCACACCGGCTATAGCAGGTTCCAGAGGCGCACCCTCGCTGATGGTGCGTTTGATCGACCTATAGACGTCTTTCGGCAGGCGCTCGCGCATAACTGCCTCGCTAAAGACATTGGAACCAAAAATGCTGGTTATCGGTTCTATTTGGTTGCAACAATTACATTTCATTCTCGTTCCCCTTTTTACTGCAGTGCTTATATTATAACGCAAAAAAGCTCTGCGTGCTTGAGCTGCCCTCATGTAATACTTCACATCGCGTAGAAAAATTCCTTCTCCAATAACGTATGAAGTGATTCTTTTGATGCTAATCTCCACGGCCGAATGGATAATTAACCGGACATAAATGAAAAAACTCAGCCCAAAAAGTGAACCGATACCCGCTTTTTATCGTCATATTATATGGTGAACGTGCGATAAAAGTATTAGTGACTCAAGCCTAATCTGGTTTATAGAAAATATTGAAATACAAGCATTTCTTATATAAGGCATATATTTTGTCTCTTACTCTAGCGCTGCTGTGCATCATCAGCAGCGTGGGATTTTGCGCATCATCAGCTTATTTGGATGGTGTTAAGTCGGCTATAGGTTCGCTCGAACTTGGGAGAACCTCTGACAGCATAAAAGCAGTCAGAACCGCAATGGAAACAAACGCAAACGATCCGCTGGCGCATGTGACGCTCGGAATGGCTTTGCTTTGCGGTAGTCGCCCAGATGACGCGATGTCTGAGTTTGAAACTGCGCAGCAATTGGATAAGTCATGCGCTGCTGCTATCTACTGCAAAGGGCTTGTCTATTTGAGCAAGAAGCAGTTGGAGAGCGCGTCGAAAGCTTTTGCTGAGGTTATGGCTATAAACCCGGCCATCAGCGCTCGCAGCGAGATCGAATATATAAATGCTATTAAATCTGGCTCTTATAAATTTGCCCAGGCTGATAATAATGACTCTTTGCAGCTTGCGATGAATGCAACCTGGCTGATGAGCCAGGGACGCCACAGTGAAGCAAAAGCTGTCTGGGAAATATTGCGCAAAGAAATCGCTACCGCAAACTTTCATGAGCGCGTTGGCTGTGCTATTTCTTTCTTGAGAAGCGCGCCGGTTGTGGTATGCGGTTCGCGTTTGCCCGATTACAGCAAAGTTGCTGCTGTAAAATTAGACAAGCAGGTCTTATCAGGTAATATTTCGCTCAGGGCTGATCTAAGCCGTGCTAGATCAGTCACTCTGGTTGCATTTTTTTTGGACGGAAAGCTTGTTGGTATCACCAACCGGTATCCGTTCCTGTATCCATGGGACACAAGAGAAGCTGCGAATGGCCCTCATACATTGAAAATCGAAGGCAGCGATGAGTCTGGTAATAAAGTAAGCGAAAAATCAACTCAGGTAATCGTGCAAAATAAAAACAGCGCCGTATCTGCCTGTGTTACTGGCGATGAGGCCGACGCTTTATGGAACATATTATGGGGCCTTGTTCGATTGAAAGCTTCGTCGGCGGCTGTTAATTACAGCTTGGCTATAAGCGCGCTTGAGGTTAAGGATAAAGAAGCTGCAAAGGCGGCTTTTGAACGAGTTTTAGCGGCGAATCCGAATTATCTGGATGCCGGAAATCGTCTGGCAGCATTGTATGCACCGTCCGCGATTCCGACTGTGTTGAAATCGGTTAAGACGAGCAAGAAAATTATAGCTCTGACTTTTGATGATGGTCCTAAACCGCGAACTGCAGAGCTATTGGACATATTGGCTAGCATGAACGTTAAGGCAACGTTCTTTGCCGTAGGCAAGATGATAATACCTAACGCGGATATTTTCAAACGTATGGAACGGGAAGGCCATGAAATTGGCAATCACACTTATTATCATCAGTCTCTAAATTATATATCTGCAAAAGAGGTTACGCAGGAAGTTTTCACTAACATCTCTGTAATTCGTTCGATAACGGGGAAAGACACTCGGTTTTTCAGGCCGCCTGGCGCTCATATAGGAAATAAGCTTCCGGGCATCTTGAAGATGTATGGAATAACTAATGTCTTATGGACGGCAAATTGCAGCGGCTTTGAAGGAACTGATCCGAAAAAGATGGTTGACTATGTTGTGAGCGCTGCAAAACCGGGAGGAATCATACTAATGCACAATATAGAGGGAGTTACCCTGAATGCGCTGCCGATTATTATCGACACGCTCAGGGCACAAGGCTATAAATTTGTGACTCTCTCGGAATTAACATCTGGAGGATAAAAAAATGAGTAGAACACGCAGGATATTTGGTAAGAAAAATATAAGTGGAACTGGATCATACATTGTTTCGAGAAAAGAGGAGTCACGTTCAATGTTCTTGGATTTCAAGAAATCAGCTATCGCAGCGAGTGTTGTAGTGTCTATTTTGGCAGCAAGCGGAGTTTTTGCAGCCGGCTTAACAAAAGTTTATGTTCCTAGGAGCATCTGCAAAGAGAAGCGTACCTTTTGGAAATCCGACTTGCCTGAAGTCACTTTGGCGAAAGTAACGCTGGGGCGAAGCACCAATGAAGTGCTGGCAAGATGGGGAGACCCGACCACCGTTACCGTGGGCGTCAAGCAAACGGATGGCGCTGCTACCGAAAATCCGGGGGGTGGCCCAGTCTACACGCCGCCTGCCGGAGCAGCCACTGATCCTTACGGCGCTATCACGGCTGGCGTAAATGCAGCGGCAGATAGACTCGGGCGTATGAATCCTCCCATGGGCGGCGCTCCTTATGGCGGTGGGCTTCCGCCGCTTCCTGGTATGACAACTCCTGGAGCCGGAATTCCCGGATTGGGCGATCCCACCAGCGCTAAGAACAATCTTGATGAGGATGAAGTTTGCTACACCTATAAGCTAAAGGGTAAGGGCGCAATTACACTCGATTTTGTTATCAATAATGGAATCGTCACCCAGATTACGGCGAGCGGAACTGGCCCTTGGCCATATTCCAAGACTAAGACCGGCCTGCAACTGGGCGATACTTATGCTCTGACGCTGTGGGTGTGCGGTACGCCGGAAGACCAGAAGAACAACGGCAAGTATCTGCAAGTGAGCTACGCGCAAAGAAATCGATCGGTCTATACTTTTCTTAACAAGAAGCTGGTCGGAGTTACCATCGCATTGATGCCTGAAAGCGAATAATTATTTTTCCAAGAATAGGAATATGATAACTGTCCGGGGCCGCAATGCCCCGGACGATCATATCTTCGGGTTGCCCTGATTTTCAGACGGCAACCAATTTTTGTCTTATTATTCCTAAGCTGTATTATTCATGATGTGTGGTAGGCTTCGGCATCAGGATACCGAAGCAACTAAAAGATTAATATTTATGGCTTATCATGCTGCTCATCCTTCGAGAGCCTCAGGATGGCGAGTTGGTAACTTGGCGATTTGGTAACTTGGCGATTTGGTAACTTGGCGAGTTGGACGCATAACCAACCAATTTTTGTCTTATTATTCCTAAGCTGTATTATTCATGATGTGTGGTAGGCTTCGGCATCAGGATAACGAAGCAACTAAACCTGTGGTAGACTTCGGCATCAGGATACCGAAGCAACTAAACAGATCCTGAATCGAGTTCAGGATGACATGTAATTGCCACCAAATCTGAGCTCTCGCTAATTATTCCTAAGCTTGCAAGGTGAAACAAATTGAGTTCGTTCCGCTACCCTGTGGATGAGATCAGAGACAAATGCGATCTCGTTGAAGTTATATCACAACATGTAGCGCTGCGAAAGCGGGGCCGGACAATGGAAGGGCTGTGCCCTTTTCATACCGAAAAGACGCCCTCGTTTCACGTAAATGCCGAGCGGCAGATATGGAAATGTTTTGGCTGCGGCGAAGGCGGGGACGTATTTTCATTTGTGCAAAAGATCGACAACTTGACGTTTCCTGAGGCTGCAGAGCAACTGGCGGCAAAAGTCGGGATAAAGATAGAGCGCACTGAGCAAGCGGCCAGGCAGATTAGCGATAAAGAACGCATATTGCTTGCTAATAATGCTGCCTGCGCATTCTTCAGAAAAATGCTGACAACATCAGCTATCGCACAAGAATATTTAAAAAAAAGAGGACTTACGGAGTCCACTGTCGAAAAATATAAAATCGGCTATGCGCCGCCAAACTGGGACGATTTGCTCGGGCATCTTACAACCCAGAGGATTAGTCAGGCGGATGCGTTAAAAGCCGGGTTGATCATTGCAAGGGAAAATTCGCCGGGGTTCTATGATAGATTTAGAGATCGGCTGATGTTTCCGATTTTGGACACATCAGAGAGAGTTATCGCTTTTGGCGGAAGGATTATGGGTGATGGCGAGCCGAAATATCTGAACTCGCCGGAAACTCCGTTGTTCTTTAAGAATAAGACTCTTTATGGACTGAACTTTGCGTGGCGCGCGATAGCGGCTAAGGATCGGGTATTGGTGGTGGAAGGTTATATGGACACCATAGCCGCGCAAGAAGCCGGATTTGAGAATACTGTTGCCACAATGGGAACCGCGCTCACCGAGGAACACGTAAATATAATTAGCAGATTCACGAAGAATGTGATCTTGTCATTCGATGCCGATTCTGCCGGAATGAATGCTGCTTTGAAAAGTTCGCCGATTTTTGAACGCGCGGGCTTCAATGTGCGTATATTAACTATGCCCAAGGGCGAGGACCCTGACAGCATACTAAGAGGCGGGGATTCGGCAAAGTTTGCAGCGATGCTGGAAAAAACATTGCCTGTTCCGGATTTCAGAATAAAACTTATATTTTCCAAGTATGATATTTCGTCTGAAGAAGGAAAAGCGACC
>JAPLCU010000036.1 GCA_026392045.1 Armatimonadota bacterium
TGTTTAAGCAAAGGGAAAATGTCCCCTTAACTGCAAAGGGATTTTGTCCCCTTTGGCTTTATTGGGTTTATCGCTTTTGTTGCTGAAACGGAAGTTTGGTGGGACGGCAGTAGCCGTCCCATTTCCGTATTCAGCCCCTCAATGCGGCGCTCAGGTCGCTCCCCAGCGTTGCCCTATCCTCCGCTTAAGGTCAAGATATTATATCATTTTGGCTAAGCAATTTTAGTTGCTTGATATGGCTTGCCCGGATCTCGTCTAAGTGATGTTGTTGGTCTGCGCGCCGGAGCTTGTCCATCAGGCTCAATCTTCTTTCTATGAGCAAGGTAGACCCATTCGCAAGAATCAATCCCACCGCGATATTTGCGACGTCTTTTTGCCTTAAACGGTTCCCCAAGTTCTGTTGAGGAAAGTGTTGCGATAACTTTGTTGTCGTAATAAACGCGCCAGGAACCATCAAGTAATTGCCTTAAATCCGCAACGCAGCCTGCATAACTCCGCCCGCCAGGGCCTGGCTCAATATCAAATATAAGCCCACAAAATCGAATAGCGTTGTCATTGGCTACTTTTGCGCTGTAGCGGAATGAGCATATCTTGTCCAGGTCGATAGAATTATGCAGCCGCCGCCAACGATGTTGTGATGGCGCGCATACCCCAAATTGTTCGTTGAATGCATCGATATAGACATCTTCCAGGTAAGCATTTCCACCTGCAATATCCTTTATCCCCTCCAGTTCAAGCATAGCCACCAGCCGATCCTGAAGCGTCTCAAAGAGTTTCTCCACACGTCCTTTCGCTTGCGGAGAGTTCGCGAATATGGCCTCTATGCCCATTTCTTCAAGAGCCTGGCCTACTTGCGTAGGCTCCTGGCGATCCGCCAACTCTTCTTCGAGGCTCCAGTAGCTGTCATTTCGCTTTAGAGCTGTGTGTTTGTCTTGATAGACACTGCACGGAACTCCGTGCCTGTCCACAACCCTTCGCAAAAGTTCCAGGTAAGCCCAACTGCATTCGTGCGGACAAAATAATGCCGCCAATATCTTGCCGGTGGCATCGTCTATCGAAGCCATAAGGCAGCATTCTTCTACGTCAGCTCCAAACCAGCGATGAGGACTTCCATCCCAAAGAATCATCAATCCTTCGCTGGTTTTGCGGGATCTGCGCTTGTGATGCTTACGAGACTTGCGCTTTCGCTTAGGGGCAATGCCTTTCTCACGCCTCAATACACGAACAGTCTCACGGGATACTTCTATGCCTAGCTTCACAAGTTCTTCGGTGAAATGAGTGTCATTGAAAATACGATATTTGGATTCACTAAGATCGAGAATCTCAGACCGGACTTCAGCGCTTATCTTGTTAGACGGAGACTGCCCTCGATTTCCATGGGCAAGCCCTACAAGACCAAACTCTTCAGCCCGCTTCTTGAGCCTCTTTGCATGCCGATAACTTACCCCCATTATTTCGGCTCCATCATCAAGAGAAACTACGCCATCCAAAACACGACGAAGAACATCATAACGAGTTGCATCATTCTGATTTATCTTTATAACCTCTTTCTGAATGGGGACATTTTCCCTTTGCAGTTAACAGGGGTCAAATTCGCTTTGCATAGACAGCATGCTAAAATCGTACTTGCTTAAAGCTGAGTTCGGATGTATAATGCGGCATAACAAAATATATGCCGTGCTTGTTCACGGTCTTCAGGAGGATGTATCTTGCAAAGACAATTTAATCTCGAACAGAATGAGATGCCGCAGGAGTGGTACAATATAGCCGCCGATCTTGGCGAGGTGCCGCCACCACTGCATCCAGGAACTCAGCAGCCATGCGGGCCGGAGGATCTTGCTCCCATTTTCCCCATGGCTATTATAGAACAGGAAGTGAGCACAGATCGCTGGATCAAAATCCCGCAGGAAGTGCAGGACAAGCTTGCGTTGTATCGGCCAACACCGCTTTACAGAGCGACTGAACTCGAAAAAGCGCTCAAAACACCCGCAAAGATTTATTATAAATACGAGGGAGCAAGCCCGGCTGGAAGTCATAAACTCAATACAGCTATTGCTCAGGCGTATTATAACAAAATCGAGGGCACCAAGCGTATCGCTACAGAGACTGGCGCAGGTCAGTGGGGCAGCGCTCTTTCAATGGCTTGTAATTTCTTCGGACTCGGCTGCACCGTTTATATGGTGCGATGCAGCTATGACCAGAAGCCTTACAGGAAGTCATTGATGCATGTCTATGGCGCTGAAGTATTCCCGAGCCCAAGCGCTCAGACGCAATTCGGTCAGAAAATGCTGCTGGAAGACCCCAACTGTCCCGGAAGCCTCGGTATTGCGATCAGCGAAGCGCTGGAAGATACCGTTACCCATACCGGTGTTAAGTATTCGCTCGGAAGCGTTTTGAACCACGTGATTTTGCATCAGAGCGTTATCGGCCTTGAAGCGAAAAAGCAGATGAAGAAGGCGGGAGTCTATCCGGATATAATCATTGGTTGCGTGGGTGGCGGAAGCAACTTCGGCGGTTTGGTTATGCCATTTATGGCTGATAAAATCGCAGGCAAAAATCTCCGAGCAATTGCAGTAGAGCCCAGCGCTTGTCCGACTCTCACTGAAGGTGAATATAAATACGATTTCGGCGATACTGCTCAGATGACTCCGCTGTTGAAAATGTACACTCTTGGAGCCAACTTCATTCCGCCCTCTATTCATGCCGGCGGACTGCGCTATCATGGAATGGCTCCATTAATCAGCCTCCTGGTTAAGAAAGGCCTTTCTGAAGCTATGGCATTGGACCAGCTTGAGGTGTTTGAATCTGCAGTTCTCTTTGCTCAGACAGAGGGAATCCTGCCCGCGCCAGAATCCGCACACGCGATCTGCGCGGCTATAAGAGAGGCCAATATTGCAAAAGAAGAAGGCCGCGAGAAAGTGATTCTATTCAACCTCAGCGGACACGGATTCCTTGATCTTGGCGCTTACGATAGCTATCTGGAAGAAAAACTTATGAGTACTGCTGGAAAGTGATGCTCTTTCACGGATGACCAATTACGGGCGGGATTACAAATCCCGCCCGAACAAAGTATGTCTGGCCCAACAAAACATTTATTTCCTAACAATGGCATCAGACATTTTTGCTGTTCGAGCCATTTCTTTTACATCATGAACGCGCACTATGTCGGCTCCGTTGGCGATAGCTATCGCAACTGTTGCGGCCGTGCCTTCCAACCTTTCCTCGGGCGGGACATCGCCAAGAACTTTGCCAATTGTCGATTTTCTTGACGCGCCTACAAGCAGAGGCCTTCCGATTGATTTAAGCTCGCGAAGCCGCCTGAGGATTTCCAGGTTCTGCTCTGTGTTCTTAGCAAACCCAATACCCGGATCAATAATAAGCATTTTCTCATCAGCGCCAGCGTCAATAAACACTCTCAGCCGACTGCGAAGAAAACCTGATATTTCGCCCATCACATCCTCATAATCGGTATCTGCCTGCATGTCTTGCGGAGTGCCCCTCATGTGCATTAGAATGGCCGGACATCGCCGCTTTGCAACAAGATCAGCCATCGCAGGGTCGAAGCTGCCGGCGCTTATATCATTAACTATGAGCGCTCCGTTATCTAGCGCAGCCTCGGCAACCTCAGACTTATACGTGTCGATGGAGATAGGCGCGCTAATAGCGCTCGCGAGTTCCCTGATGACTGGGAGGACCCGCGACATTTCTTCCTTAGAAGATACCGGTTCGGCTCCAGGTCTGCTGGATTCTCCTCCAATATCGATTATATCTGCGCCAGCATTAACCATTTCCAGGGCATGCTCCACGGCGATTTGAGCATCAAGGAACTTGCCGCCATCCGAAAAAGAGTCTGGAGTGACGTTCAGCACGCCCATAATGAGTGTTTTTTTGCCAATTAGATCAAACATCGCCGTGAGTTTCGTATCGATGTGGGCGCTGGGAGCTGGAACCGCCGGAATGCCCTCGAAATTCTTAATTGCATTATCGATGACAACCTGCAGCTCCTTACACCCGAATCCCTGTTCAAGAAGATTGTTCATTACGCCATCAAATTGCTTGCGTGTCCCGATCAGAATAACATCGCTCTGGGCTATCTTGGCCGTAATAACATCTCGACTTATCGCAGCATCGCCGCCATTTGCAAGAAACGCCTCTTTGAGAATATGAACTATCGGGCGACGAACGGCACACAGTTTCACCATATATTGCCTGGATTTGGGAAGCATGTGGCGGACGCCGCCGGATTCCACATTGACCAGCTGCATTTCACGAATAATATCGGCGTCGCTACTCAAACATAGCACACGAGCATTATGGAGCATTATCTTCTCTCCACCTTTCAATTACTGTTAATTATATCAGTAGCAATGGCAAGCGCTTTGCATATATATTAGTATAGCAAGTCCAAAAGGAGTGTGCCTTATGCAAACAGGAACGTTGAAAATCAAAATACGAATTATGCGCTCCACACCACGCACATGTCTTAGTTCTGCGAAGCCATGGGCTAACGCAGAGCGCAGACTCGCGTGTGTATGGGAGGATAACAAATACGTCTAGCCGCCATCACAGAATTAAAGCTTTATTACTTGCACAATTGCACGATCTTTCTGCCGGAATAAGCTGCAGAGCAGTGTTGATCACGGTTTGCAAATATTTGGTCGACGAGGCCATCGCTGCTCTTACAGCGTCATGCCCAAGAAGCGAGTCACTTAATCCAGCAGCGAGATTGGTTGCGACTGCAACAGCGCCGTAGCAGAGCCCTGCCTCCCGCGCAAGCGCCACCTCCGGCAGATTCGTCATACCAATAACATCTCCGCCCCACGATGCGTATAACCTGATTTCGCTGGGAGACTCATATCTTGGCCCATCAACTCCTACATAGACTGCGTTAGAAAAGAAACCAACGCCAACATCTGCGCAGGCATTTTCGATGGCTCTTGATATCTCTGGGCAATAAGGTTCAGTAAAATCAGTATGCACCACAGGTCCGCGTTCATCGTCAAAGAAAGTGTATGCTCTGTGCCTGGTAAGATCGATAAAATCTCCAAGAACTACGAGGCTGCCGGTGTTTATCTTGGGATTCAGAGAGCCGACCGCACATACACCAATTGCACAATTCACCCCCAGGGTTTTGAGGGCTGCTATTTGAGCTCGATAGTTTATCTGTGCCGGTGGCACACTGTGATCCAAACCATGTCGCGGCAAAAAATATACACCTGGATGAGCAGGGCTTTCAATAATCTGCACGTCACCGAATCGAGTATGCACCGGAATTACCCGACCAGCGTTGAATTCCTCCATCTCGTCAATTCCCGTTCCGCCAATAACTGCCACACTCATGATAACCCTCCATTACCTATATAATTACTGCGACATAAACCTCACAAAATCCTTCGCTAACGATTTGTTTACTGAAGATAGTGTTTGGAGAGTTTGGTATACGGGTCTTGATGCGTATGATATAACTGATTTTGGATGAAGCAATACTACTTTTCCCTGGTAGAACCTCCAAGGACACCGGTATTTTCATAAAATCAGTGTATTTCATTACGAATTACCTTGATTATATTGAAGGGGTAGGGGTGATTGATGTAGAATACTATAAGCGGGGCTTAATAGAGAGCCTCGATCTATCATATATAAGGGAGTTGTTTATTTATGGAGATGGATCTTCAGATTAACGTTCGGAAGCATGAGGAAATACCTGTAATTGAACTTAGCGGGGAAGTGGATGCTTATACTTCAGCCCGATTCCGTGAGATAATGCTTGATATCATTGATAGCGATGGAGTAAAACTGGTGATCAGTATGAATGATGTAGAGTATATTGATAGCTCAGGTTTGGGCGCTCTCGTGGGCGGGCTGAAAAGGGTCAGTGAGCGTGACGGCAAAATCGTGATAATATGCGACAAACCTCAGGTCAAGAAAGTTTTCGAGATTACCGGGTTGGAAAAAGTCTTTCCTATTTATGGCACAGAGGAAGAAGCTATAGCAGCTGTGCGCAGCTAAGACCGGGCAAGACTCTATTGCATTATAAAGTTCTTGCTTTAACCAGAAAGGTGTCCACTACACGTTTCGCACCTTATATGCAAGAGTATATGCGTGTTTTTTCCAACATTGATTAATAGATTCAGAAGGGGGCAACCCAGAATTATTGGTTGCTACGGGTTCTATTTATGACTGCTGATGGAAACAAGGTCAAGAAGCAAATTGCTGTTTCGGCGCCCGAAGAGTTTGCGCTTAGGGATGAAGTGCGCTGGCTCAAGAGTGAAGACCTGAATCTTTTTGGATACCTGCGCGATTCAATGAACAAAATAGAGCCAGTGTATGTCTCAACATACCCGCCGAGCGAGTGTGGAATTGCCATGTTCTGCAAAGATCTATCTTCATCTGTGGCGAAATACACACCATTTTCAAAGCCGTCCATCATTGCTGTGAAGCGTGAGCATGAGATCGAGCCTTACAGTCGAGTTGTGCGGTATCAAATACTTCGCGAAAATCGGCAGTCATATTTAGACGCCGCCAAATTCATAAATGATTCCTCGATAGATATTGTCAGCTTGCAGCACGAGTATGGTATTTTCGGCGGAGATGATGGAGAATACGCTCTCGATTTCTTGGAAGCGCTCGAAAAGCCGGCGGTTGCTACACTACACACAGTTCTTCAGAACCCCAGCCCAAACCAGAAACGAATATTGCAGGAGATGGGAAGGCTTTGTAAGGCTATGGTCGTTATGGTTAAGATGGGCCGCAAAATATTGTTGGAAACTTACGATATTGATCCTAAGAAGGCGACAGTCATCCCGCACGGCGTGCCGAATGTTCATCGTGTTAAAGCATCTAGCGTGAAGAATGCGCTGGGGCTGTCCAATGCGAAGATCATGTCTACATTCGGATTGATCAATCGAGGCAAGGGCATCGAATATGTGATCAAGGCTATGCCCAAGATTCTTGAAAAGAACCCGAATATGATCTATCTGGTGCTTGGCGAAACTCACCCGGGAGTTCGCAAGTACGAAGGCGAGTCATACAGAAACATGCTGGCGGAAACAATCAATGATTTGGGAATTTCCGAGAATGTAAGGTTCAATAACCGATTTCTTTCATTAAGTGAGCTTGTGCGATACCTCTGTGCAACCGATGTATATATCACGCCGTATCTTAATAAGGACCAGATATGCAGTGGGACGCTAGCCTATGCTGTTGGCTGCGGAAAAGCCATTCTCAGCACTCCTTATCTTTATGCTGAAGAGGTTTTGGCTGATGGCCGCGGGAAACTGGTTGATTTTGAATCGTCTGACAGCATAGCCGAAAACGTAAACTTGATAATGGAAGACAAAGAGCTTAAAGAGAGCATGGAGAACGCTGCATACATTTATGGACGCCGCGCGGCCTGGTTTAACGTAGCAGTAGATTATCTCGATCTGTTCCATAGGATTGTGACTGCGCATCAAAGTCGTGATCAGGCCAATATTAATGCAAAGGAGTAATACAACAATTTACCCACCAATCGTATTTGAACATTTGGAGACCCTGACGGATTCAACTGGGGTCATTCAACATGCCATATTTTCCATACCAAACAGGAGAACCGGCTATACAACAGATGATAACGCTCGCGTGAGAGAACTGGTTCACGGCAAACTCTGCAGTTGGTGAGCAAGTATCTTAGCTTTCTTCATTACGCGCAGAGTCCGTCGGGGCATTTTCACAATTTTATGTCTTATGATCAGGTATGGCTTGATGATCAGGGCAGCGAGGATTGCTTGGGCCGAGTTCTCTGGGGATGCGGCTACACTCTAAGAGCCGAACTGCATCCTAACGTGAAAAAGGTTGCTCGTGAAATATTCGATGCTGCGCAAAGATGGATTCCCCTTACACATTGTCTGCGCGCTCGCGCTTACATGGGAATGGGCTGTTATCATTATCTGGAACATGTGCCTGATCATAAAGAGATAAGCGCCGCGTTTAAGAAAATTGCTGATTCCATTTGTAGAGATTTCAGAGCTAACGCCAAACCGGACTGGGCATGGTTTGAGGACTTCATGAGTTACTCGAACGGTATGATTCCAAGAGCTCTCTTTATGGCCTATCAGATGTTTGGAGATGAGGAATACCGCAAGGTAGCAGTTGAGAGTATTGAGTTCCTGACTTCGATTTGTATCATAGACGGTAAGCTGTATCCTGTTGGATGCAACGGTTGGCTTATAAAAGACTCTGAGCGTGCCTGGTATGATCAGCAACCAGTTGATCCAATGGGGCATACTCTGTCTTATATTTCCGCCTATGATGCAACAGGTGATCGCAAATACCTTGAGCTTGCCAAAATCTCTTTTGATTGGTTCTTCGGTAAGAACTCGGTTGGGGAGGCTCTCTACGATCCGGTAACCGGCGGTTGCTATGATGCGTTGGGGCCTGATGGGCCGAATCTGAATCAGGGTTCGGAATCCACGATAGCATGCCTGCTTGCGCAGTTGGCAATGCAGCCGTATTTGGATAAGTTATAGCATTATGTCCGGCCGATAGGCCGGACATTTTGCCAATTCGCCATCCTGAGATTCTCGAAGGATTATCTGATTGAGGTACACGAATGTTAAGACAAATGTTTGCAAAGAAATCCATCAGCCTGCTTTTGCAGGAAAGCAAGAGTGAGAACAGACTCAGGCGAATACTTGGGCCTGTTTCTTTAACGAGCCTTGGTGTGGGATGCACAATCGGCGCAGGTATATTTGTCGTGACTGGCTCAGCAGCGAACACGGTAGCAGGGCCTGCATTGATTTTGTCGTTTGTTGTGGCTGGTATTGCTTGTATTTTCTCCGCTTTGTGTTATGCAGAGTTTGCAGCTATGGTTCCTGTCGCGGGTTCGGCATATACTTATGCCTATGCCACGCTTGGAGAATTGTTCGCCTGGATCATAGGATGGGATCTTATCATTGAATATACCATAGCAGCCTCATCAGTAGCCAAAGGCTGGTCAGGTTATTTTCAGAGTTTTCTGAAAAGCATACACAAGGACTTCCCTCAAGCAATTGGGAGAGCGCCATTTGAAGTAACTGGACCGACGGGCCATATTGATCTGCCAGCGTTGTTGATTACACTGATACTTACTGTGGTGCTTGTGATAGGTATCAAAGAGAGCACGCGATTTAACAACATAATGGTAGGTCTAAAAGTAGCAATCGTCTGTTTTGTCATCGCTGTTGGCGCCTTCTTCGTGCATCCCGGCAATTGGCATCCATTTGCTCCTTTCGGCTATGGCGGCGTAAAACTGCTTTGGGGAAAATGGGTATTTGGCACAATTGTCAACGGCAAGCCGTTGGGAATGTTGGCGGGAGCCGCGATGATCTTTTACGCCTACATCGGTTTCGATACAGTGTCTGCGCATTCTGAGGAAGCCCGCAATCCTCAGCGTGACGTCCCTATAGGGATCATTGCTTCACTGATTATATGCAGCATACTTTATATTGCCGTAGCTGCAATTTTGACGGGCATGGTGCCGTATAATATGATTGACACCAGTGCACCAGTTTCGAACGCCTTTAGGCAAGTGGGTTTAGGTTGGGCGCATTTTATTGTGTCGCTGGGTGCAATGGCCGGTCTGACTTCTGTTTTGCTTGCTTTGATGCTTGGGCAACCGAGAGTTTCTCTTGCGATGGCAAGAGACGGTCTTCTTCCGCCGAACTTTTTCGGAGCTATTCACCCAAAATTCCGTACGCCTTACAAATCCACCATACTGACTGGTTGTCTGGTGGCCATAATGGCTTCTGTGATCCCTCTTCAGGTGCTTGTTGAGCTCATTAGTATTGGAACGTTATTTGCATTTGTTATAGTGTGTTTGGCTGTGTTGATTGTGCGTTACACGAATCCTGGCGCGCATCGTCCTTTTAGATGCCCAATGGTTCCGCTTGTGCCGATTTTGGGTATGTCAATATGTTTGTTACTGATGTCTTCTTTAGACAGCGTCAACTGGCTGCGGTTGGGTATATGGATGGTGGTTGGACTTGTAATATATTTCCTTTATGGAAGAAGGCACAGTGTTCTCGAAAATCTTAAGAATTCAGAGCCAGATGCAACACCGATAGAGGCTAAAAAGGGGTAGGGGACACAAAATCAAATATCGGCCTGAAGAAAATGCTTATGTTTGCCGAAAAATATTATAGCAGAGTCGTCATAGTGGGTATAGGCTAGAATAGAAAGAGTTCAGTCTTAGTGTATTTGTCATTCCGAACTTGATTCGGAAACTAAGCCGTAAGCTCAACAGATCCTGAATCGAGTTCAGGATGACATGCAATTCCCGCAAGACTGAACTCTCTCCTAGAATAATTGACTGAGAGGAGTCATGGTGTTATACTAGAGCCGTTGGATTGCAATTAGGAGGTCCCGGCGTGCTGCACAAAAAGATTCTAGCCTGTGATGACGAAAAACATATCGTCCGATTGATACAGGTAAACCTTGAGCGAGCGGGCTTTGATGTTATTACGGCAAACGATGGCAAGGAAGCCCTGCTTAAGATACAGAATGAGCGCCCAGACCTGGTGGTGCTTGATGTAATGATGCCGTATATGGACGGCTTTGAAGTTTTGCAGAATTTGCGCAGACATGCGCATACACGAGACATTCCTGTGATTATGTTAACCGCCAAGGCGCAGGATGCAGATATCTTTAAGGGATGGCAATCCGGAGTTGATTGTTATCTCACTAAGCCGTTTAACCCAATGGAGCTGCTGTCATTTGTCAGAAGGATTTTTGATTACGGTGATGGCGGCCCCGGTGGAGACAGACGATACGAAATCAGTCTTTAGGACAGATAATACGAATAATTCGAGGAGAAAGTCTGTGAGCGATCGAAAATCAATTGCTATTGCTTTAGGAACAGTTGTTGGCATAGCTGCAGTGGCAACAGTTGTAGGCCTGTATGTTGCGAAGATTCAGGACAGTCCAAAAATAGTAGATGTAAACGATGTTTTTGAGCAGGCCAAGATGACCGTTAAGAAACTTGATGATGCGGTCGAGTTTCTTAAAAAAACAAATGCGGCATAGAAGTATACTGCGGCGTCGGGGATATCCTTTGACGCCGTTTTACTCTTGAGCGATACGCAGTATAATATATGTTATGTTAACCTGTGTAGCAATCCGCCTATTCCGCCCCTCTTCAATACGCATTATTTCTCTTTACAGAATAATTTGCGTTAAGCCTTAGGCATCGAGTGCGCAAGAATTCAAACCCGAATATTCAGATCAGTCCCGTCCACACTACACGTCCCACTTTCCGTAAGCCCAAGAATCTTAGTGGTGTACCCAGATCGCTGCACAGCAAGATTGCCGCAGGTTGGGCAATATGTGTTCTCACCTGCATCTGTTTGAATATTGCCGAGGTATACGAATTGCAGGCCGCTTTCTTTGCCTATTTGCAAGGCTCTATCAAGCGTTTCGGGGGGCGTTGGCGTCCCCCACTCCACTTTGGCCCGGACTGCCACATCCAGTATACCCTGCACCGACGGAACTTTTGTCAACTCGTGGTGAAAATGCTCTTCAATACTCTTGATATCGACTCGATAGACGTCCAAATACGGTCCAATCATATCCAGGTGCTCAGGCGTGGCGTAGCCGTTGGTCACATATACTGTGTAAAGGCCAGCCTGCTTGCAGAGTTTCGCGCAATCCAGAGTGTAGTTTAGCCAGATGCTCGGTTCGTTGTATGTCCAGGCCACACCCTCGCAATTGTTTGCGATTGCCATCTCGACAAGCTTTTCCGGGCTGACGCCCGTTTTGCAGGCGCATTCTGCAGACTTCACAGCATCCGCAAAAGCAATCTCCCAGTTCTGGCAAAATACGCATCTGAAATTGCATCCCAAACTGCCAACCGAAAAACACTTGCTTCCGGGCTTAAAGTGGAACACGGGCTTTTTTTCAATTGGGTCTGCAGCGGCTGAGGAAATCACGCCGTAGATCGTCGTATAGAGCGTGCCGGCGTGGTTTATGACGGTGCGGCAATACCCTACCCCACCCTCGGGAATCCGACACCTGCGCTGGCAAATATTGCAGCCCATCTTGCTTTCGCCAAGATTCTGAGCAAGTAAAGCCTCTTTCAATGCCCCGACAGTTTTCAGAGCTTCAATTTTTGTATTCACGTAGATTCCTTTCATAAAATAGTTATTACCCATGCTGTCACTATACATATATCGCGTGTATCCACCAATAATATCTATGTGGATTATACTACAAACAGCGCTCTGAATAAGCTTAAGCATCTCGTGGCAATCTTATCGGGAATTGCGGCTTTTGCCGTCATTCGATGGCAGAACACGCCTCTAATAGTCATAATTGCGACATTATTCCTACTAACGGCCGTAATTGGACTGATCTACTCCCGCGCGCCACAGATTCGCCTTAATAAAGAGTTGAACGAAGCGCCAACGGACTCCTCCTTGGTCCAAGATCAACCAAAGCTAGCGGCTGAACTAGATAGGCTTCGGCATTTGTCTCGCGTCTTATGCAATATCGGTCCTTATTCCCACATCGACGCAATCAAGGAAGTTATAATAAATGGAGCCTGCGATGTTCTGGAAACACCATTGGTTGCCATGTTTGTAATTAACCAACGCACAGGCGTTATCGAGCGCGTTAGCGCAGACGGAGTG
This sequence comes from Armatimonadota bacterium, assembly GCA_026392045.1. Taxonomy (GTDB): domain Bacteria; phylum Armatimonadota; class UBA5829; order UBA5829; family UBA5829; genus JAMCYN01. The sequence continues at coordinate 12,642 of JAPLCU010000036.1, forward strand.
ACCGCAGAACTCGAAGACGCATTCTTAGAGTTTGGGGAACCATATTTAACCGATACAGACAATTTTGAAGCCGATATTCTGCAATGCCAAGTAACGGCGTTAGGAGCGTTCTTGCCTCTCCTATACGCTCTGGATCAGGCGTTACCGGAGTGCTTGCAGCGTTCTATCCTACAAGACAAGAAGCCGTGAATAAAGAGCGCCTCATTGAAGCCATTTCGATCCAAGCATCAGTGATCTTATCCTTTGCTTTGTCTGCACAGCAATCCAGAGGCCTACTCGATGAATACGCTAGTGATAACCAAAAACTATCCGTACAGGCTAGCCTCGACGGCTTGACAGGCCTTCTTAACCACAAGACACTTCAGCAAAAACTCAGCGATCTCTGCAAGCAAGACGCACGAGTCAACTCCCACAAATTTTGCCTGCTGATGATCGATGTAGATCACTTTAAGCGCTACAATGATACGTATGGTCATCAGGAAGGCGATGAAGTGCTTAGAATGGTAGCTGAGGTCATAACCTCCAAGATAAGGCAAAGCGATTTTGCAACCCGATACGGTGGCGAAGAGTTTGCCGTTGTTATTCGCGCCAGCAAGGACGAAGCGCTAATCTTGGCAGAAAGAATACGTCAGGCTGTGGCAAGCACAAAGCTTCGACTAGGCTCTATCGCAATCAGCACAGGCATCGCCGAATATCCCGCAGATGGAAACTCCCCTGCCGAAGTAATTGAAAAAGCTGACAAGGCTCTCTACAAAGCAAAAGCCTCCGGCAGAAACTGTGTATTAGCTTCTGAGCAAACCGAAATAAACGAAGAACCTCGCGCAGCTTAAATATCCCACAAATAACAATTGGGGCACACCGTGCGCCCCAAATACAAAGGAGATTCTGCAGCCCTATTCTTCTTTCACAGCAGCTTTCTCAAGAACACCCTCAATCATATAGATAGGAGCTTTAGCTCGCAAACTTAAGGCGATAGCGTCGCTGGGCCTGCTGTCGATATCGATGATCTTTCCATTAGACGCAACACTCACCTTTGCGTAATAGGTGTTGTTCCAGAGATCATCTATAAGTATGTGCTCGACCGTGCCGCCAAGCTTGTTGATCGCATTCAGAAGCAAATCATGCGTGATCGGACGATCCGCCGCCGCCCCCTCAAGCGCTAAGGAAATAGCCATCGCCTCACCCATAACCTTGACTTCTTTCTCTTCGAGGTTGAGCTCTTCTTCCAGTGAGCCTTCGTCGCGGTCCAGGGGATTCTGAAACACTCTTTCTTCCGGCATATCCTCATTTTCAAATTTGAACTCGTCCGCCACTGGTCAATACCCTTTCTCAAGCGGCGCTGCCCTGTAGGAGAACGCCGCACTAATATCTATATCCGATAATCCATACCCGAACAGGATATCACTTAATCAAGGTCACTACCTTTGAGAGTTTTGTCTACAAGCTGCAGAAAATCCTTGTTGGATTTTGTGTGCTTGAGACGATCAATCAGCAGTTCGGTGGGTTCTTCCAGTCCCGCTAACAGCTTGTGCAGCTGCCAAACCCTCTTTAGCTTATCCTCATCGAAGAGCAATTCATCATGCCTGGTGCCCGATCTCTTGATGTCGATTGCGGGGAATATCCTGCGTTCGGCCAAGTTTCTTTCGAGCACAAGTTCCATATTACCAGTAGCTTTGAACTCTTCGAAGATGGCGTCATCCATTCGGCTGCCGGTTTCAACCAACGCCGTTCCGATGACTGTCAGCGATCCGCCTTCCTCAATATTGCGCGCAGCGCCAATGAAGCGTTTCGGGCGATACAAAGCGCTAGGGTCAAGACCGCCTGAAAGCGTTCTACCACTCGGGTTTACTGTGAGGTTGGATGCGCGTGAAAGACGAGTGATGCTATCAAGCAATACCACAACATCTTTACCGGATTCCACAAGTCTCTTGCTCATCTCAAGCGCCATGTCGGCAACCCGCATATGGTTCTCAGGAAGCTCGTCGAAAGTCGAACTAATGACCATGCCATTAACAGAGCGTCTGATGTCAGTAACTTCCTCGGGGCGTTCGTCAATGAGCAGCACAATCAGCACTACCTCAGGGTAGTTTGTTGTGATGGCGTTCGCTATCGTCTTCAACAGGGTGGTTTTACCAGCTTTAGGAGGCGCTACGATAAGGCCTCTCTGTCCTTTGCCGATTGGTGAGATTATATCTATAATTCTTGAAGCCAAAATCTCTGGCTTGGTCTCAAGAATATATTGTTCGTTAGGGTAAATCGGGGTTAGATCATCGAAGTTTTTGCGGGATCTAGAGGCATCGGGGTTTTCGTTGTTGACTGCCTGAACACGAAGCAAGCTATAAAACTTCTCCGAATCCTTCGGCGGCCTAATTTGCCCGGATACTAGATCACCCGTCTTAAGCGCAAATCGTTTGACCTGGGACTGCGACACATAAACATCGGTGATCGTCGACGAGAAATTCGAATGCCTCAAAAAGCCCCATCCATCAGGCAGGATTTCAAGCACTCCCTGGTCAAATATGAGACCGCTTTTCTCGGCAAACGCCTTGAGAATGCTGAACACCAGGTCCTGGCGCGTGGAATAGCCATTTTCTATGCCTAAGACGGTTGCAATTTCTTCAAGTTCTGGTACTGATTTTTTTTCTAATTCGGAAAGTTCCAAGGGCTCCAATGCTTTCACCTCTTTGGGAATGACCACAAGCTCGTAAGGAGTTATAACAAATTTGTTACCACACCGCTCAATATACTAAGCAAGCGCGAATAACGAGCTAGGGTTGGAATATAATACTTGATGGAGGGGTTACAACCCCTGAGAGTCCAGAAGAAATCTAATGAGGACTACAGTTATTTATTATTATAGGGCTAATACCAACTTTTGTCTACCCCTTAAACCAAAAATAACATAAAAAGATGGCTAACATTCTGGTTTGAGCGCTCCGACATACGGAAGATTACGATATCGCCCTTCATAATCAAGCCCATAACCAACTACAAACTCATCATCTATCTGGAATCCACAATAGTCTACCATGATATCTACGCGCCGTCTGCCAGGCTTGTCGAGAAGCGCGCACAGTTTCACACTGGCGGCGTTTCTGGCTAGAAGATTCTCCACGAGATAGCTCATGCGCAAAGTCCACCCCGTATCGACAATATCTTCCACAATCAAAATGTCACGCCCAGCAACCTCAGCATCCGTGTCTTTCAGTATACGAACAACTCCCGACGAAGACTTTTCGCCTCCATAACTGGACACCGCCACGAAATCGTAATCTACCGTGAGATCGATACACCGCAACAAATCTGCCAGAAATACAGCCGAACCTTTCAGGATTCCTATAAGAAGTAAAGGCTTAGGGGCATAGTCGCGGGATATTTCCTCGCCTAACTCACGAACCCTCTCTCGCAGTCTTTCTTCAGATATCAAGATGTCGATTACGCAATTATCTGCGTTCATTGCTTATTCCCATTCCATGGTTGCCGGCGGCTTTGAGCTGATATCGTATACAACTCTATTGACGCCGGAAACTTCGTTAATAACTCTGTTGCTGATTCGCTCAAGCAGATCATAAGGAAGTTTCGCCCAATCGGCGGTCATCGCATCTTCGCTCGTAATTGCGCGCACAATGATAGTGTCGTCATAGGTTCGCTGATCGCCCATAACACCAACGCTCTGAATTGGCGCAAGAATCGCAAAACCCATCCAAAGGTCTCTATAAAGACCAGCGCGCTTGATTTCCTGCACAACGATATCATCCGCATGCCTGAGCGTATCAAGCCGCTCTTTAGTGACCTCTCCGACGATCCTGATCGCAAGACCAGGCCCCGGGAACGGCTGGCGCCAGACCATGTCTTCGGGCAGGCCGAGTTGGGCAGCCACCTTGCGGACTTCGTCCTTAAACAGCCACCGAACCGGCTCGCACACCGTCAGTTTCATATCTTCCGGCAGCCCGCCGACATTATGAGGAGATTTGATCACGGCAGCATTCTTGGTGCCGCTTTCGATAACATCCGGGTAGAGAGTCCCCTGACCCAGGAAATTGGCGTCTTTTATCTGCGAGGCATGCTCCTCAAAAACTCTCACAAATTCCTCGCCTATAATTTTCCGCTTGGTTTCAGGGTCTGTTACGCCTGCAAGGCGCTTGAGGAACCTCTCTTCAGCATCAACATAAACAAGCTTGATCTTGAAATGGTCTTTGAATGTCTCCCGGACCTTATCTGCCTCACTAAGGCGCAGCAGGCCATGATTCACAAAAATGCAGGTCAGTTGGTCGCCAATCGCCTTGTGTATCAGCGCGGCTACACATGCGGAATCGATACCGCCGCTCACACCGCAGACCACCTTACCATCGCCAACCTGCTCTCTTATCTCCTTGACAGCAGACTCAATAAACGATGCAGGAGTCCAAAGACCCTCAAGCCCGCATTCGTTATATAGGAAATTTCGCAGGATTTCTACGCCGCATGGTGTATGCACAACCTCCGGGTGGAACTGCACGCCGAACAGCTTTCGTGCCCGGTTTTCCATTGCGGCAACAGAAGCGCTATCAGTATGAGCCGTGACTACAAAGCCCTCAGGCGGCGTTTCCACTAAATCTCCATGGCTCATCCAGCAAACCAGGTTCTTACCAAGACCGGCAAAAAGACCCGATGAGTCTGTCACTTGCAAAACAGCCCGGCCGAATTCACGGCTTTCAGATGGCGAAACCTTTCCTCCAAGCTGATACGCCATAAGCTGAGCGCCATAGCAAATACCGAGGATAGGAACACCGATGTCATAAACGGCAGTATCGCACCTTGGCGCGCCGTCTTCATAAACGCTCGACGGTCCACCTGAAAGAATAATACCTTTGGACTTTCGCGCGCGAATTTCCTCAACGGGAGTGTCAAACGGTAATATCTCACAATAAACACTGCACTCGCGAACTCGTCGGGCAATCAGTTGAGTGTATTGTGCGCCAAAATCAAGGATTAATACTGAATCTTCTATAGATGAGGGCTTGTTTTCAGCCACGCGAGCCTCCATAAATACGTCGTCCGAAGGGGATATTCAGCGGAAAAGTCTTCCTGGACGAACTTCTTGCGGAATTTGTCCAATACATATTAACAAAATTGTCTAAAACTGTCAACGAAATGCTAAGAGCTCATGCTGAGACCTCACTCTTCGTGAGGATACTTGTCATCCTGAACTTGATTCAGGATCTGTTACGTTTGATACACCAAAGTTTTTTTCTATCCTATTAATCCAATAAATAGCGTATAATAGAATATGTCAGGAAGTGAGCCTGATAAAGCTTGGCTGGAGCGAGGTTTTGTATGTTCGGAATCGGATCGCAAGAGCTGATCATTATTTTTGTTGTGGCGCTCATAATTTTTGGACCTAAGAAGTTACCTGAAATAGGAAGGTTGCTGGGCCAAGGATTAAGAGAGCTCAAAAAAGCATCTCGCGATGTCATGGACTCGCTGGAATCGAATGACATCGAGCAAGATCTAACCCTGAAAAAGGAGACTTTGAAAAATGATACCGATAGCATGGGTACCGGGGACTCCTGAAATTGTCATAATTGTGCTTTTGATTGTTCTTCTGTTCGGCATAAAAAAATTGCCGGAGTTGGGCAAATCGTTGGCGGAAGGAATTCGCGAATTCAAGAAGGCATCTAAAAAGATTACAGAAGAGGACGAACCTGAGGTTCCCGCAAAAAAGACAGAATAGCAGCCTCCGCAGCAAGAACTAATTACCTCATCGAGGCAAATTTGGAAGTCTACAGAAGGAAATTCCGCATAACAGGCGTGGTGCAGGGTGTCGGATTCAGGCCTTTCGTATATCGCCTTGCGTTAAAATATGATCTTTCAGGTTGGGTGCGAAACACATCCGGCAGCGTGGAGGTAGAAGTCGAGGGAGATATCTCTTCCATTAAGGCATTTGCCTCTGGGCTCCAAACTGAAGCGCCAAATCTCGCCCAAATTGATTCACTCAGCGCAATCGAAGCTGATCCGGTAGGTTATGCCGAGTTTTTGATCCTTGAGAGCAAGGCTGAAGAGACCGCCGAGGGCGTGATTCCGGCTGATGTTGCCACTTGCCCAGACTGCCTGATGGAGATCGCATCACCGAAAGACAGGCGCTTCGAATATCCATTCACAAACTGCACCAACTGCGGCCCGCGCTTCACGATTATCCAACGCGTGCCTTATGATAGGCCAAACACCACAATGGCCACATTTCCCATGTGTGAGGACTGCGCCAGAGAGTATCAAGATCCTCTTAACAGGCGCTTCCATGCAGAGCCGACAGCTTGTCCGGTGTGTGGACCGCGAGTCTGGCTGGAAATAGACTCTCAGAGAATCGATACTGATCCGATTTCAGCGACAGCAGAGCTTTTGCGCAAAGGAAAGATCGTCGCTATCAAGGGTCTGGGCGGATTCCATCTTGCCTGTGACGCCCGCAATGATGAGGCCGTGAGTGAGTTAAGGGTGCGGAAAGGACGTGTCGCGAAGCCATTTGCGCTGATGGTGAGGGATATAGATGAAGCAGAACTTTTATGTGAGCTGGATGATGCATCCAAAGCTCTCCTTTTATCCAACCAGCGCCCAATAGCGCTTGCAAGAAAGCGAGAACCAAGCCGGGTTTCGGATTTGGTCGCCCCAGGCAACCGCCAACTTGGGCTTGTGATACCATATACCCCGCTGCATACTTTGCTGATGCAGCAATGTCCGCCGGCAATCGTTTTGACAAGCGGCAATTTGAGTGAAGAACCGCTCGCGTTTACCAATGGATCAGCCAGGACGAAGCTGTCTAAACTTGCAGACGCTTTTCTTATGAATGATCGCGATATACATGTGCCATGCGATGATTCCGTTGTTCGATCTCTGCCGGGCGGCGACGCAATCATTGCGCGGCGCGCGCGCGGCTGCGTGCCTGAAGCGATAGATTTGCCTATTAACTGCGATTGCATTCTCGGCACGGGAGCGGAACAGAAAAACACGTTTTGCCTGGCGTGGGGCCGAAAAGCGGTTCCCAGCCAACACATTGGCGATCTTGATACAGCCGAGACTTTCGATTACTATCAATATGCCATCGACCATTTGCAATCTCTATTGGGACACCAGCCGAAAGTAATCGCCCATGACCTGCACCCAAGCTATATGAGCTCGCGATATGCCATGAGCCGGCCGAACGTGGAGCTTATTGGCGTTCAACATCATCACGCGCACATAGCTGCCTGCCTTGCGGAGAACGGACGAAATGAACGCTGCATAGGGCTTGCGATGGATGGAACAGGCTATGGAACGGACGGAACAATATGGGGAGGCGAGATTCTGCTTGCAGATTTGGCGAGTTTCGAACGAGTCGGTCACTTCGCTCAAGTCAGAATGCCTGGCGGCGAGGCGGCAATACGCGACCCGAAACGCATGGCCGCAGCATACCTGCACGAGGCTTTCGCCGCAGATAATGAACACATTTCTGAATGCCTGGGATTATCTTTCCAGGCGCTCGAACAGAGAGTTATTCGCCATCAGTTGGAAACAGGACTGAACTCGCCGCTGACATCCAGCGCAGGCAGATTCTTCGATGCGATCTCAGCAGCAATCGGAATATGTGCTGAGCGCAGCTTTGAGGGACAACCCGCTATCGAACTCGAAATGGCAGCGGATGAGCATGAGCAAGGAAGCTATCCCTACTCAATTGATTTTAATGCTGGGCGGCTTGTGCTGAATGCAATTCCAACATTTAAGGCTGCGGTGGAGGAGCGGCTGGCCGGAATAGCTCCAGCAACCATTGCGGCAAAATGTCACAACTCTGTTATTGAGATGCTCGCTTGCGCTTGTGAGAAGCTGAGGGAACGTGAAGGGATTAATCTTATAGCTCTTTCCGGCGGTGTTTTTCAAAACGCAATCATACACTCGGGATTAAAAGACAAACTGCAAACCATGGGCTTCGAGGTTCTTATACACAAGAAAATGCCGCCAAATGATGCTTGTATATCGCTGGGACAGGTTGCAATCGCTGCAGCGATTCTTAAGATAAAACAGGAGTAAATTATATATGTGTCTTGCAATACCAATGCGAGTGACTCAAATAGAGGGCGCAACAGCTATCGTGGAAGTAAGCGGTATCACACGGAAGGTGAGGATTGACCTGCTATCTGATGTTGAGCTTGGCGATTTTGTGCTTGTGCATGCAGGTTTGGCGATAGCGAAGATCGACACCCACGAAGCCGAGGAGACTCTTGCGCTTCTGAAAGGGTTGACTAATGAAATATAGCCACGAGTTTCGAGATTGGGAGATCGTTCAAAGTATTGCGGAGCGTATACGCGGTATTTCCAATAGGCCTGCAACCATTATGGAAGTCTGCGGCACACATACCATGTCTGCTGCTCGTTTTGGATTGAAGTCGCTGTTTCCTGATGGCGTGAGATTGGTTGCGGGGCCTGGCTGCCCTGTCTGCGTCACCGCCCAACAAGACATCGATGCGTTTCTTGCGCTGGGAAATATACCCGGCACAGCGCTAGTCTCATTTGGCGATATGTTGAGAGTGCCCGGATCGAGCGCTTCATTAGAGCAGCAGCGCGCCGCCGGCGTTGACGTGCGCATTGTTTACTCTCCATTGGATGCGGTTGATATCGCTGCCAGAGAGCCGGAAAAACAAGTGGTCTTTTTTGGGGTAGGATTTGAAACGACGACCCCGGCCATTGCGCTTGCAATTAAAACAGCGGCCGAACGGGATCTAACCAATTTCAGTGTTTACTGCGTTCACAAGACCATGCCTGCCGCTCTTCGCGCCTTGCTTGCAAGCGGGGAAGTGATGGTATCGGGGCTGCTGCTGCCGGGTCATGTCACCACAATCATCGGAACGCGCGCTTATGACTTCATCGCTGAAGAGTTCCATGTGCCATGTGCTGTGACGGGATTTGAGCCAGTGGATATGATGTTGGGAATCGAGTCCGTGCTCAAACAACTAGCAGACGGTGATTCAAAAATCGATAACATGTATGCGCGCGCTGTAAGTAGCGACGCCAATCCTTTAGCTAAAAAGCTGCTGGATACCATATTTGAGCCTTGCGACGCAGAATGGCGAGGACTTGGCGTAATTCCTGCAAGCGGCGTGCGAATTCGCTCTGAGTATTCGTTGTTCGATGCAGCCGAGCGTTTTGCTGACATAATTAAAGCAGTCCCTGTCGCCCCGGTAAGCAAGTGCCTGTGCGGTGACGTCCTGCGAGGCGCAATACAGCCTGCGCAATGCCCGCTGTTTGGTGTAGATTGCACAACATCCAATCCGATTGGGCCTTGTATGGTTTCCAGCGAAGGCGCATGTGCTGCCGCGTATCGCTATGGAGGTAGCTAAATGACACAAGACGATACCCGCAGAGTGCTGCTGAGCCACGGAGCAGGCGGCAAGATAATGACCGAGCTCATCGAGAGCGTTTTTCTTGCTAATTATGGCTCGCAAAACGTCACAGGAGATGACAGCGCCATCGTTAACATCGGCCTGGATAAAATTGCGTTTACCACTGATTCATTTGTGGTGGATCCGATATTTTTCCCCGGGGGCGATATCGGCCGCCTGGCGGTTTGCGGCGCTGTAAATGACCTGCTGACCGCAGCCGCAAAGCCTCTCGCGCTCTCCGTGTCTTTCATAATTGAAGAAGGATTGGATATGAAGACTCTTGAGGCGATCTCTGAATCGCTTCGAGAAGCTGCTAATGAGGCGGGCGTGCAGATCGTCACGGGTGACACCAAAGTAGTTCCAAGAGGCTCGGCCGATAAGGTCTTTATCACCACGGCAGGCATCGGCATTGTGCTGAAACCGGATGTGTCCGGCTCAGCGGCGAAGCAAGGAGATAAAGTGATTCTAACTGGCAGCCTGGGTGAGCATGGCGCCGCAGTGATGCTCGCGCGGGCAAATCTGCTTGAAAATGAGAGCATAAAGAGCGACGCTGCGCCTTTGGTTGACATAGTGTTGGGCTTAATTGATGCGGGTTGCCAGGTTCATGCGATGCGCGACCCAACCCGCGGGGGCGTTGCATCGTCATTGAATGAAATAGCGCGGCAATCTGGAGTCTCTATTGAAATTGATGAGACCGCAATCCCTGTAAACCCATCAGTGGCGGCTGCATGCGAGGCCCTGGGCCTGGATGTAATGCAAGTTGCCAACGAGGGCAAGATGATTATAATCGTCTCGCCTGATGATGCCGACAGGGCGCTGGAAATTGTGCAGAGTCGTCGATACGGGAAAGATGCGGCGATAATAGGCGAAGTAGGCCCCGCCCCACCCTCTCGCGTTTTGGTGAGGACAGCTTTCGGAACAAGCCGAATACTCGATATACCCGCCGGAGAACTTTTACCGCGAATTTGTTAGTGTGAAATGATGTCAGACTGAGTTCTGACCCTCAACAGACGATGGAGATTACCACCGATATTCTCGCACGACGAAATCCCGGTCACTGCTACGTAGCTGACGGCGGGAGCGAGCGTGACTCCATCAGGTAAGATGCACTTCACCGGATTCAACGAGCCGTCGTCTATCTTGAACCACATAGCCGGGCTGTTCGCATCGCGTTCAATGACCTTGCCCCAAGTCTTGATAAGCAAACCGATATTGTTCAGGCCGTTCGCCATCTGGAATACGCGTTCCTTTTTCACATATTCCCAGCCCCAAACACCATCCTGTAATCCGAACGTGCCGCCGCCGAGGGAGTCGTTGTTTAGAGTAAGAGGAGTTACCGTGCCAGAGCCATTTCTGGATGCCACAGAAGCTATTATACACAGTTCGCCACTATTATTGACTGCCACATTTCCCGAGACATCCGCTCTGTCACCCACAACCAAACCATGATTCGCCTTTTCCACTCGTATTCCACACGCGCGGTTGTCGGATTCTATATAGAAGCAATCAGAGAACGCAGCGCTAACAATGCCCCCACTCAACTCTATGCCAACATTAACATCGTTCTTTTTGACATCAAAAATCCCTGGCCACCACTCATCCGCGCCGATATCCACAGAAAGTCCCTGAATGCGCTTTTGGCCATCCATGTCGGTCAAAGGCAAGCCCGGCGCGGAGTTCCATCCGGCATTGATACAAGGAGACACAGCTTTTAGATGGTAGTTTCCATTTATCCGATCGACAAACATTGGGTCGGCAGAGATATCGCCTGTGCCGGGTGGAATCCCTGAGTAGTTGGAAGACGTGTTGCCGTAAACACAGTTGTTGCGCAGTGTCGGCGTGCCGGTGTTTTTGTATATCCCCGAAGAGTTGAATGCTACTATATTATTTGAAATCGCAGGCAGCGACGATGCGGTAAAGATGCCGCCACCATTGGTGTTAGCGGCATTATCAGTAATGGTGTTGTTGGATATCGTAACAGGGCGGCTGCTGTAGCAAAAGATGCCGCCACCATTGATGCTTGCGGTGTTGCATGTAATGATGTTGTTGCATATTGTGCCAGTGGAGCAGTAGATTCCGCCGCCTTGGCTACTTGCGGTGTTGCCGGAAATTTTATTGCCAGATATCGTGGCCATGCCAGCAACGCAGTAGATACCACCACCATAGGTGATTGCAGTGTTGCCAGTAATAGTATTATTGGATATCGTAGCCGAGCTGTCGCCGCAGTTGATACCGCCGCCGTAGCTTGAGCTGTTTGAGACAATAGTGTTGTTTGATACCGTAGGCGAAGAGGAAGACGAGCAGTAGATACCGCCGCCGGAGTTTGACGCAATAGTGTTGTTTGATATCGCAGGCGAACTACCTGAGCAGCAGATACCGCCGCCGGAATTTGAGACAATAGTATTGTTGGATATCACAGGTGTGCCAGTGGAGCAGTAGATTCCGCCGCCTTGGCTACTTGCGGTGTTGCTGGTAATAGTGTTGTTTGATATCGCAGGTGAACCACCTGAGCAGTAGATACCGCCGCCGTAAGTGGTAGTCTTTCCATTGCGAATAGTGAAGCCGTCAATTCCAGTGGACGCTGTAGTGATTGTGGGTATCGTGACCACACTCCCGCTCTGGTTGCCATCTAGTATGGTCAGGTTTGTGGTCCAATTTCTCTCGCCTTTTGACGTCTCAGTCCCGGCAAATCCGCCATAAAGGGCAACACCGTCTCTGAGCGCAATGTTCTCAGTGTAAGTTCCCGCAGCTACCCATATCTCCATACTGATCACAGATGCGTTTAAGGCGCCCTGAACCGTCTTCTTGGCAAGACTCCAACTCAGTCCATTGTTGCTATCGTTGCCATTTGGCGCAACATAAATAACCACAGGATTCCAGGTTTCCCCGTAGGACTCATCCGCGCCAATATCCACAGCGTTACCTTCAAGTCTCGCCTGACCATCAATGTCCATGGAGGGCATGCCTGGAGCTGAATTATAGCCAGCGTTTCGGCATGGCGAAGTTGGCTGAATATGGTAGACTCCTCCAGCCGACTTGACGATCAGTGGGTCTACTGAAATATCTCCGGTACCAGGTGACACCCCGGAGTAGTTGTAAGATGTGTTGCCGTATACACAGTTGTTTTGCAGTGTCGGTACGACGCCATATATCCCCGAAGTATTGAATGCCACTATGTTGTTCGATATCGTGGACGAAGACGATGAGCATTCGATGCCGCCGCCTAAACAGTAGGAGCCGCTTAAGGTGTTGCCAACAATAGTGTTGTTAGATATTGTGGACGAGGTGCTTTCGCAGTAAATACCACCGCCGTATGCGAATGAGCTGCTGTTTGCAGAGTTGCCAGTAATAGTGTTGTTCGATATCGTAGGTGAGCCGTAAATGCAGCAGATTCCGCCGCCGTAAACCTGGCTGGAGGTTCCACCTACAGTGTTGCCGGTAATGGTGTTGTTCGCTATCGTAAGTGACGAATAATAACAGTAGATGCCGCCGCCGTACTTGATTGCCTTTCCATTGCGAATGGTGAAACCGTCAATTCTGGTGGTCGCAACAGCACTGGTATATGATGATGTGACCACACTCCCGCTCTGGTTTCCATCCAGTATGGTTTTGTTTGCAGTCCAGTTTCTCTCGCCTCTCGATACTTCGGTTCCGGCAAATCCGCCATACACGGCAACGCCGCTTCTAAGGCGAACGTTCTCCAGGTATGTTCCCGCAGCTACCCAGACTTCCATGCCCGAAACACAAGCGTTGACACCCGCAGTCACAGTTCTTTTGGCAGTATCCCAAGTCAGCCCAAGGCTGTTGTCGTTACCATTCAACGAAACATGGATAGCGTAGTTCTCCGGGAAGCTCCAGGTTTCTCCGTAGGACTCATCAGCGCCGATATCCACTGCGCTGCCTTCGGGTCGCGCTTGGCCGTCAATGTCCGTGGAGGGCATGCCTGGGGCTGAGTTGTTGCCAGCGTTTCGGCAAGGCGAATTAGGCTGAATATGAAAGACTCCGCCAACCGACACGACGATAAGTGGGTCTGTAGCGATATCGCCTGTGCTTGGCGAAAGATGAGAAGAATAGTTGTAATACGTGTTGCTATAAACACAATTGTTCTTTAGCGTAGGGACGCTATCACCTTCGGCAATACCTGAAGAATTGAATGCCACTATGTTGTTCGATATCGTGATCGCGTACAAGTAGATATGAATGCCGCCGCCAGCAGAGCCATAGCTATCTTTGTCACTGCTTGCAGTGTTCAAGACAATAGTATTGTTCGATATTGAAGAATGGCTGGAATAATAGATTCCACCGCCAAAGCTAGCGTAACCTGTGTTGCTTCGTGCGCTGTTGCTGGCAACAGTGTTGTTTGATATTGTAGGCGAACCACCACTGCAGTAGATACCGCCGCCGTAGGGGCATCCATTGCCGCTGCTAGCTGTGTTTCCGGAAATAACATTGTTCGATATCATTGGCGAGCCATTGGTACATTGTGCTCCGCCGCCGTAGCTGTAACCATTGCCGCTGCTGGCTGTGTTTCCGGAAATAACATTGTTCGATATCATTGGTGAACCGCTGGAACAGGAGATACCACCACCGTAGCTGTAACCGTTGCTGGTAATTGCAGTGTTGCCAACAATAGTGTTGTTCAATATGGTGGGCGAGCCGCCGGAGCAGTAAATGCCTCCGCCATAAACATATAAGCTGCCGCTTGCAGAGTTGCCGGTAATAGTATTATTGGATATCACAGGCGAAGAGTAGTAGCAATAGATGCCACCGCCGTAGCTTGCCTTACCGTTGCGAATGGTGAAACCGTCCAAAATGTTTGTAGTCCCAGCGTTGGCTGAGAATCTTACCACGCTGCCTGAGCTTTGGCCATCGAGTATTGTCTCGTTTGCATCTGGATTAATACGAGGGAATGCCGGACGATCTGCCAAACTCACTTCATCGCCCGCAAATCCACCATACAGCGAAATCCACTTCGCTACCGTGATGCGTTCATTGTATATGCCTTTCGCAACCCAAACCTGATCACCAACGCCGATGCCAGGCGTGGCGAGGGCTGCGTTTACCGTGAGTTTTGCTGTTGCCCAAGTCAATCCATCATTGGAGTCATCGCCGCTCTTGCTGACTTTGATAATACTCTGGCTGACTCTTACAATATTCGTGCCGTCGCCCCAAACGGTTCCGTCGAACTCATCCGCGCCAATGTCTACGTGATTACCGCTGATCCTCGCCATCCTGTCAATGTCAAAGGAGCCAGCTATCACCGCCGTATCGTCTCCTGAGTCTATGCATGGTGAATTGGAAAGAATGTGTGCGCTCAACTGATCTTGAACAATCACGGGGTCTTGTGAAATATTGCCATTTGCCCCGATGGGATATGCAAACCCGGAAAAGTTATATGCAACGTTTCCATAAACGCAGTTGTTTTGCATGATCGGTTCAGCGTTATCTGAATAGACGCCAGCATTGTTGAATGCGATGATGTTGTTTTGCAAGAGTGTACCGGGAACGGCGCAGTATACCCCCGCATTATCTGATGCGCTGTTGGATATAATTGTGTTATTTGTCAGAATTGGAACGAGGCTGGGCGCAGCTGCATAAGAGTTAGCGAAATAGACCGCGCCACCCTGTTCCGCGCTGTTGCCTCTTATCACGTTATTGATAATACGAACGCCTGAGCGGTCACAGTAGATTCCGCCTCCCTCATAAGCAGTATTTTGCGTGATTATATTGTTAGCAATTTCGGGTGAAGCGCCAACGCAGACAATTCCTCCGCCGCGTCGTGCATTGCCTTTAGTGGCAGAAGCACCGCCGCGAATAGTAAACCCATCGACCGCACTCGTGAAATGTCCGAGGAATGCTGATACAACCGTCCCCAAGCCGTCCCCATCAAGAATTGTTTGACGCAGCGACCAGTTGCGGTCGGCTTTAGAAGTCTCATTGCCTGAAAAACCGCCATAAAGATAAGCATAAGGGCGGAGCAAAACGCATTCTGTGTAGGCGCCTTGCGCGACCCAAACTTCTCCACCCGCTGCTGATGCGGCATCAACTCCAGCCTGCACCGTTAGCTTTGATTGGCCCCAACTTAAGCCGTCGTTCGCGTCATCGCCCGTTGGGCTGACACGGACTATAGCGTTAGGCCCTCCGCTCCAGGTTGTGCCGTCATATTCATCTGCGCCGATATCGACGCATTGGCCATAGGTTCGTGAATTGGAATCTATATCAACCCATTCCGGTTGAATATAAGCATCATTACCGGCGTCTATGCAAGGAGAATCTGACAGCAAATGGAAGTTTCCGAACTGATGCGCAGCCATTTTGGGGTCCTGCGAAATATTGCCGTCTGAGCCGGTCGGGTCTGTGCATCCAGCGTAATTGTAGCCAGTGTTGCCGTATACGCAGTTGTTGCGCATTTCTGTGGTTACAGTGTATGTAGCGCCTGTTTGGACGGACACCCCTGATGAATTGTAAGCGATGAGATTGTTCGTCAAAATTGCTTTGCAGGATGAAATGGTTGCTGTTAAGCGTATGGCGCCATCAAGACAGGCGGAGTTGCCTACAATGGTATTGTTTGTAATTGTTACCACACCACTGATGCAACGTATGCCGCCGCCGTCGCCCGATGACCCATTTCCATAGATGAGATTACCCACAACTGTGCTTGTGGTCAAAGTGTTGTTAGCGTCAATTTGAATTCCAGACTCTTCATTCCCACAAATCCTATTGTTTTGGATCAGCGGCGAGGATTGCATACATGATATTCCAACCGAATTATTTACGATCAAATTATTTGAAATTACAGGTGAGGAACTCACGCACTGTATCCCGCCGCGTCCACTACCCATTGCAGAATCATAGACGTAATTATCCCCATTACGGATGACAAAACCATCCACCATGGTCAGGTTGCTGATATTCGCTGGTGAATAGATCACTGAAGTGGTAGAGCCTGCGCCATCCAATGTGGTAGGGTTCACAGATGGATTGCGCTGCTCTCGGGCGCTTTCCGTGCCCGAAAACCCACCATAAAGACTTACCCTGTCCTTTAGAATGATCCTGTCGCTTGTGAAGCCGCTATAGGTATAGACGCCCTTAGCCACCCATATCTCATCATCAGCAATAGCCGCGTTGATGGCTGCTTGCACAGTCTTCTTGGATGATTCCCATGAAAGACCATCCGAGCTGTCATTCCCGGCAGGACTCACAAAAATGGCGCTGCAACTACACGCTGTTGCCCATAAGGTAATCCATATAGTTACTGCCAACACAATTCTTGCTTTATTAATGCCGATCATCAGCTAACCTCCGATAATTGTTCAATTCTCATCAAAGCGTGGGTTGCTTGCTAAGGTGTTATCTGAATAGCTTTGTGGATGCCCTGATAAGCTGGAGCCGTATTTATGTAATTATAGAACGCTGAGTCTGTATAATCCCAGTTGCTGTTGGCCTGCGCAATTCCAACCGGTGTCTTGAAGAATTCTCTCGCATTGTAGAGCTTGATATGCCCATCGGCAAACAGGATGTGCGAGCCATTGCCATGTATCTTCACAGTTGGGTCTGTAACCGGTGAAGTTGAACCGTCCTTTATGGCAACGTCCGGCCTCATATGGAATGGCGCCTGGATCTGGGAAGTGGAATCGATTGTCGGCGCTGTAGCCACGCCTGTAGTGGGCATATCAGAGCCGTTTACCCTAGGTACTGCACACGTGACAGAAGCAACCAATCTATCTGTCTCGCGCACGATCATCATTTTTGATCTGTTTCTAATGATGCTTTCCGGTTTTTCTAAGAGAGTGAAATTAAATACATAAGTAACCGCAGCGGAAGCTTTTTCAGTTGCGTTTACGCCAGCCTGCGCAAAGAGAGCGGCCGGGCATTTCCAGACGCTGGAGGTATCTTCCTTGGCCACGATGGCTTCCATATAGTTGTAAAGACCTTCTACCCATGTAGTACCATAATGGAACTTGTAAGCTTTGCCGGTAGCAATATCTGTCCCAACCCAGGACAACCGACAACTGGGAACCAAATTGCCGGTAGCGACGCGATTGGTTGGATAGGTATCGTCCCAATCCGCAAGGTACATTTTGATAGAGTTACCGATCTTCTTGAGATTAGCCTGGCAATTCGATACAGCGCTCGCCCCCTTTGTGATAGCAATTACCGGGGACAAAATGAATGCCGTAACTGTCATTACTACTACTACATAAAAGATTTCCTTGATAGACATACGTTTTTTTGTATGAGGCATGTTCTTCTCCTTTGATCTGAAAAGTTGAGCAGACACATTTGTGCTTTCTATAATATTGCTGGGATATTGTATTGACTATCAGCAATCCCACGCTAAACAGAACAAGTAAACGTCTACAAAACACTACGCACTATCCGAGATTTATGCAATCGCCCAAGTGGCGCCATCTTCGCTGTCGCTGCCATCCACGAGCAATAATGCTGATTTACAATTTTTTATTTCTTTTCCATATCCCCTCAAGAACCGCACGGGCTTCTATGTGCAATATATCCTCAATATACCTGTTTGTCAAGTCACTTTTCTGCAATTACTGATCGATTCGCGAGTATTTCCGAAGACCAATTCAAAAATGCCATTGACGGCTGCCTGCCATATCGTGCTAAAATATAAGCGTGATGGGTAGACATTTTCTATGACTAAAATATTGACTGAAGCTCTTATAGATACGCTTAGAATGGCGCCGTTTCTGTTTGTGATTTATTGCCTGGTTGCATGGATCGAGCAGAAATATGGTAATTCTATTCAGGAGAGAATACGCTATGCCGCTAAGGCAGGCCCTCTGATCGGTTCGGTATTCGGTTCTGTGCCTCAATGCGGTTTTTCGGTGCTTGCAAGCGCGATGTATACCCGCAGGCTTATCACCATTGGCACTCTTTTGGCGGTATTCCTTTCCACCTCAGACGAAGCTATTCCGGTTATACTTGCGCAGCCGGATAAGATCAAATTGATCATCCCGCTGCTTCTTACCAAGATCGTCATCGGTATTCTTGGGGGGTATGGTGTGGATTTAGCGCTGAGAAGCTACCTTAGACCTCATGCCGACGAAGCTCATGATCACGATGCCGAGATAAACAGCCGAGGTTGCTGCGAACATGATATCATCCACAGCGACAAGCGGCTTCAACTGCTGATCCATCCGCTGGTGCACACGGCCAAAATCTGCGCGTTTTTGTTTGTGGTAACTGCGGCGATAAACTACGGCATAGAAGCTTTAGGCCCGGATAATCTTAAGAATCTCTTGCTGAAAAACTCAGTGTTGCAGCCGATCATTACTGCATTTTTTGGGATTATCCCGAACTGCGCCGCTTCGGTTGCCATTACCGATGTCTTTCTCAAAGGCGGGATAAGCTTTGGTTCAGCTGTCTCCGGGCTATGCGCAAGCGGAGGGCTGGGAATACTTGTCCTCTTCAAAGAAAACGGCAACCTGCGCGACACCATCCGTGTGATCGGATTGCTACTGTTCGTGAGCATAATTGCCGGAATCGTTATTCAATCCATTGGCTGGAATCCTATCAAACTGCCCTAGCGCTACGACGCAACCTGATCACCGAAGTTATAACAATCAACACCGCCATTACTGCAAGAGTCCAAAGCATAACCGCCACTTTCTGCTCGCGGGTGAGGTCAATTGTGCTCGCGAGGAACCAGGGCGCGCATGTAACAACAAACACCTGCACTCCAAGAGCAACGTCCGGCGCCCCCATTTGCTTGCCGAAGAACGGCGCGGCAGGTATGAGAAAGAAGAGACCCGCCGTGAACCCCAGCATAAGTCCAACTACAGCCTCGAATCGCCAAAAGTAAGCAGCAGCAAATACAATGGCAATCGCAGCCGCTACAACCGCAGCGCCTCTGGCAACACCACCGATTGGGCGAGCAGCATCCTTCGCCCAACCATCCGAAATCGAAGCCATTATGAGTGACAAAACTGCGCCCAATATAAGGCCGATTAACACATACGACTCGAATATATGCACCGCAGCGCCTGTACCACCTGTGCTCTCAGCAAAAACTCTTACAAGTCCAATTGCAGCAAGCGCTGCCACTATTCCGGCGCCGCCATTGGCAAGCTCAAGTTCAGGGCCGCCGCTCTTAGCGCGGTCTATCAACATATAGACAAAAGGCAAAGATGCGAGGCCGCCAATGGAGGCAAGAGCGACGCCATAACCTCCGAGCCATCTCATGGAAATCGCAGCGCAGGCTATCGCGAGCAACACGCAAAGCGCTCCTGCTTCATTTGCTCCAATAAACCCCGCACCGACGCGCAAACCTCCAGACGCAGCGCTGAGCAAGTATACTGCCAGCACTGTGACACACCCCGTAATTACACAAAGACCAGCCTCAGGCTCATTGGCAATGACTTCGCCGAGCAAGCCAACAAGGCGCCACACGCCCACAACAATTAAAAGAATACCGAGTATTGTCTGTAACACACCAGGCTTGCAGCACGCAATTACCAGCGAAGCAATGATGGCAACCAACAGCGCCATAGCGCAGGCGTCGATTGCAAACAAAGTGCCCATGGCAGCGCCTTCAGCATATTTGTAAATACCAATTGCAACCGCACCCGCGAGAACCATAGAAGTTAATGCAGCGCTTCGCGGGCCCAGCAACCCTCCATTTGGCCTTCCATAGTAGAACACGGCGACTGCGAACCAAGCGCCCAATGCCAAGACCAGAAGATACAACATAGGCGCTTCCCTGAAGTAATTGCGTAGGAAAGCAACCTCAATTAGAGCAAGCCCAACGCCGAAGAAAGCATCTGAAGAAGCAGCGAAACCCGATCCAACTCGCCAGCGCGAGTAAAATGCCGCAGCAACAACGGCAAGCCCGCCAATAAGGAACATTAATCCAAACCGCCAACTGAGGTCTTTGGGCTGAAACAGCAGACCTATAAGCAGCAGTCCGACAAGTAGCAGCGCTACTATTGTCAATATTCGAGTAAGAAAACTGCCGCGGCCTTCATCTTCGGCGCTTTCAGATGGTTCTCGCAGTCTCAGCATCACCGAGTATGCTATAGCGAGAATTCCAACCGCATACGGTCCAAACCATGCAAGATACGAAATTAGTCCACTTTTCATCTTTTCACCTCATTGTTATCGGCATACGCCGGAATCGAATATAAGTCATTGCTGATTAAATCACGCCGAAAGCTCCCGTCGGCAAGCGGCATCAACCTATATGTCAAAACAGTCTCGCCGCCAATAGTTGAACGCCCGCGAGACAGGATTTGAGTAATTATTTGAATATCAGATTTCTCTCGTGATTTGCCCAAAATGCTGATTGCCAGTCTAGCGCTCGTCGCGGACGCCTTAATGCGAATTGTATTGCCGGTTGTGTTGACGAATTTCAGATCAGCGATACCAAACGCAGTAGTCGCATCCCTGCCGGGAGGAACCGAGCTAACTCGACGGCTGTGAGCATGGCGCTCGGTAACTCTTAAACCCGCCAAGAGAGCAGCATTGTAAAGCGTTGAAGATACCTGGCAGACTCCCCCGCCCCACTCCGGCCGCAGTTCACCCGCAACAATAGTTGGCGCGCGCTCAAACCCCTGCTCCATCCCGCATAAACCCACCGCATTGTAAAAAGAAAACTCCTCACCCGGTCTGATAAGCATTCCGTCGATCTTAGAAGCCGCGCGAAGAATGTTGTGCCTTTGCTGAGGCGTGCGAGGCGCCAGATCCGTCGAGAAAGATGCAATCTTGCTAACGCAAGCTGAATCCCACAACGCCATGACCGCAATGCCAGCGCCAGCAATTATGATAACCACCAATATAGCGAACACGGTCTTCACTGTGCGCATCATCTAACTATCAGCCTCCCCTCGGCGGAGTGCGCATAAATATCAGGCTCATAAGAACCCTGCGCAAACGCGGGCATCACATGAAATGCGCCCTTTATCTCCGGCCTGAAGTCGTATTCGATCGTGCGCTTGCCATTGTATACGTAATCCACGAGGAACGTGACGCGGTTATCATAAACGGTCTCGCCTCCCCACCAATAATCCCATTCGTAATAATCAGACGACTGTCTCGATCTATCAACAACTTCGCAGCCCGAAGGCAGCATGTCTTCTACCGTCAAATAATAGAAATCTTTTGGTGATCTAAGCGTAAGCCGACATCGGATAAGCTCGCCAACAGTTGCCGTGCCGCCAAGCGGCTCGGGCTTGTAAATCAACCCTTCTTTGGGGTCTTTTACCAGCCTGAGCCGGAAATATTCTCGGCTGATCGACACTTTTCCGGATTTTGCGGGCACATCTTCAATGGTCGAATAATACTTGAGACTCGCCCAATAGAACAAATCACCGGGGCCGTTTTTTACAATTCTGACGCTGTTTCGTCCCTTTTGGATGTATTTAGCCCCAATATTTACGCGCACTTCGGGCTTATGCAGAGTATCCGGTCCCATTGTGACCTTGCGCATCAGTTTGCCATTCACATAGATTTGCGCAGTGTAGTTTGGCGTTAGGGGTTTATGCACTTTCAGATAGTCAGCCAGCGCATACACGACCGATGCAGTGTCGTAATTGGCATTATAACGGTCGCCTCGCCGTCGATCCACAAGCCAGCGCACTCCCTTTGCTATGCATGGATTCTCCGGGTCCACCGCCAAAAGCGCGCGCACGGCATAGGCGGTGGTTTCATACTCATTGCACGAATAAAAACCCCATGTGAATGATTCCGGCCAGGAACAATGCGTCAGTGTCTGCACAGCCCCCTTGATTAGCTTAGGAACGAGCATGCGAGCCTTTTCGCGCTGCCCCATCTCATTGAGCGAGAGTATCATCAGCGCAATGCTATAATTTTGAAGTTTAGGGTCTTTCAATACGGGTTGCACCCACTCAGGCTTGGCCTTTCCAGCAAGTGTGAGGACATATATGACAGTCGCGCGCTTGCCGAGATCGGTCACGTTGGGTAAACCGTCCAGAGTGGCTTGAACGCCCTTGTTGAGCACTTCTTCGTCGATTTCAAACCCCGCCTGCTTTGAGCGAATCAGGCCATAGACCACATACGCGGTCATCCACTCATCTTTCTGGCCATATTCAGACCAGCTCCAACCGCCGCCAGGAAGTTGCCACGCATACACAGTTTTCAGATCATGCTTGACCATTTTCTGCAGCGTTGCGTATTGTTCGGGAGTTGCTGCTCCAAGGTCTTTCAACGCCTTATACATCACCACATTTGGTAGAAGAATATCCATGATTCCCTCTGGGGAATTCATTTCGTAGTCTTTCAAGGCCTGAGTTATTCCAAGCGCAGCCCCGGCAATGCTGGGCGACAGGCCCATATCAATGCTGCTCGCGTTGGTTATGATATCGCCTGGGACATTCAACGCGAACTCAATCGAAGTTTTGGTTTGCCCGGCGTTCATAACATACTCAGGCACTCCGTGAGGCAACACAGGCGCTTCCATCTGCATCGCGTCCTGATCGCCCTGACCCTGAGCGTAGACCGTGAGAGTTGCAGCGCCGGGTTTGGTGGGTTTAACATTCCATTCAACCCTTGTCAAGCTATTTGGGGTGATTGTAACCGTGCGAGAATTTTCGCCAACGATGTCAATCCCGCTCGCGTCCAGCCAAACTCGCACATTTTGGCTGCGCTCAGTGTAGTTATGAACAACTGCGCTCAGGATGAGGTCATCACGTTGACGGAAGAACCGAGGCGTCTGCAGCCTTACGAGTATATTCTTGGTAACAATCACCAACTGCTTCGCGCTGCCCACGGCGGTTCCCTCTGTTACAGCACGAGCAGTCGCGCGCCAAGTCGTAAGATTATCCGGCATCTTAAATGATACAGTCGCGACGCCGTTTTTATTCGTGACTATGCTCGGATTCCAATAAGCGGTGTCGGGGAAGTATTTACGCACCTTGCCCTGGAACTTATCCTCGCCGCCATAATAATCATCGTAAAAGCTGGCTGCGGTCCGCACATTGTTGCCCACAGGGCCGTGGAAGAACCTCTTGATATCAGGAGTCGTATCTTCGCGAATAGCGTAAAGGCTCTCGTCTACCACGCCCAGCGAAACCTCTGCAGGCACTCCCTTGCCAGCCTTGTTTGTGGTAGTGATAGTGTAGGCAGCTGTCTCACCAGGCAGATAACGCTTTTTGCTTGCTTCAATTTTCACATTCAAGAAGTTGTTGCTCTGCGAGATTGGAATAGGAGCCTCAGCAGTGGCAAGCTTTTTGCCGTTTACCAGAGTGGCGCAAACATAAACATTTGGAACATAATCTTGCGCCAGCGGAACCTCTATGACCTTTGTGGAAGAAGTCATGTGGATCACACGCTGGGAAAATAGCCGACGACCCTCTACTGTGAACAGTATATAGCAGTCTTTTATTGGGCTGGAGATCATAACGCGTGCGGTCTCGCCGAGCTTGTAGAGTTTCTTATCAGCCGTTACCTCCAGCGCCGGTGGCTGGTAGTTCTCACGCTCGTATTCATCACTCGCAACGTAGAACCAGTTCTCACACTTTATCTGATTGCCCATGCTGTCCGTTGCGAGGATCTCGATTATGTATTCACTGTTTTCTTTAGGAGTGAATGAAAACTCCCCGCGACCATCAGAATTTAGTTGAACCTGGGATGGAGTCACCAAATCGCGCAGGTTCTTATTGTAATTGATCATCTTATAAACCGAAACCGACGCCCGAATATTCGGCACAGGTTTACGGTCGTAATCGACTGCAAATATGCTAGTCTTAACCTGTTGGCCAGGTTTATAGATGTAGTTGTCAATCTGAGCGCTTATAAAAAATAGCCCTGGGGTGACCATAACGCCGCCACTGATATCTATGCTGCGGCCGCCGGCATCTGTAACCGTTGCCTCCACGGTGTAGCGTTCCTCTTCATCAGCATGCTTTGTGGGTATTCGAAGTTTAAGCACACCATTTTCATCCGTCTGACCCTCTCCTTCCAGCACAACTTCGCCATATCCGCCGTAATAATCTCCGTCACCCTCTTGGTCGGAGTAGAATTCATCATAGAAGCTGGAGTCTGAGTCCCCATCAGGATAGTAGTAGAAGTAATCCTGCGCCTTGTAGACCGTATAAGTGACCTTCGCCCCTGCGACAGCGCCGCCGAAGTAGTATGAAGCCTCTACATTTGCCTCAACCTCGTTTCCTCCAACATAACGCGGCTTTGTAAAGCTGACAGAGGCCTTGAACTCGGGCTTACGATATTCCTCCACACGGAACAGGCGCTCGTAATTCTCGCCCTTATATTCAGCGCTAATCGTGTAATATCCGGGCCTGGTTTCCGGGTCCATTACGATCTCGCCATTAAATGAGCCGAATCGATTTGTCTGCAAGCTGAGATTTTTGACGGTGTTGCCGTCTGGATCGTCAATCTTCACAGGGATGCTCTGATTTGCGACCGGCATAAACCTGCCAGGCGAGGAATCCCTGAGAATGCCTTTGAAGTGCACCGTGTGGCCAGGGCGATAGATGGGCCTGTCTGTGTATATGTAACATTTAGCCGTTTCGCCTACGTCAATGTCATAGCTGTTAGCGATTGCATAGGAGTCTCCAGAGCTTCCGAGCACGGTAAGCGAATCTTTAGGCAAAGCTTCCGTAATAAAAAGGCTGTCAGAATCGGTCTTGCCCATAATTGGCAGCTTGCTGTGTGAAGTAAAGAACTCAAGATTAACATCCTTCAATGGCTTTTTCTCAGTAAAGCTGGTGGCATAAACAAGAATTTTACCAGGTGCGCGCTTGGTGACTAATGCGAGATCAGTAATCAGCGTCTTAAAGAGCTTTTCGGTGGTCTCCAATTGAACATCAACCAGATATCCGCCTTTGGCTTTTATCTTCAAAATTGCGTTGCGTTGGAAGTATCCCTCAGAGTCCGTGCGAACCTTTACGATTCGCTCATATACCGGCGCTCCGATATTTTTCCATTTGACGAGTGAATCATCGTAAGGTTCTTGCTTGCCGCCCCGCGCGCGAACTCGCTTGGCAAAATCAAAGCTATAAACACGCACTCGAAGCTGTGTAGCTGCTTTGCGTGAGTAACCATTTAGAGAAATAAACACCCTTTCGCCGGGAGTAAAGATGGACGAAATGCTTCCGTAAATTTGAGGCTGCCTCGGAGTCATTTGAATATCATTCAAAGTTGTGGTTTTGCCTTCTCTGACAACAACTGGCTTTGAATAATCTTCGATATAATCGGTCTCGTAACCACGAGCAGATGCATAGCCCGAATACTTGCCAACTGGAACATCTGTGATGACATAATTCCCCTGCTTGTCAGTCACGCCGTAGATAGTCGGCCGATATTCGTTGTGGAGAGTCAATGAGATTCTGGCTCGAGCCAAAGGCTGCTTGCGCTCGTTCAGGACACGCCCTTTGACAGTGCCCGTGGGAGTTTCCTGAGCAATAGTCAACCCGAACATCAGGGCTATCAGCCCCACAATCAACACAGTTAAGGCTGTAATCTTGGTGATGGATTTTGCATTACTGGTCATGGTGATTTCCTCCGCGCTTTTGGCGCCTCTTTGAGTTCATGAAGCGCCACGGTCTCGAAAACAAACATCTCGCACGGCTCTCCACTTTTTAATCGCGCCTGTCTCCTTGCCTCAGCAACGCGCCATGAGTTTGTCTTTGCCTCTCCCGGCAATATCACGCCAGTTCCAGCCACTCCACGCACAAGCAGACCATAAGAGATGGGCGGATATTGTTGAGGGTCTTTGACGCGTTTCATTGGACCAACGATTGAAACAGTGAATGACAGCTTGTCAAGCTCATTCAAACGAATAGGCCGATATCTAATGTCTGAAGTGGCAGCCCCGATGGCAGCCCGAATAATTTCGTCTTTAAGACACTTGGTCGCAGGCTCAAAGGCGCCTTTGCAGCCTCGGCGGCGTTCATTCTTGGCTATAGTCACAAAAACAGCAGCTTTTTGATTGAATATTGCGGGCAATTTCTGCGGAATGGGAGTAAGCTTACCTGTGGTCAAATAGGTTCGGACTGTTTCACGCGCCAATTTGACCGCTGGCTTGCACAAGGTGTTTCGATGCTGCGCGAAATCGTCAAGAGGCGACGCAATCGCGCATGAGATCGCAAGAGAAAGGCAAATAATTGTGCAAAACGACAAGAATCGCAATGGAATCGCTCCATATCAGCAGTAAGACTTATCAAGCCTTCATTTGATATTAACGCACCACCAAGCTATTAAGTTACTGCATGTCGGATATTTTTTCTACAGCAACCTTGCTTATTCCTGCACCAGAATAATAAAAAGCCAATATTTGTTGATAATTCCATCCAGACTTTGCGCGGGCGTATGCTCCCCATTGGCAAAGACCGATACCGTGCCCCAGTCCGTGACCGCAAAATGTGTATGTGTCACCGCTTTTCGTCAGGCGAAACCTGGCGCTTTTCACGCTCCCCCAGCCCAGTTTACGGCAGATTATATTCCAGAAAACGTAGGCGTCGATCTCACGCGAGCGACTTCCTGCAATTTCCATATACAATGCTCGGTCTGATGCATCATTTTTAATGACACGTAACCCCTTTATTTGTTTGCCGACATTAGTTCGTGAATCCGAGGCCAGGGCTGAGGCCAGGTCTGATGCAGTTACGGTGAAGTTCCAATCATAGTGCGGCGAGGCTTTGCAGGCTGTCGCGCTATTTAATATGTCTTTCCTTATTCTTAAATACGGCGCATTTCCGAGCGATTGTGAAGCATAAGAAGAAGCGCTTACACCCCCGCAGCAACTGCCATAAAGCGCCTGAATTGGTTTTTTGCGATATGTTAAAATTTGGCCGGACGTTTGGCGCACGGCGGCATTAGTTTCAGAAGTCTCGGTCTGGATCCCCCTATATACCTGGCAGTGAGTGGCATCGCAAATATCGAAACCATCGCGTTTGTGGTCTTCATAACGGGTCAAAGCCAGAGTGCGGGCAACAACCGCCTGCGCTTTCAATGCTTCAATCGGCCACTCTTTGCGCATTTCGTTCGCGACAACTCCGCGCACATAGTCCTCAAGACTAACTTCGTTTACAATCAGCAAATTGCCATCGCGAGCGCTGAATAGCAGCTTGCCTGTGTAACGATGGTCTTTATCCCAGGCGCGAAGTCTAATTGCAGACGTGTTTTCCAGCGTCAGAGATTTCGCTTTCTTATGATTGCCCGCATACGCGATATCCAGCATTGATCCATGCGATGAAATAGTAAAATCCTTCGAATGAACAGCCGACGGGGCGCCGGATTCGCATATAATGCGGACGCTGCCAGGATGTGTCGTGCGCAGAATGCCCACCCGCAAAACAGGTTCGCCGTAGCATTCACAGCCCATCAAAAAGAAAATAGCCGCAATAATCAGCCTCAACGCTTATTCTCCTTGCCAAAGTAAGCGCTGAAAATGCGCCGTGCGATGGGTGCGGCGGTATCATAACCATGACCTCGATTAACAAATACCACAAGGACAATCTCAGGCTTCTTATATGGCGCAAACCCAACAAACCAGCCATTTCGTTTGTCTGAATCGTCTGCCGCTTCCGGGCTTCCCGTCTTACCAGCGATTTCTACTCCGCCGACGGCCGCGTTCTTGCATGTGCCTGAAATTACCGCGAGCCTCATAGCGCTGCGAATCACGGCAAGATTCCTGCGGGTCTTCGAGTTGTCTATTCCAGCAACATGTGCGTTTCCGTTGGCGATGCGGCGCACCATCTCGGCGGCTTCCAAAAGAGTTATCTTAAAACCATTGGCCTGTCCAACGGCCATCTGCGCCGTTTGCGCAGGATGTATGACCGGCGATGCCGGCAAATGCCCCACAGCCTGAACTCCTTTGTAGCCGGGAACCTTGCGATCAAGAGCGAATACACGCGCATATTTCAGCAAACGTTTAGGCCCCAATTTACGGCCAAGTCCATAGAAAGTCACATTGCACGATTGAGCTATTGCTTCTGGAAAGCTAATCGTGCCGTGGCCGTTCGGGGTGGTGCAATAGAGCAGGACATCGCCGATGGGCTGATTTCCTGAGCACCTAAACTTCGCGCCCGCAGAAGTTATCCCTTCCTGCAAGGCAGCAAAGCCGGTCACAAGTTTGAAGACAGAACCGGGAGGATGGAGCTGGATGGCTGAAACTTTGGGGTTTACGATTGCGAGGATTTTGCCATCGCTCACCCGCATAATCACGGCGCCGCCCGAGTGATTTCCGAAAGCAGTTTTTGCACTCTCTTGCAGCGCGCGTGTATCTGCACCGGCGTCTATTGATATCATAGATACTAGCAGGACAGCTAACGCCCACATAACTTGGCGCACAGATCATCACCTCTACAAATATGCATGTATTTCAATTACGCCTATACGTTAGTAGATTGAGCGGTTCTTGTCAACGATATTATTTGCAGGAAAGAGCTCACTCTCGTTGAGTGACGGGAGGGCGAGGCTCCCGCCGAGC
>JAPLCU010000039.1 GCA_026392045.1 Armatimonadota bacterium
TGATGCCGAAGCCTACCGTAAATTGTTGATACTGTTGGCAGAGGGTTTTGGTGATGACTGATAAGCGCGACGGGTTATGGAAACGTATTAAAGCCGAGATGCTCTTTCGGTTGCTCTGGCTGATTGCGACTGGCATTGCGGCGAGCGTGCGCTATAAGATCGAGGGCTGGGAAAAGCTCGAGAAGATTCTTGCGGATGGCAAGGGCGGGATGGTTTTAACGTGGCATGGCACAACGGTTCTTCCTATTTATTGCTGCCGTAATTTGGGAATGTATTCGATTGTTTCGCTTTCGAATGACGGCGATTTGCAGGATAGACTTCTCAGGAGCCGCGGGTTTCGCACGATACGCGGATCGAGCGCTCGGCACGGAATTCGCGCGTTGATTGAGGGTATAAGGCGCCTTAGAGACGGTAAAGTGATGGCTCTCACACCGGATGGGCCGAGGGGGCCGAACAAGAAAGTGCAGCCGGGGATTGTCCACTTAGCGCGGAAGTCCGGCTGTCCGGTGATGCCTGTTGGTGTTGCCTGCAAGCCTTGCAAGAGGTTGCGATCTTGGGATGCCCATCTGATTCCGATGCCGTTTGCGCGCGCTGTGGTCTCGTTTTGTGAGCCGCTCTATATTCTCGAGGCTGATGATGAGAGCGAGGCTGCGAATCGCATTGAAAACGCACTCAATGCGGCCCAACAGCGAGCCGAAGAGACACTTGGCTAATTATGAATTTTCTACTTTACAATCTTGTTTTACTCCTGGCTTTGCCTTTGATTGCTGTGTTTATCCTCCACAGAGTATTCATTTCGGGTAAATCTCGAAAATCCTGGCGGCAGCAGTTGGGCGGAGTTAATTTGCCGCCTGAGCTTGCTAACCGAGATCGAATTTGGATACATGCGGTTTCCGTAGGTGAAGCGGTAGCAAGCGCCGCAGTTGTGAGTGAGCTGAAAAGCGCGCTGCCGGATGCTGCCGTGGTTATCTCCACAACCACCGAGACCGGTCATGAGATGGCGCGGAAATCGGTCAAAGATGCGGATGCGTTCATATATTATCCGTTTGACTTGGCCCTGGCTGTTATGCGCAGTATTAAGCGGGTGCGGCCTGTTGTCTTTGCCGGCACGGATACTGAGATTTGGCCGAATTTTCGGCATATAGCTCGCAGAATGGGCGTGAAAAACGCCATGATCAACGGCACAGTCTCGGACAAAACGCTTGCTGGCGCGGCGAGAGTGCCGTGGCTTTACAGATGGACGCTATCCAACATAGACCTTTTCTGCATGCAAAGCCAGGCCGATGCCGAGCGCATTATTTCCCTTGGAGCAGATTCCCAAAAGGTGATTATTACGGGAAACTGCAAGGCAGATCAATCGGATGAGCCAATTTGCGAAAATGGGAAAAACGAAATACGCTCGCGGTTTAAGTTATCAGTGGAGAATCGAGTTTTTATCGCGGGAAGCGCCAATCCCGGCGAAGACGGCCCGGTTATGGATGCGTTTATCGCGGCGAGGCGTAATCATCCGGATCTGAGGCTAATCATAGCGCCCAGGCAGATTGAGCGTCGTGACGAAATCGCTGGTATTGCGCATGAAAAGGGACTTTCATGCGGCTGGCGAAGCGATCCGCAGAGCATTACAGGCACTGAGGATGTTATGCTGCTCGACACATTTGGCGAGCTTGCGCAGGTTTACGCGATTGCCGATGTGAGCTTTGTTGGGGGCAGTTTGATCCCTAAGGGCTGTCACAGCATACTTCAGCCAATTGCGCAGGGCAAGCCTGTTTTCTTCGGGCCGCACACGTTTAAGGCTAAGGACTTGGCTGCGCAGGCGAAGAGCGCCGGCGTGGGTTTTGAGGTGCAGGACGGAGTGGACCTCGGGCGGCAAATAGACGGATTGCTTGGCGACAGCGCCGCGCTGGAGGATATCAGAGCCCGATGCGAGAAGATGATGAAAGCCAACCAGGGCGCCTCCAAGCGGACGGCTGATGCGCTGGTTGAATTGTATATGGAAAGCAAACGTTAGCGATGGTGAATATTTATCTGGAGCGGCTGGTTTCGGGTGAGGAACGCGGCTTTTTCTCGTGGGTGATTCGAGGGGCGCTGTGGCCGCTTACGATTGTCTATAGAGTTGGGCTGGCTGTTTATCTTAGCATCTATGCAATCGGCTTAAGAAAAAAGTATAGGCTGAAAGTGCCCGTTATCAGTGTGGGGAACCTCACTTTTGGCGGAACTGGAAAAACCCCGGCGGTGCAGGCGATTTGCAGGATGCTTACTGAGCGCGGAAAGCGGGTCGTGATCCTATCGAGAGGGCATGGCGGGTCAGCGGCTGGAACTGTGATCGTGTCTGACGGCAAATCGATCCTATGCGAAAACAGCGAATCCGGCGATGAACCAATGTTGCTTGCTGCCACTCTTCCGGGCGTGCCGGTTGTGGTCGGAAAAGACAGGCGTTTGACCGGGAAGCTTGCATGCGAGAGATTTGATCCCGATGTGATAATATTAGATGATGGGCTTCAGTATTGGCAGTTGCATCGGGATTTGGATATAGTTGTGCTCGATGCTATGAAGCCGTTTGGCAGCGGATGGGCGCTGCCTGCGGGGGATCTGCGCGAGCCTGTTAGCGGCCTGAAACGAGCAGGCATTGTGCTGCTTGGGAATGCGCTGGACATGCCCGATGATATGCTAGGGCATCTTACTGAGCGAATTCGGCGAATTGCGCCTGAAGCAAAGCAGTTCAAAAGCGCGCATCGGCCGGTGTATTTCCGCAATGCTGCCACAGGAGAGATATTGGATATTGACTGGGTATGGCATCTTTCGGTTGTAGCGTTTTGCGGGATCGGCAAGCCGCGCTCGTTTATTGATATGCTTGAATCGCTGGATGCTTATGTGCGGGAGAGTTTGGTGTTCCCTGACCATCACGCTTACGGGCAGAGCGATTTTGATCTGATCTCGCGTTCTGTTGCATCGCGTGGGGCGCAAGTGGTAATCACAACTGCCAAAGACCTGGCCAGGATAGGCGGTAACATGCCGATTCAAAATCTTTATGTATTGGATATTACGCTGGAAATTGAGGATAGTTCAAGTTTTGCAAGCATCATCTGCAACAAAATTGACGACCAGAGCGAAAAAGCTGCCGCCCGCTAAAAAGTGTTTGAAGCTGATTGGGCGAATAACGTTTTGGTGGTTGTTCCGGGCTGCTGGCCTGTTCAGACCGTGGTCGGTAAAGCTGCTTGGCGATTCGCTAGGGATGTTTTTTTTCGGCATTTCAAGGCGCTATCGTAAGGGCACGCTCAAAAACCTGCGCAATGCCTTCGGGGATCAGAAAACCGAGGCCGAGATTCAGAAGATTGCCAAGGGTGTTTTCAAGCACTTTATGCGCGGGGCTTTTGAGTTTTTCTATCTGCTTTCGCTGAGCCGAGATCAGATTGACGCGATGATTGATATGGCAGGTAAGGAGCATCTGGATGAGGCGCTTGCGCGCGGCAAAGGCTGTATCATCGTCACCGCGCACTATGGCAACTGGGAACTGCTCGCTCGCAAGCTGGTGATTCTGGGCTACAAAGTGAACGTGATCGCGCGCGACAGCGATGACGCTGGCATGACTGGGATCACTCAGCGGATCAGAGAAAGCGGCGGATATAAAGTTTTCGACCGAGATCAACCCATAATAGGCGCATTCAGAGCGCTCAAAAACAATGAAATCCTGGGGATTTTGCCGGATCAAAATGATATTGGCGGTATCTTTGTGCCGTTCTTTGGCAGGCTTGCTGCTACTGCTGTTGGGCCTGCTGTACTGTCGATGAAGAGCGGAGCGCCGATCGTGCCTGTGTTCGCTCCGAGGGTTGAAAACGGAAAATACCTCGCTGCGGCTCATCCGATGATAAAATTCGAGCCGAGCGGCGATGAGGACAGGGACAAACTCGAACTTATGACGCTTGTCAACAAGGCTATTGAAGATGAGGTTCGGCGCAATCCGTCGCAGTGGCTTTGGATGCACGATAGATGGAAACTTTCACCGGAGGCGGGCAAGCATGACGGTTGAAGCGCCCAAAAGAATATTAATAGTGAAGTTGAGTGCGATAGGGGATGTGCTGATGGCCACCCCTGCCTCGCGTGTGCTGCGAAATGCGTTCCCCGACGCATATATAGCGTGGATTGTCGAGAAAAAATCGGCGGATATCGTTCTAGGTAATCCTTATCTGGACGAGGTCATCGTGTGGGAACGCTCCAAGGGCGGCGGATCCATCAAAGAGACCGTGCGCTTCATCAAAGGGCTTATCGCGCTTCGAAAGAAACTTATATCCAGGAACTTCAATGTTTGCGTGGATTTGCAGGGCTTGCTGCGGAGTGCGGCAGTGAGTTTGGTTTCGGGCGCAAAGCGCAGGATAGGCTTTTCTGACGCTGGCGAGTGCGCCACGCTTCTTTATAATGAGAAATTGCGCCCGTCGCTTGATGATTTGAACGCCCAGCAGCGCAATATCGATATCCTGCAGCCTTTAGGTATCAATTCCAGGGACTGTGCGATGTTCATGCCTGTGCTGGAGGATGATCACGTATTCGCTGGCGAGTTTTTCAAGAATGCTGACCTTGAGGGCAAGAAGGTTGTTGCATTTATTCCGGCAACCACGTGGGTCAACAAGCACTGGACACTTGAGGGTTGGTCTCGAATCGCTGATTTGCTTGGCGAGCGCGGTGTGAAATCTTTGATATTGGGTTCCAAGGCAGATATCCCGCTTGCGGCCAAGATATTCGATGGTGCAACATACAAGCCCACAATATGCGCCGGTCAGACCAGCCTCAAGCAGGCTGGAGCGCTTATGGAGCGCTGCATTGGAGTGATCGGGGTGGATACTGGTCTTCTGCACATGGCCGTGGCGCTCGACAGGCCTGCAGTTGGGCTTTTCGGCGCAAGCGCATGGCGTTGTTTTCAGAGAAAGGACAACTTCATCTGGGTGGCTAAGGACTTCGCCTGCAGCCCGTGCAGGCGTCACCCCACGTGCGATAACATAGATTGCATGCAGGCCATCAGTCCTGAGGAAGTTGCCGGCGCTATTGCGCCGTGGTTGGAGTAGACTATGAAAATTGCCTGCTTTCATCTTAATCAGGTCGGGGATCTTGCATTTTCGCTTCCGGCCCTCAAGTGCATTCGAGACAGTTTTCCCGATGCAGTCATTACAAGCATACTTCGACCTGGCGCGGCGGAATTGCTTCAGTGTACGGATTTGGTTGATGAAATTCTGATAAGACGAGGTGGGTTCAACCGGGTAAAGATAAAGCTTGAGCGAGATCTTGCTTCAAAAAAGTTTGATCTTGCGGTTGTTTTTTCTCAGAGTGCGGAATGTGCGGCGCTCGCGTATTTCAGCGGCGCTCCCAAGCGATGTGGTTTTATCAATACTTCACTGGGCTTTTTGCTAACGCATCAGGTAGATTTTTCGCACCCTCCATCCACACAAAACAACCTGCGCCTGGTGGCGGAAATTGGGTGCGATATTACTCAGCGGGATTATGTCGGGTTGCTTCAGCCATCGATGGCGCTTAGAGATGGCGCTGAGGGTCTTTTGGGTGAGCATGGCATAAAATTCGATGAGCCGCTGGTGGTATTTTCGCCCGGCACATCCGGAAGACGCAGTGTGAAAGAATGGACAGACGAAGGCTTCGCCGCGGTCGGGGATTACTTGACAAAGCGCGGTTACCGAGTGGTCATACTCGGCACGCAGCCTGTGTATAACATTGTTAAAGAAT
The DNA here is from genome assembly GCA_026392045.1 of Armatimonadota bacterium. Lineage (GTDB taxonomy): Bacteria > Armatimonadota > UBA5829 > UBA5829 > UBA5829 > JAMCYN01. The sequence goes on from JAPLCU010000039.1 coordinate 5,728, forward strand.
GCGGCAAAATCATAGACTTGAGCGGTAAGACCAACCTTGGTGAAGCGCTTGCGATTCTCTGGCGAAGCAAAACGCTGGTCGCTGTAGACTCCGGCATCATGCACCTGGCTGCTGCGGCGGGGACGAAGGTTGTTGGCCTCTACGGGCCTTCAAACCACAAGATCACTGGGCCGCAGGGTGAGGGGCACGTCATTGTTACTTCAGGTGAGGAATGCAGCCCATGTGTCAAAACAGAGTGTAACTTTGAGCGCAAATGTATGACAAACATAGACGCCCAGCAAGTGATTGATGCTGTTGAGATAATTCTGAGTCAATAAATCATAGCGCAATGCGGTCAGAACGGCTCCTTCCCGCAGTCTTAGGTAAATAACGGAAAAATCTATAATGGGCCTTTCGGCAGTAGTGATAACTTATAACGAGGAAGCGAAGATCGAACAATGCTTGCGCAGCCTGGCATTTGCTGATGAGATTATAGCGCTTGATTCGTTTAGCGTGGATCGCACAGTCGAGATCGCGAAGCAGTTCACCCAAAACGTGAGCTGTCGGAAATTCGAGGGGTATTCAGATCAGAAGAACGCAGCGATTGCGCTTGCGAGCCAGGAATGGGTTCTGATTGTGGACGCAGATGAAATCGTGACTGAGGAGTTGGCGGCGGACATCCAGGCGGCAATACTCGATGGCAAGTATGATGCCTATTGGATTCCCAGATCCACTGAATTTCTTGGCCGCAGGATGCGCTTTTGCGGGTGGTATCCTGATTTTCAATTGAGGCTGGCGAAGAAAAACGTAGCGAAAATTCCTCATCGGCTGGTCCATGAGACAATGGAAGTGAGCGTTGAATGCGGATATTTGAAGCACGATCTGCTGCATTATAGTTATGTGAGCATGGATGACTGCTGCCGTAAGATGATTGAATATTCACGTGCGGGGGCTCAGCAGCGGTTCAATGATGGGAGACGTTTCAAGGTTGCAGACCTGCTCGTGAACCCGTGGTTAACGTTTTTTAAGATGTATGTGATAAAGCAGGGCTTCAGAGATGGGATTCACGGCTTGATTTTGAGCGTGGTCAGCGCATGCTCTGTGGCAATACGTTACTCGATGCTTTGGGACCTGGGCCAACATGAGGACCGAGATATGGAGCGAAAGAAATGATAAATAGGATGACTGAAAGATTCAATTTGCAGTATAATGGTTGGCGATTCAATGCGTTTGTGTGTAGCATTCTATGCGCTGCGATGTTACTTGCCGGTGTGTCTAGCGCTTTTTGTGCGACTCTCACGGAAAAAGACCTCAAGGACAAGATTGAGGCGGCTACTAAAGACCTCAAGGACTTGTCTATGACGGTGAAAGTTGTTGATGTAGACAGGCGAGCGCTTGAGAAAACCGATTCCAACTATGCTCGCCTTATGGACCTCAAGTCGGCCAAGATTGCGTTAAAGGTTCCTGATAAGATGCGCATAGAGGGCAAGCTGGGGATGGTGAAATTCGAGTATATCGTCAATGGCGGAATTAAGATTTCACGCGCTCCAGCTGTGCGATTTAAGCAAAAAAATGATTATACGAATGATCCGGCCAAGCTGCAGGGGCCGTTCGACATAGGGTTGGTAACATCCACTCTATGGCGAAGTCGCAAGGTGGAGTTGGTTGATGACGCCGAAGCGGCAGCTAACGGTGAGATCAAACTGAAGCTGCGGTGGCTCAAAGGCGACATGTATTATTTCGTATGGCTTGATGCAAAAGACTTGTGGATGAAGCGCATGGAAAAGCGCGATGGGAAGGATAATATAAGAGTTAAAATGGTATACTCGAGCCCAAAGAATATCGGCGGGTCTATCTGGATACCGACTATCGCAGAAATGTATTCGGCTGAAAACCGCAGAGTTGGTAAGACCGAGATGACTGATATAGAATATAACATAGATCTGAAGGACTCGCTGTTTCAGTGAGCAAGTTGCATGGAGAGTCTGTGACGAAAAAAAGAATTTGCAATGTATGTGGGAGTGAGCAGTTGTCGCTTTTGGCAAATAAGAACGGTCATAGCGTATTCCAGTGCAAGTCTTGTGGCTTGGCTTTTACACACCCGCAGCCGGAGTCGATAGTTGAACAATACGATTCATCTTATTTTGATTTGTACCGCTGCAGACGGGCGTTTCGCCTCAAGCGCGCTGACGCCCGTCTAAGAGCAATCGAGCTGATTAGAGAGCCTGGGAGAATCCTTGACATTGGCTGTTCGCTGGGGTATTTTGTTGAGGCGGCCAACGCTCGGGGCTGGCAGGGCGCCGGTATCGAGATATCGCCTTACGCTTCCGAAGAAGCGAGGCAGCTCGGCCTGGACGTTCGCATGGGTGTTTTAGAAGATGCCGATTATCCGGACGCATCGTTCGATTGCGTGACAATGTGGGATGTAATCGAGCATGTTTCCGACCCTACCAAGCATATGATTGAGGTAAGTCGTATACTCGCTGATGACGCTTTGATTGTAATTGGCACTCCTAACCTGGGCCATGTTAGATTCAAAATGAAGCGCGGAAAGTGGCGGCATTTGAAGCCGGCTGAGCATATATTTTATTTCCAGAAGTCCAGCATTAGCGCACTTCTGAAAAAGACGGGCTTTGACGTGGTGTATCCTCCTGTATTTGGTGGACGCTCGTTCGCGGGGAGTCTTGGGGCTTCTGTTAGGTGTGCAATCTCACGTTTTGTGCAGTTTAATGATGTATTGACAGTTTACGGAGTGAAAAGATGACCTCGAAGTATCCTGTGATAGACCTCACGCAGCTGCGGACAATGTCGATAAAAGACCGCAAGAGCAAGGTTGATGTCGCAGATTTCGCAGCGCCGCACAAGCCTGGATCTGGGATGCGTTCGTTCTTAGATTCGCTGCCGGATATTTTCGCCGGACGGATGATTCGGACTGTTATAAATCGTATCGCTGATGCGCATAAGTCAGGAAAACCTGTGATCGTGACCATGGGCGCGCATGTTATCAAATGCGGTCTGAGCCCGATGCTGTGCGACCTGATGCGGCGCGGCGTGATTACGGCATTGGCTGTGAATGGCGCCGGCGCAATTCACGACTCGGAGATTGCCAAATTTGGGCAGACTTCCGAGGATGTTGTGGATGGCATGCGCACCGGCATGTTCGGAATGGCTGACGAAACCGCTGATTTTCTGAATAATGGCGCTCGCGTGGCAATGGATGTGAAACTCGGTTTTGGCGAGGCGCTTGGCCGTGCTTTGATTGCAGAAAACGCCCCAAACGCAAGCGTGAGCCTCCTCGCTACAGCTTATGAGTGCAATGTGCCGCTTACCGTGCATGCATGCATCGGCTGCGACATTGTGCACATGCATTCGAGCGCTGACGGCTCGGCCATAGGTGACGCATCCATGCGCGACTTTAGAATTTTAACCCAAGCTATGCGCAACCTTGGCGGAGGCGGTGTTTTGGCCAACCTGGGCTCGGCTGTCGTGCTGCCGGAGGTCGTGCTTAAGGCCCTCAACATGCTCATAAATCTGGGCTGCGATATGAAGGGCATGTATGGTGTGAACTTAGACTTTGTGCAGCAGTATCGGTCGAACATGCAGGTGGTTTCGCGAGTGAAAGAGATGGGCGGCGATGGCTGTGCGCTTACCGGTCACCATGAAATAATGATTCCACTGATTGCGGCTGGTGTGATCGAGAGATTGGAAGGAAACCGGTAAGAATGGATTTTAAGACTTGTCGAAGCGCTATAAATGGCTTTGCTGATATAAGGGTGCTTGTGATAGGCGACCTCATGCTTGATGAGCACATCTGGGGCACTGTTGACCGTATTTCCCCTGAAGCTCCCGTAATGGTTGTGAATGTGGACTCCACCGAAGGCCGCGCCGGAGGCGCCGCGAATGTAGCCAATAATATTCGTGCGCTCGGCGCTCAGGCTACTATTGTAGGCGTTATCGGCGATGATGAGGGTGGGGCGATGCTCCGAAGCTGCCTTGAGGAATCCGGAGTCAATACCGGCGGCCTGATTGTGGACAAGCGCCGCACAACCACTCGCAAGACCCGCATTTGGGCTTCTCATCGGCAGCAGGTTGTGCGTGTTGATCAGGAAACGCAGAGAAAGGTCTCTGCGGGGACAATCAAGCGTATTGCACAGTTCATAAATGAGACTGCAGGCGATGTGGATGCGATTCTCGTTTCGGATTACGACAAGGGTGTGGTCAGCCGCGAGGTTGTGGCTGCAGTTGTTGCTAGCGCCAATAAATATGGCAAGGTTTCTACATCAAACCCAAAGCCCCGCAGCGTGCATAATTTCGCTGGAATTGGTGTGATGACTCTCAACCAATCTGAGGCTAGCGCGGCATCCAGAATCGAGATTGCTGATGTGAAAGACGCTGAGAAGGCCGGCAAAAAGCTGATTAGTTCGGTGGGCTGCCGAAGCGTCGTGATTACGCGGGGAGGGCAGGGGCTCTCGGTATTCGATGGCAATAAGAATCCGTTCCACATGCCTGCCGTAGAGACCGAAGTCTACGACGTGGCGGGTGCGGGCGATACGGTCATCGGCGCTCTCACTCTCGCTCTTGCCTGCGGCTTAAGCCTTGATGTCTCCGCCGCTGTCGCCAACTGCGCAGCCGGGGCTGTGGTTAGAAAGGTGGGCGTTGCCACCACGACCGTCGACGAAATCAGCGCGCTTCTCTGCGCATCATGGGACCGTTTTGGTTTACAGTAGCATCTATAGAATATTCCTTGTAATTCTTGCTCTGCTTGCTTGCGCTTGTATGATATCAGGTTGTGGGCAAGTTCACCCCGCTGATGAGTATCTAATAGAGGCTGAAGCGCTCTATAAGCAACATAAACCCCGTCAGGCTAAAGCTCAAATAGACCTTGCCATAAAGGTTGACCCGTTCCGCAATGAGACTTATGATGGCGCCTCATTAGTGCTGATAAATGATATACCCGAGGCCGAGAGGGTCTACATGAAGGGGTTTTCGCTTGATCCTGAGAATGCTGGTTTTCTTAATGGACTGGGATACCTCTATGCCGATAAGGGCATAAACCTCAAGAAAGCTTTGGAACTTACGCGCAAGGCTGTGGATATTCAACCTGATAATGGCTCTTTTGTCGACAGCCTGGGTTGGGCGCAATACAAGATAGGCGATTATACTTCTGCCATTCACACTCTCCAGAGAGCAACTGCTTTAGAGCCCGACAGCGCCGAGGTGCGCTACCATCTTGGCGCAGCTTATGCGAAGGTCGACCGTTTGCAAGAGGCTCAGATCGAACTCCAGAAAGCCTTAGTCCTAAATCCATCTTTGACCGATGCCGTTAATCTATACAATAAACTTCGCAAATAACTTGCATGTGCTGTTCGTGCAGAATAGACGATAGAGCGGGGCATCTTTCAATTGCTGACGAAGTGGATGCTTACGGGAACTCATTCTGAGGCTTCGGCAACCGCAATAGCCTCGGATAACTTCAACGAGCCGGAATAGATTGCGGTGACTATTATTACGCCCTCGAGACCCGCAGACTCGAGTGATTTGAGTTCTTCTATATCGCTGAGGTTGCTAACGCCTCCCGATGCGATGATGGGTATCTGCAATATTCGGGCCATTCGCGCCACGGCTGTTACATTGACGCCGCCGCGCATTCCTTTGCGAGAAACGTCCGTAAAGACCAGCCTTCGAGCGCCTAAATCACACATTCGCTTTGCGAAATCATCGGCGCGCTCATCGGTTCTGGCCTGCCAATCACGTATGGCCACATAACCATTGAGACTCGCAAGACTTAGTATGACGCGGTCGCCATACGCGCTGAATATCTCACGCGCGAAATTGATTTCGAGCGCTGCGCCTGTTCCTATCACAATTCGATCCACACCCATATCAAGAACGCGCTTAGCCGCATCGAGAGAACGTATGCCGCCGCCCAGGTCAACGGGGAGTTTGGTCGTTTCAATGATCTGCCTGACTGCTTTGAGGTTCTGCGGTTCGCCCATTCGGGCTCCCTCCAGGTCGGCGATGAAGAGTCTTTTAGCTCCCTGTAAGGCCCATGCGCTTGCTACATACTCAGGGTCGGTAGGGTGGGGGGTATTTTGCTCAAATGACGTATGCATGGGACAACAACATTTGCCGCCCACTAAGTCGATTCCGGGGATTACCTGCATGATGCCTCCAGCGCTTCGCGTAAACTGAGAGCGCCTGCATATAGCGCCTTGCCAAGAATAGCCCCCTCAATCCCCTTTGATTCGAGGGCTGCAAGCTGTCTTATATCATCGATATTACTCACGCCGCCGGAAGCAATCACCGGTATTTCAAGGGACTCCGCCATCCGCTGCATCGCAGCGATATTCGCTCCCTGCATCATACCATCTCGCGAAATATCAGTATATATTACTCGCCTGGCGCCAAGTTTCTGCATGCGAATAGAAAATTCAATGGCGTTTTCGCCGGTTGTCTCTTCCCATCCTTTGACTGCCACAAAGCCATCTTTGGCGTCGACGCCCAAAATCACCTGCTCGCCCAGTTCTTTGAAAATCATCTCCGCGAGGTTGCTGTCGAGAGCGGCAGAGGTGCCAATTATCACCCTTTCCACGCCCATATCCAGCATTTTTCGCGCTATCTCGAGGCTCCTGATGCCGCCGCCGAGCTGCACAGGCACGTTCACAGCAGCGATGATTCTTTTGATTGCTTCGGTTTCCTGGGGAGCGCCCATTCGGCTGCCGTTGAGGTCTACCAGGTGGAGTCTTGTTGCGCCCGCATCGGCCCATCGCTTTGCCATATCGGCTGGCTCATCGGAAAACACGGTAGCCTGGTCGAACTTTCCCTGCACCAACCTCACACATTTGCCGTCCATCATATCGATTGCGGGCAGTATTTCAAACACCAGGAACCTCCATGTATGTTTACAATTCTAATTATACCAAACGACGGGCATATTGCGCTAGAAGTTTATCAGATGTAAACTATAGCAAACACGCATAGAAATCCATTTAGGCTCAGATAGTGTTCGAGTACATCACAGTTCAGCATCCTGAGCTCCGTCGAAGGGTGCGGTGAGGACTGAGACATGCAGCTATCGAGCCGCATACTTCGACAGGCTCAGCATGCTCACATTGTGCTCATTTATGAACTCATGTTCGGGCGGATTTGCAATCCAGCCCGCAAAGGCAGAATAATGACATTTTCAATTCTCAAACTCCATGTAACCCCTCGCAGCTCGAAGAACGAGATAATCGGCTGGCGCGATGATGTATTATGCGTAAAGATCACCGCTCCGCCGGTCGAGGGCGCGGCGAACTCGGCAATAGTCAAGTTCATAGCCGACGCGCTTGGTGTAAGGAAGAGCCAGGTGGAGCTGGTTTCTGGCGAAAAAAGCAGAGAGAAATCTGTCAGAATTGAAGGTCTGACGCAAAGTGAGATTCGCGAGCGTGTAAAATCGTCGTAAGGATGGCAAATATGCTCGGCGGTTTCGGGATTTCGGGATTTCCGTTCCGCTGCGCTTCACTCAAATCCCGAAATACCAATAGCTTGCTAGATTGTGCTCAACCCTCAAATCCCGAAATACCAACATCCCCCTCCCAACTGTTCCCTGTAACCTGTTCCCTATTCCCTGAGCCTTCCGTTTGACCGCCATGCGAGCGTGGTGATATAATAATATGGCTTAAGCGAACTGATTGGGCTTGGCTCTGTCAGTTTATTTTGAAAGTGGTTTTTCAAGGGGTATAGGGATGGCGATTCTGGTTACTGGCGGGCTGGGTTATGTTGGGTCACATGCGGTCAAGGCGCTTATTGAGCGCGGTGAGCATGTTGTTAACCTGGATAATCTGTCTTATGGCCATTTGGAGGCTGCTTGCGGCAGCAAAGTGGTCATCGGCGACATTGGCGACCGAGATCTCCTGCGCAAGATTTTTGCCACCCATGATATCGATTCGGTTATGCACTTTGCAGCGTTTAAGGATGTTGGCGAGAGCGTCGTTGATCCGCAGAAATACTTTCTGAATAATTTGGCGAACAGCCTGGCGATGCTTGAGGTTATGCTTGAGTTTGGCATTAGGATGATGATTTTCTCATCTTCCGCCGCCATTTTTGGCGAACCGGAAGTTGTGCCGATCACCGAGAACCACCCCAAAAGCCCGACAAACCCTTACGGCAGATCGAAGCTTCAGATTGAAGAGGTTTTGGCCGAGTATTCGCGCGCTTATGGCCTTCGCTCTATTTGGATGAGATACTTCAATGCTGCCGGCGCTGATCCGTCCGGGCTGATTGGTGAAGATCACAAGCCTGAGTTTCATTTGATTCCGCTTGTGCTGGAAGCGGCGCTTGGCAAGAGGGAATCGATCAAGATTTTTGGCAACGATTGGAAGACGCCCGATGGCACATGCATCCGCGATTATATTCATGTAAATGATCTCGCTCAGGCGCACCTGCTAGGCCTCGATGCCCTCCGCAAGGGCAAGGAGACCACCGCGTATAACCTTGGCAATGGCAATGGATACTCGGTCAAAGAGGTTATCGAGGTTGCGCGTGAGGTTACGGGTAAGAATATCAAGGCCGAAGAAGTCGAGAGGCGCGAAGGCGACCCGGCTGTTCTGGTGGCAAGCTCCGAAAAGATCATCAGTGATCTCGGCTTCCAACCCAAGTTCCCCGATCTCAAAACTATAATCGAGACCGCATGGAATTGGCACAAGAACCACCCTGATGGGTATTAGGTGTTGGGTGTTAGGTGTTAGGTGTTGGGTGATAGGTGTTGGGTGTTGGGTGTTAGGTGTTTGGTGATGGGTGTTTGGTGATGGGTGTTTGGTGTTTGGTGATGGGTGTTTGGTGTTTGGTGATGTGGGAGGGCGAAGCTCCCGCTGAGCCGAAATCCCTTCCCGACTGTTGACTGTCGACTGACGACTAAGGACTTTATAAAATGGCAAAATATGATCTCTCCACGATAAGACACAGCGCGGCGCATGTAATGGCGCATGCTGTGAAAAAGCTGTTTCCTGAGGCAAAGGTCACAATTGGGCCGTCTATAGAGGATGGTTTCTATTATGATTTCGATGTGCCTAAGCCATTTACGCCCGAAGACCTCGAGAATATTTCTGCTGAGATGGAGAATGTTATCGCCGAGGGCGCTCAATTCGTGCGAAAAGAGATCAGCCGTGAAGAAGCTCTCGAAATGTTTAAGGACGAGCCTTACAAGCTTGAGCTTATAAACGATTTGCCCGAGGATGAAGTGATTTCGATCTATGAAGAGGGCGATTTCGTTGACCTTTGCCGTGGGCCTCATACCTATAACACCAAGGATGTAAAGGCATTCAAGCTGCTCTCGGCTGCGGGCGCGTATTGGCGCGGCGATGAGAAGAACCCTATGCTGCAGCGGATTTATGGCACTGCATTTGGCAAAAAGAGTGAACTCGATGAGTATCTCGAAAGAATCGCTGAGGCTGAAAGGCGCGACCACCGCAAGCTGGGCCGTGAGCTGGATTTGTTCTCGATTCAAGAGGAAGCTGGGCCTGGTCTGGTTTTTTGGCACCCGAAGGGCGCGCTCGTGCGCAAGAACATCGAGGACTATTGGCGCGCCGAGCATTATGATAACGGCTATGAAATGGTTTTCACCCCGCATATCGCGCGGCAGGAGCTTTGGAAAACCAGCGGCCATTTAGATTTCTTTACCGATAATATTTTCCAGCCGATGGAGGTCGAGGGGCAGCCGTATCTCATCAGACCCATGAACTGCCCGTTCCACCTGCTCATCTATAAGAGCCGCGTGCGCAGTTATCGTGAGCTTCCGATTCGATGGGCTGAGCTGGGCACTGTTTATCGCTATGAGCGTTCCGGGGTGCTTCACGGGCTAATGAGAGTTCGCGGATTCACGCAGGATGATGCGCACATTATCTGCACGCGGGATCAGGTTCATTGCGAAACCAGGCGGGTTCTTGACTTTGTGCTGAAGATACTCCGCAGATTCGGTTTCATTGAATATGAAGTATATCTCTCTACAATGCCTGAGAAACACGTTGGAGACGATGAAGTTTGGGAGCAGGCCACTGAGGCGCTGAAAGCCGCTTTGGAGGATGCCGGGCTTGAATATAAAGTTGATGAGGGTGGCGGCGCGTTCTATGGCCCTAAGATCGATGTAAAGATCAAGGACGCCATTGGCCGCGTGTGGCAGTGCTCAACGATCCAGGTCGATTTCAACGAGCCTGAGCGTTTCGACATCACCTATATTGGTCAGGACAACCAGCAGCATAGGCCGATTATGATCCACCGGGCGCTCTTGGGCAGTCTTGAGCGGTTCATGGGGGTTCTTATCGAGCATTATGCGGGGGCGTTCCTGCTGTGGCTGGCTCCGGTGCAGGCTGTGGTCATTCCGATTGCAGACAGGCATAATGAATATGCGGAAACTGTTAAGGCTAAGCTGCGCGCCGAAGGCTTCAGGGTTGAAGTTGATGACCGCAACGAAAAAACCGGTTATAAGATTCGCGAGGCCCAGATGCAGAAGATTCCGTATATGCTGGTGGTTGGTGATCGCGAGGCTGAGGCTGGGGAGGTATCTGTCCGCTCCAGAACCGAAGGCGACAAAGGCGCGATTGTTGTAGATAAAGTTGTGAAAGAAATGAAAGCGGAATTAGACGCGTAGTTGATGGCGGGAGCCTATTGTTTACTGTCAACTGCTTGGTGTAATAGCTCACTCTTGGTGAGAATACAAGAATAAATCATTACCGTCCCATAGCATTCGATGTAATAGTTTTGAGTTTTGAGTTTTGAGTTCTGAGTTCTGAGTTTTTGAGTTCTGAGTTCTGAGTTCTGAGTTTTGAGTTCTGAGTTTTGAGTTCTGAGTTTTGAGTTCTGAGTTTTTGATTTGTCTTCGCACGAGTCATTCAGTCCAACTCGCCATCCTGAGGCTCTCGAAGGATGAGCA
>JAPLCU010000116.1:0-1250 GCA_026392045.1 Armatimonadota bacterium
TAGGAGAACCGTTAAAATGAAAATACCTGAAGCCAAGCAGTATCTCGGAAGACATTGTTCCGTAACCTATCGCGACCGACAAGGTGATGAAATAACAAGGGACTTGCACGTCCATGATGTTGCCTTTGTCCCTCTTTACGGCGCATATCTAAATGGTGATATCGAAGATGTTTCTCTGGAACGCATAACTAGCATAAGCTCATTGGATAGCTAGTCGTCGTCCTCACACAACGGAAGCTTGCGGGCGTTATCCTGATTGCCTCGGGATAAGGCCCGCAATCTTCGTACCAGAGAAAATGCTCTTGAGCCTTGATGATTTTACTGATATGCGATAATATTAGTAGGATGTTTGTCCGCATGGTATAAAATCAATAAGGGAACTCTCTCGCAAGGCATCAATTGGTTTGATAGCCTGATGGGTCGATGGCGGATATCACTCACGCAGTATTGCTTTTGCCATCAGGCCATCAAACTATCCAACCATCAGACCTCTGGTTTATGAATAGTAGGATTTTGGATGCGTAATACTAATAGGATAAATGAACCTGGCAAAGGAAGAAGCAAATCAGCTCGACTCTCGAGCATTATGAAGCGTGCCGATTCGCTTGCGGAGCAAGGTCAATATGACGAAGCAATCGAGCGCGTCAAAGAAGCTATGGCGCTCTTTCCTCGTGACCCAAATTGTTCTATCAGATTAGCCAGTTTCTACCAGGCCCAGAACCAGATGGGACTCGCCATAGAGGCGATGCATCGAGTAGTTGAGCTCGACCCAAGAAATATCGGCATCCAGCAGCTTCTGCTGCGAACTCTCATAGAGATGGGGCGTTACGAAGAAGCTGTAGATACCAGCAATCGCTTGCTTGAAAAATCACCAAAAAATATACTTGCGCGCGATATACTCGGTATTGCGTATCTCCAACAAGGCAGGCTGGATAAGGCTTTGAAAGTAACCGAGGAGCTGATTCATATCGCTCCCACGGATTCCGCGCATCACTTCAAAAAGGCTGTTCTCCTCCAACAAAAGGGCGAGATTGCAGCAGCCATGGCAGTATTTTTGCGCACCCTTGAGATGGATCCTTTAGGCGAAATGGCCGATGACACGCTGGAAGCCATCGCATCATTGGATAACTACCAACTCCGGCAAATACTCACTGTTGCGGTAGAAGATGCAGTATTTAAGGCAAAACTGGCTTTAGACCCGGATAAAGCGCTCAATGAACGCGGCTTCAAACTCAGTCCATCGGGGATCT
>JAPLCU010000116.1:1277-8688 GCA_026392045.1 Armatimonadota bacterium
TCCATCGGGGATCTCCACACTTATGCAGATCAACCTGAGCGACCTCCCGGGAGACCTTAAGAGCAGATATTACCACTGAAACGTCATGCTGAACTTGATTCAGCATCTATTTATCGAAGCGCAGACCCTGAATCGAGTTCAGGGTGACATGTTGTGATCACCCTGTATGGGTTCTTGTTTAAGGGAGCATTTCAACTATGGAGCAATTCTTAGATAGCTTAAAATACGACGCCAATGGGCTTATTGCCGGCGTCGTGCAAGACAATGATAACGGAGCGGTCTTGATGGTTGCATATATGAACCGCGATGCTGTCAAGGCCACACTTACCACTGGCCGACCCACATTCTGGAGCAGATCGAGGCAAAAGTTCTGGATAAAGGGCGAGACCTCCGGCAATATTCAGGCCGTGAAAAGCGTTTACGTGGACTGCGACAAAGACTGCTTTGTAATCAAAGTCGACCAAAAGGGCGCCGCATGCCACGAAGGCTACAGAAGCTGCTTCTTCAGGCAGATCGATTCTGAAGGCAAAGAAACAATCATTCTGGAGCAACTCACTGAGTCTTATTAACCAGCATTTTGCGTGCCCAAGATGGAATTATAGAACAGAGGTAATATTCTATGCGTCTGGGTTTATGGGAGGGAAATAGGGGTTTGGTGTTGGGGGTTGGAAGGGACTCCTGAGCGTAAGGCATATCTTCGCTCAACCCGTTATCTACCAACCGGTCTTGCTTTCTATCCCCTGTTTCCTATCCCCTGCCTTCAATTGGAGGCGACGACCAGAATCGAACTGGTGATAAAGGCTTTGCAGGCCCCTGCCTTGCCACTTGGCTACGTCGCCTTATAATGGAGCGGGAGACGAGATTCGAACTCGCGACATTCAGCTTGGGAAGCTGACGCTCTACCACTGAACTACTCCCGCAAATGGTGGGCGATACCGGATTCGAACCAGTGACCCCTTCGGTGTGAACGAAGTGCTCTCCCGCTGAGCCAATCGCCCGCGCAATTCCAGCCAGCATGATTGTAACACTTCTCAAAACGCTCGTCAAGACTTCACGCTCAAGGATATGCCTTTATGCTACTATTTTTGTATCCAATTGACACATCATCCATAATAATCATATAATCCTTGAGTTGCATAACATTTTGTGGAGGCGCTATTAATGAGACAATGGCTTCATGCGGCTGCAATTACCGCGGCAATTCTAATAACAGCATCAACAGTAGTATTTGCACAATACGAAACTGATAATAAATCACGCTTCGGACTCAGGATGAGCGTCTATCGGCCGTCATCTTCATCTCTGACCGACCTATCAGGCATCTGGTATGGCCCGACTATCGACTACAACATCAAATTCGACAAAAATGACAGGCCATCACTCATTGCATCATATACAATGCTTGGGCAGGAAAAAGGATCCATAAAAGCAAACCTCACCCCGCTCACTTTGAATTATATCAAGCATTTTGCCAAAGACAAGTCCAGCAATGGCTGGTATGCCGGCGGCGGGCTTGGCTATTATACGTTTAGCTATGACTTAGCCTGGGCTGGCAATGTGAGAGCCGGCGCCAAAAAGGTTGGCATCAGCCTTGTGGGCGGCTATGAAATTGGTGAATCGTATTTTGTTGAGCTCAAATATGACAAGGTAGGGTCAATCTACAACCTTGCACAAAATGACGACATCAGTTTCGATGGGCTAACGCTTTCCCTGGGCACCAGAGTAGCTTATTAATTGTCCAAATATCACAATCTAAATTGACCTCACAAGGTAGGCTGTGATATACTTTGTGAGTTGGTCGCGCACCTGTAGCTCAGTGGATTAGAGCATCTGACTTCGGATCAGAGGGTCGGGGGTTCGAGTCCCTCCAGGTGCGCCATTTTTCTGTACGGGTGACTTCAATGTTCACATCATACCACGTCCACTCCACATTCTCTGATGGCAATAACACCGTGTTGGAAATAGTTCAAGCGGCTGATGCCATTGGCCTCGATGAAATCGGCATATCAGACCACTATGTTCTGCTGCCAAATGGTGAGACCGTGTGCTGGAGCATGCCGCTGGATGCACTGGATTCCTATTTTGCGTCCATAGCACAAGCCGCGCAATGGGCATCCGGCAGAAATCTGGTAGTCAAATATGGCTTGGAAGTAGATTTCGATCCCGCCACAGTAGATCAGTTAAACGGCATCCTCTCAGGCTATCGGTTCGACTACATAATCGGATCCGTGCATTTTTTCGATGGCTTTCCAATTGATGAATGCAAAGAACGTTGGGACGAAATAACTCTGCGCGAAAGAGACGACCTCATCAGGGGCTATTGGAATAGAATTGCTCAAATGGCGCGCACCGGCCAATACGATATCGCTGCGCATCTGGACCTCTACAAGAAATTCGGTCATCTGCCTGGTGTAGACATTTCAGCCGATATTTCGCTTGCTCTTGATGCTATTGCGGAGGCAGGGATGTCTGTTGAGATTAACCCATCGGGGTGGCACAAACCCGTCGGCGAGGCCTATCCGTCTCAGATGATACTCGTTGAGTGCAAAAAAAGAGGCATTCCAATTCTGATTACGTCCGATGCACATACTGCCGATGATCTCACACAGGACTACGACAGAGCTTCAAAGCTCCTGCGCGGCATCGGCGCAATAACATCAGCTACCTATATACGCAGAAACATGATTATAGATCAGGGCTAAGCCGCAGCAGATAAACCAGGCGTTATTTCGCCCATATTAACTGCATTCACCATAGCTTCAACAATCACGGGGTCAAATTGAGTCCCCGCGCCTTGCCGCAGGCGCACAAGTGCAGCTTTAGGTGACAACAACCTATAGCTTTTAGGAGATCGCATTGAATCATATGCATCCGCAACACTCAAGATCCTGCAAATAATCGGAATATCATCACCCAACATGCCCGAAGGATATCCAGCGCCATCATATCGTTCGTGATGATGGCCTGCTATCAGGCCCATATATGCCATTTCTTTGCAGTCTGGGAGACATGCGAACGCCCGAATTGTCATTGCTGCATGTTCGCGAATTAATTTCAAATCATTCTCTTCCATGCGGCCATAATAATGAACAAGTTTATCAGAGAGGCCTAGTCGTCCGCAATCATGCACAAGGCCGGCACGATAGGTCATTCGACAATCCTCATTGGAAAGCTCGATCTTCTTAGCCAACTCAAATGCATACCTGGCGACCTGCAGCGAATGGCCAGCGGCTGATAGGTCTTTGGCATCTACAAGCATCGGGAACAGATGAAATGCCTTGTCCAAACATTCTTCGGTTGCAAATGCCTGGGGCTTTGAAATATTGGCAACTTTTTGTGTTATCATTTCGTTCAATGAAGATGGTCTGCACAGGCTTTGGTAGAATTCGGCATTATTAATAGTTTTCACAAACACAGCCCAAATATCTTTTGACCATGACAACCCCGTGAGGCATACCATTTCGCTTAACCTCTCCACAAGGTTTACTCCTGGGATGAAACAGCCTGCAGCATCCGCGCTCTCGGCAATGTGTAATAACTGGCCACCCAGAGGGATATCATTACCAGCCAAACGGGAGGGATATCCAAACCCACTCCACCACTCATGATGCGAGAGAATGAAGTCTGATGCATTCTGCATGTCAGGAAGCCAGCGCATCATCGCAGCGCTTTTTCGCGGATGGATACAAATGTCTCTGTGGTCGAACTCCATATCGATGGTTCTACTATGAGCCGCCTCGAAATCATTGGATGCAACTGAAGCATCATGAATAAGTCCGGCAAGGAAAACATCGTCGGAGATACTTGACGCAACAGAATCAGCCATGCACGCGGCAAGGAGAGCCACACGCCACCCGTGGTAACGGCAGCCTCCTGGTAACATATCTATTGCGTATGAGGCAGCTGCAAGAAGCTGCTCGGGACCCATTTTCATATATCGCATCCTTTAGAATACTTTATTTTTACTTGATACTCTTCAACAATTACAGCAAACATACTACAAGTGCATTCAATGTTTCATCGCTAAGCGTAAGCTTCAAATGGGTGGAACTCACGTGTGATCAGCGGACTCAGTTCCTCAAGATTAGGTTCGTCAACATCAGTTCGCATAGATATGCTTTTTTGAACTCTCAAATCTACTACAAACGGCTCGAGAGGTTTATTGCCATTTGAATCCTCGATTACTTCCACTATAGCAGGGCTTGTAAGATTATTGGGATCAACCATAAGAATTTGTGCCTTGCAGCCATTATTAAGCTCTATAATGCTTCCTGTTGGATAGTAGCCAATTAGTGAAATAAATGTGCTTAGCATAAACGGGTCGAATGAATCGCACATCTTTTCCATCATCATCGAGATCGCTACTTTCGGACTGAGTGCAGCACGATATGGCCTGGTAGTTGTCAGGGCATCGTATACATCTGCTATTGAAATCATTCTTGCCGGCATACCAATTTGACTACCCTTTCTAGACCTGGGATAGCCTTTGCCTGCAAAGCTCTCGTGATGATCCATCACCGCATTAATTATCCATGGGCTAAATCCGCCTGATTTCATTAAGATACTTGCTCCGACCGCAGGATGTTGCCTTATCACAGCAAGCTCTTGCGCATTTAGTGAGCCGGGCTTATTGAGAATACTATTTGGCGTTGCCGACTTTCCGATATCGTGCATCATAGCGCCAATAGCTGTCTCTTCAAGTCGATCCGAATTCCCGGACTTAATGGCAAGAGCAGTAGTAATTGTTGCTACATTGACAGAATGGGTAAACGTATAGGCATCTGCATTTTTCAGATTCACCAGTGATAAAAGCATTCGTGAGTCATTAACAATTTCTGTAACCAAAGGTGAAACGACATCATACACATCCTCGAAATGCACATCTTCGTACAAAGCTCTCTCAAATATGGATTCAACCGCTACAGTGGTTTCTTCCCTTAGAACTTTTGCTTCCTCGGTTCTCTTCTGTATTTGCTCCCGAACAGCTTGTGCTGACTCTGGTGCATCTGGTGCATCTGGTGGCATTATACTACCACTCTTGGTTTGAGTTGAACCTTGCGGCGAACGCACGAATTTAGTCTGAGAAAACTGCACATCTTTCCCTTTTAGCCTGTCAACATCCAGAGTTTCATCAATAAAAGTGCCGGCAGATAATAGAAGCAGTCCATTGCCATCGTAAGCATCTCTTATCATCTTCGATTTAGATATAAATTTGTTTTTGATCAGAGGTTTAGAATAAGTATTCAAATTATCTGGATTTTTATCGCTCACGATGCTCCTCCAAAACGAAAGCCTGTTTTTCTCAAGAACGCCAGCATTAATCGCATCAATCTGTATATAATATGCCATTATTTACACCAACTGCCACATGAACAAATGTGCATCTCTGATTTTTTTAGTTAAACCCTGACTACAAACCTCTGCAATGGCAATACTGTGTTGCAGCAACTAGCCCGTAATATTCTTTGTGCGGTAGGCTTCGGCATCAGGATACCGAAGCAACTAACCAACCCTGACTCCAAACCTCTGCAATGGCAATACTGTGTTGCGGTAGGCTTCGGCATCAGGATACCGAAGCAACTAAATGGCAATACTGTGTTGCAGCAACTAGCCCGTAATATTCTATGTGCGGTAGGCTTCGGCATCAGGATACCGCTTCGGCATCAGGATACCGAAGCAACTAAATGATTAAGCCCAATAAAAAACGCCCCGATTTAATCGGGGCGCTTAGCTATTCGTTTGATATGAACTCTACATACCGTAATCGCCCATACCACCACCCATAGCGGGAGCAGAACCCTTGGGCTCAGGCTTCTCAGCAATAAGGATCTCGGTGGTGAGAATCAGCGAACCGATGCTCGCGGCATTCTCCAGGGCGCAGCGGGTGACCTTGACCGGGTCAACTATACCAGCCTTGACCATGTCAACATACTCCTCGGTCGCGGCGTTGAAGCCGATACCTGGCTTCTCATGTTTTACGCGCTCCACAACAATGCTGCCCTCAAAACCGGCATTCTCGGCGATCTGGCGAAGCGGCTCTTCGAGGGCTCTGCGAACTATGGCAACACCCACCTTTTCGTCAGCGGTTTCACCAACACCCTCGAGGGTCGGAATGATGCTGATGAATGTGATTCCGCCGCCGGGCACGATGCCTTCCTCGATAGCAGCGCGAGTAGCAGATAGAGCATCTTCAAAGCGATGCTTTTTCTCTTTGAGCTCGGTTTCGGTAGCGGCGCCAACTTTGATCACAGCAACGCCAACGGAGAGCTTTGCGAGTCTCTCCTGAAGCTTTTCGCGATCATAGTTAGAATCGGTGGCCTCGATCTGTCTTCGGATAAGGTTAATTCTCCCCTGAACTGATTCAGCGGAGCCCTTGCCCTCGATAATCGTTGTATTCTCTTTGGTCACAACGACTTTCGCAGCCTGGCCGAGCGTTGTAATATCAGCGCTCTCCAGCTTGATGCCGAGTTCTTCGGAGATAAACGTGCCGCCGGTAAGGATCGCTATATCCTCAAGCATAGCCTTGCGCCTGTCGCCGAAACCAGGCGACTTAACAGCCACAACCTGCAGCGTTCCGCGCAGCTTGTTAACTACCAAAGTTGCCAATGCGTCGCCATCGAGGTCCTCAGCGATTATCACGAGCGGTCTGCGGGACGCAGCGATCTTCTCCAACATCGGAATAAGATCGGCAGCAACAGAAATTTTCTTCTCATAAATAAGAATAACCGGATTCTCAAAAACGGCTTCCATGCGCTCGCTGTCGGTTACCATATAAGGGGAAACATAGCCTTTGTCGAACTGCATACCCTCGACAACTTCGAGATCGGTTGAAAGACCCTTGGACTCCTCAACGGTGATAACGCCATCGCGGCTGACCTTCTCGATAGCTTCAGCGATCACTTTGCCGATTTCAGGATCGTTACCGGAAATAGAAGCGACCTGCTCGATCTCTTCCTTGCCCTGAACAGCGATAGCCTGCTTCTTGATCTCTTCGATTGCCTTGTTGACGGCGAGCTCGATACCCCGCTTAACAGCTATGGGGTTGCCGCCCGCCGTAACATAGCGCAGGCCCTCGCGAACGATGCACTCAGCGAGAACCGTTGCGGTGGTGGTGCCGTCGCCCGCTACATCGTTGGTCTTGGAAGCGACTTCGCGCACGAGCTGCGCGCCCATATTCTCATACGGATCCTCAAGCTCAATTTCTTTCGCGACGGTGACGCCGTCCTTGGTGATTGTGGGGCTGCCCCACTTCTTATCCAATACAACATTGCGACCCTTGGGGCCAAGTGTAACCTTAACGGCTGCCGCCACGATACTTGCGCCACGCTCAAGCGAGCGGCGAGCTTCCTCATCAAATTTAATAATTTTTGGTGCCATAAAAACTTTGTCCCTCCTTACTCATTAATTGCGA
>JAPLCU010000072.1 GCA_026392045.1 Armatimonadota bacterium
GGATTTGCAATCCAGCCCGTCCCTTCCCTGCTCTCCGCTCTCTGCTTTCTGCTTTCCACTCCCTTCTCTCGTCCCAAAAACGTAAGTGTCTTGCCCTTACAAAAGCCTCCATGAGGAGTTTATATATAAAAAATAAGTAAAATTACCTGGTTTTTTTATCATGTATACGCTAATCAATGTGGAACAAACTACCTGGAGGGTGAAATCTGTCCTCTGCGGAGCAATCCAAGTTCGTAATCACCTAAAGTGCGGCGCTGTGATTGTCGATAGTTATATGGACAAGACAAACGAGCACTCCCTGAGTGACAAAGACATGGTGAGCTTCGGAGATCAGCGCCTATTAGGCTTTAGAGCCGAGTGGGGCCGGGCTTCCGGAGTATGGGCGCAATGCCGGTGGCCAATGCGTCCCGATTTAATCGGGACGAACGATCAAGCGCTCATACCAAATCTGGGGCTACGGCCCTACGCCATGGAATGGCGAGAGTATCAGGGAGGATCTTTAAAAAATGGCTTTGAGAATCAACTACAACGCATCGGCTATGGCCGGGCACCGCACTCTTTCCGCGACGAGTGAGGCACTTGCTAAAAGCACAGAGCGTCTGTCTTCCGGTTTTAAGGTAAACAGCGCTGCTGATGACCCAGCAGGTCTCGTTATTTCGGAAAAACTGCGCGCTCAGGTTTCAGGCTTGGGACAAGCAATCAAGAACGCCGGCGATGCTACCAACATGGTAAAAACCGCTGAAGGCGCTCTTAGTGAAGTCCACCGACTTCTTCGCGGTATGAGAGACCTCGCGCTCCACGCCGCCAACACCGGTTCTACTGACACAGCGTCTGCTCAGGCGGACCAGTCAATGATCACAAACTCTATCAACTCATTGAACAAGGTCGCTTCGGAGACCCAGTTTGGTGACAGAAGACTGTTGGATGGTTCCGCTGGTATCAAGACATTCGTCAACGGAACAAGCGTTATGTCTGGCGACTTCTCGTTTGCCGCCAACATCAAGAATGGCGCAGACATTAAAGTGGCAGTTACCACTGCTGCTGAGAAAGCAACTCTTTCCAGCGCTGCGACTTATTCTGCATTGACCACTGGAGCTGTTTCCAGCGCAGCAACATTTGCCGCTACGACTACGGTAATGGGGGCCTGGGGCACTATGCTCATCAATGGCACCACCATCGCCTATGTAACCGCAGACCAAGTGTCTGCCGTAATTGCTGATATTGAAGCCGCGAAAACAACAACCGGTGTTGGCGCAACATACAACACCACTACCAATATGATTGATCTCACATCCACGACAACCGGCGCGGCTGGAACGTTCGATGTAATAACAACTGCGGCTGGAACGCTGTTCGCCGCTACAAGCAACTATGGAACCGGCACTGACGTGGGCAGCGTTGCAAGTGCCCCCGGCGCCATGTATATCAATGGCGTTAAGATCAGCTATGCATCCGGCGACACTGTGACCAGGCTGATTGACAATGTCAATGCCAAGAGCAGCATGACAGGCGTTGAAGCCGTTTGGAATGCGACCGACGAAACGATCGACTTCAATACAATCGCTTACGGCGCAAAAGCCACCATCAACGTGACATCGGGCGCTATGTTCCTTGGAACAGGCGTTTCTGACGCTAGCGACGAGGGTGTAAACGCAGTGGCAACTGTAACTCAGACCACAACCGCTGACGGCACGACCAACCTGTCTGACAATAGTTGGACTACTGGCGATGGCTTGACTATCAGGGATAGCTTTGGCAACAACATCGTTCTTACAGAATCCGGTGGAAGCGCCACAAGCGCGGCATCCAGCCAGTTCACCATTCAGAAGAACACGTTGCAGTTCCAGGTCGGCGCGTATGCCAACCAGACAAGAGAAATCAATATCAATGCTATGTATTCCCATAACATGGGTAATGGCGCTGTGGCTGACGCAAACGTATCAACCATAGATGTCAGCAGCGGAGCAGGCGCACAGGACGCTATCAAGATTCTGGACAAGGCTATTAGTGATGTATCTAATGTCCGAGCTTCACTCGGAGCTACTCAGAGGAACGTTCTCGAGAGTTCCGTAAACTCCTTGGGCATTGCAAAAGAGAACATTGCGGCATCCGAGTCCAGTATCCGCGATACGGACATTGCGGCCGAGATGGTCGAGTTCACCAAGCAGATGATGCTCAACCAGGCGGGCGTTGCGATGCTTTCTCAGGCCAACGCAGCTCCTCAGCAGCTTCTTAGCTTGATTAGGTAATCGTTCCGATTAAATCGGAACACAATTAGGTCGGGCGTCCCGATTTAATCGGGACGCCAGACTGCAAATTAAAAACCGGCATATGCGACCGCCAATAAAGTCTGATCGTCGCAGGTGGTCGCATAGCCTTATCAGATAAATCTTTGTTCGGGGGGATTTCGAAGGTCTTTCGGGATTTGAATGCAGCCGCAGGCGGAATGGAAATCCCGAAAGCTTCGGCATCAGGATACCGAAGCAACTAACTAAAACTAAAGCTTCGGCATCAGGATACCGAAGCAACTAATATAAATGATCCGTTGAGCATAAAAAGAGTTGGTTGTGCTAAAACTTAGGGTGCTCAAAAGATTCGGAAGTGAGGGAATGGAAAATGCCAGGTGCAATGTCTATTGGAGGGTTGTCCTCCGGAATACAAACAGATGCCATCATCACCAAATACATGGAGCTCGCCCGCGGACCTCAGAAAACAAAGCAGGCCGATCAGGCAACAGCGCAGCAAAAACTGATGGCGTGGCAAGATCTGAACACTCGGGTTCTGGCGCTTCAGACTAAAAGCGAGGCAATATCCTCTGCCACTGCATTTGCGGCTAAGACTGCGACTTCCAGCATGGAAGACATGGTGAAAGTTACTGCTTCCAGCGACGCAACTTCAGGCACTTATTATCTCAATGTCAACAAAACTGCGAAAAGCCACCAGATAGCCTCGCAAACATACAGCGGTTTGGACGATACCGTCAGCCAGGGTACGATACTCATCAACGTAGAGGGTAATTCAACAGATATCACGATTGATTCCTCAAACAACACTCTTCTGGGCGTTAAAGATGCAATCAACAAGTCCTATGCGGGTGTGAGCGCATCAGTGATCAATGAAGGCACGGCAAATAGCCCAGCCTACAGATTGCTGCTTACCAGCAAAGAGACTGGCTCAGACCACAAAATGATCATTGACGCCGGCGCGACAGGCATAAATATCGGTGTGGATCAAGACGGTGTCGGTAATCGTGACAAGGTGGTTCAAGCCGCCGAAGATGCCGAAATCATGATGGGCACGCTTACATTCAAAAGAAGCTCAAACACGATAACAGACATCATACCTGGTGTTACGCTCAATGTGGCGAATCCTGATGCTACCAAGACCATCAAAATAGAAGTTACAAAGGACACCACTGCAGCCAAGACAGCCGTCAACGACTTCGTCGCGCAATACAACGATATCATGAGGAATGTAAAAGAAATGACGTCGTATGACAAAGAAACCGGCGACACGGGCATTTTCCTGGGCGACCTCAATGTTCAATCCCTGCAGATGGACTTGGAAAGCATGGTCACCAGCTCGGTTTCGGGCATTCCATTTGTTCCGGGCAAGCAGACCTACAACGCGCTATCGAGCATTGGAATCACCACCGGAACCGACGGACTGCTCACGGTCAATGATGCCGATTTGTCTGCAGCTCTGGCAAATAATTCCGAGGATGTGGGCAAGCTATTTGGCACAACCCTCACCGCGGAGAGCCCGTATATAACCCTTGTATCATCCAACTCAGACACAAAACCATCCGGTTTTACGGGCTACGATATCAATATCACCCAACCGGCAACCAAGACCTGGATCAGATCTGGCAAGGACATGACCGGGGGCGCTATACTCGCCGCCGACGAGGTTGTGACGATCAATGGCAAAGATATCACCTTAGAAAAAGACTTTACCCTGGCTCAGGTTATGGCCGAGATAAACAAATACACCGTGTCTACCTCAGTTAGCGCGTTCGAAACCATTCTGGACGGAAAGAACTATCTGAGTTTCCGTTCGCTTCAATACGGCAATAAAGACATTACAATATCAAGTCCTCTGTCAAATGCGGCTGGCGGCACTTCAGGCATAGGAAACGTGAAACTGACTTCGACGGCCTATACGGGCCAGGGTGGCTTGGGTGACGGCGCTGCCGGAAAAGACGTTGCGGGCACTATCAACGGCGAAAGCTGCACCGGCAGAGGCCAGATACTCACAGTCGACTCAGGCGAAAACAGCTCTAGCCCGGTCAAAGGGCTGCAAATCATGGCGACCAACACTACAGCTCTAAACACCAACGCGACGTTCATCAAAGGTGTTGGCTCAAGCATCAAAGAAAGACTTACCTCGATGACCGGATTGGACGGTCTCTTTAGTGTCACGCAAAAATCCCTCACATCTGAGGTCGACGTCATCACCACGGAAATCGCTGATATGGAAACTAACCTTACAGCCCAGCAAGACGCCATGTATGCCAAGTTCAATGCAATGGAGGTCCAACTCTCCAGGCTTCAGAGCCAGGGAGATTACCTCGCAGCACAGCTCGGGTCGTTGAGCAACAATAACTAGTTTTAATAACAACATATAATCCTATTATAGGTGCAGATTTATGAGCAGCAACGGATACGCGCAGTATCAACAAAACAATATACTTACGGCTTCTCCCTCAAAGCTGCTGATCATGGCTTATGACGGCGCCATCAAGTTCAGCCGCGTCGCAGGCGAGAAGATGAAAGAGAACAACCTCAACGAGCAGAGTATCAACATCAACAAGGCAATCGCCATTGTTATGGAGCTTGTATCCACGCTCAAAGAAGAAGTGGACCCTTTATTGGTGAACAGGCTGCGCTCGTTATACGCCTATGTAGTCGAGAAACTGGGCATGGCAAATTTAGAACAGGACCAGGCGGCGCTCGCGGAAGCCATCAATATCCTCAGCGAACTGCGCGAGGCGTGGGCGGAATGCGACAGAAAAATGCAGGCAGAGGCACAAGCTCAACAGCAGGTGGCGGCGTGAGTTCACATACACAAACAGGGGACGAAACAGCCGCCCTGAAAATCTATGCCGCGTTTCTGCGCGAGAGAAACCAGGTTCTCTCTGAACTCGCGCTTGCCAGCCGCGAAATGCGCTCTTTGTTGGAAAGCAGCGACTCAGCGGAGATCAAACACCTGCTAACCAAACGCGAGCAAGACTGCTTGAAATACGCTGACCTCTGCAAAAGCCAAACGGCCAGCGACGAAGCGCTCCTTAGCGACGCCGAAAACGCCGCGCGAAGCGGTAAGAAAGACTTGGCATCGGTGGCGCTTTGTGTGCTTTCTCTCTACGAAGACTCGCAGGACCTGGCAAGCGAGATAATGACCTGCCAATCAGAATGCGAATCCATACTTAAAAACCGCCTACGGGCAACCGCGCAAGCCCTGCAGGCATCCGCCCGCCGGCGAAATCTCGACGCTGCCTACGGCCCGGCCTGCAGGCATGATATACCGATTTTTATGGATAAGCAGACATGAACACTTGCCCGCGAGGGCCCCGTTTCAGGCTCTGCGCATTTCGTTCCAAATTAACCAGGGTGGCATCCAAATGGGCGCTGCCTGTGTTGCTTTGTGCTCTTCTGAACGCATCCGCAATACCCGCAAGCGGTGCGCCGCCGGTCAACCGTTACGACCAGGTAATGCATCTGGTGAGGGCGCTTTCAGGCTCTCCCAGGGTGCGACTGCTGCCGTTCGGCAAATCATTTACGCAGGGCTACTGTGTGCCCGCAATGCTTATCACGGACTTCTCCGCCAAATCCGAGAACAAGATCCGCATCCTCGTATGCGCCGGTCAACATGGCAATGAATTCGATGCCGTACGCTCGATTCTATCATTAAGCTGCAATCTCGCTTCCGGCACACAGCCAGATCTTCTCAAGAAATGCGAATTCGTGGTTGTGCCGATGGTCAATCCAACTGGTGTAGGTGCTCACACGCGCCTTAGCGCCGACAATATAGACCTCAATCGCAACTGGCGAAACCCGTTTTCACCCGAAGCTCTGCATGTAAGCGCGCTAATCAACAC
Source organism: Armatimonadota bacterium (assembly GCA_026392045.1). Lineage (GTDB taxonomy): Bacteria > Armatimonadota > UBA5829 > UBA5829 > UBA5829 > JAMCYN01. Next base: position 6,098 of record JAPLCU010000072.1, read on the forward strand.
TTGGCGGCCTCATCTGCTAATCGACGCTCATGAGCAGGACAAACCCAGCTATTTGGAGGTGCCCTATTGCCTTTCAACCAACCAGCAAACGGCCATGAACAAGCTCGCGCAAGGCATCAGCGCCAAGAACCGGCTGCCAATAGCCCGCTCTGGTTCCAACAAGAGCCTTTTTCACAGCAACTACGCATTTCTCGGCTACGGGGCTTATCTAATCGAAATCGACAAAAATCTGGGCTATAAAACCAAATACAAGCTCTATACCGGCGTTATCCTGGGCATGGCAAAAGCTCTGAGCAACAACACCATATCACGTTCGACGCTCTCGCCGTCGTCAAACAACTTCAGCATATCGGCGGTCGCGCCTTATCTCAAGCCATTAACGGTAAGAAAAATAACTGTGGTCGCATCTCTATTCAACACGGGCCTATTGCTCGTTTTCAGCTATATTCTCTGCGTATGGCTGCTGAAACCAACTTTCCGCGAGCAAAAAACGCAGTGGTCGCGAATGTTCATGCGCTGCGAAGTCGACCAATCCATACCTGCCAATCGGTTAGCGATGAGGCATACCCCTATTCCCATAACAAGCCGAAGCTGGGTAAAGCGCCAACTGCGGTCGCGCTATGCTGCGCCTAAGCCCGAAGACAAAAAACCCGAACCAAAGCCCATCGAATCCACGCTCACATTCATTAAGCCGAAATACCCTAAAACTGGCAGCGAACGCGCGTCATCTTCACAAACATTGACAACGCAGCCCTCCCTAACCCATAATTAAATTGTGAGATTACAACCGCCGACCCAGAAGCCCTACAATATCGAGACCCACTCCAATAAGAACATCGCCGTCATGATGAGCGGCGGGGTCGATAGCTCCGTCACAGCATTACTGCTCAAGCAAGAGGGCTGGAATGTTGTTGGGGTCACTATGAAAATCCCCTACGCCCAGGGCTGCGATCTCAAGCGTTCCTGCTGCGGCGTTCAGGCGGCTTATGTTTGCAGCGACCTCGAAATCCCGCATTACTTTTTGGACGTTCAGGAAGTTTTCATAAAAAAGGTTATCGAGCCTTTCCGCGAATGGTATGAGCAGGGAAAAACCCCCAGCCCGTGCGTGGACTGCAACACGGAGATCAAGTTTTCGCACGCGTGGGACTGTATAATCGAGCAACTGGGAGTGGACCACATCGCCACAGGGCATTACGCGCAGGTTATAATCGACGGCCCCAATGCCTATCTCGCAAGGGCGGTCGATCTCACCAAGGACCAGACCTATTTCCTCTACGGCATCAAGCGCGAGCGCCTGCCCAGGCTCAGGCTGCCGTTGGGCGGGTTAACAAAAACCGAGGTCAGAGCAATCGCGCGCAAATCCAGGCTCCCGGTGGCATCAAGGCCGGAAAGCATGGAGCTGTGCTTTTCAGGCGAGGGAGATTACCGCGAAGCGCTGGGCGACCGCGGCGGCATCCCCGGCGCAATCCTGAACCCGGACGGCGAGGTTATCGGCGAGCATACAGGCATCGCGAATTACACAATAGGCCAGCGCAAAGGCATGGGCATAGCAGCCAGAGACCCGCTTTTTGTCACCCGAATCGACCCGCAGGCCAATACCATAACAGCCGCCGACAGGTCTCATCTTTTCACAGACACCGTCCACGCCGAGAATATGAACATCCTAATCCCCGAGCTAACCCAGCCCGGAACCATAGCCTACGGCAAAATACGCTCCCAGGGCGAACCCGATCCCTGCGAAATTACGGCCTCAGATAAATCCACCATAACCGTGCGCTTTGCAAACCCCATCTTCGCCCCCACCCCCGGCCAGCGCCTGGTAATTTACGACGCCAAAAGCCACGTAATTGCAGGTGGAATTATTGAGCTTTAGAGCCATTTCTTTGGTTC
>JAPLCU010000149.1 GCA_026392045.1 Armatimonadota bacterium
AAACACCGTATGCTCTGGATTCTCCTCAAGGCCTTCGGGCAACCGTTCTCCGCCTATAACTATATCTCTGCGGTCATCATTCGTCAGCCCGCCTTTGATAACGTAACTGGAGTAGACTTCAAATGGCGGCTTGTATGGCCCAGGTATTGGTTGATAAGCTAGGTCTTTCGCAGAATCGCTTGGGCAAAAGAACACATCCGTATTCTTTACATAGGGATACAGCCCATTAAAATCATTATTCTTCTTTGGGAAACGGCCTCCGTGCTCTTGCGCATAAAGATTCAACGAGACGCTGATCTGCCGGAGATTGCTCGCGCACCCACTCTTGCGCGCTCGCTCTCTGACGCGCGCAAATACTGGAAACAGTATAGATGCCAATATGGCGATTATTGCGATCACAGAAAGCAGTTCTATGATTGTGAAACCGCGTCTTTTCATGGGTTATCCACCCACTTCTTGATTTTGAATAATCCCGGACGGATGACATTCACCAGCGCTCTCACAGTCCGTTTTTGTCCAGTTTTGATCCCAGACTTGGCAATTCCAGTTGAAGTAACCATGTATCCGTTCGCTTCGGCTTTGACTTTGATATCAAACGTGCCTGTTGGCAGCGCTGTGCCGGTTTCGCCTGAGTATTTGCTATTCACGGACAACTGCTGACCGGCTTTCCTGATCCCCGCCTCAGCAAGGAAAAGCGCTGTAGTTTGCCTGTGGCGCATGCTTATCTGGGTAGATGTGCATGCGATACGTGTCAGCGAGACCGTGGTTATGGCAAACACCAGGAACACCAGTGCCAAAGCGGCCGCGAGCGTGCTGCCTCTGTTTTTGCGCCTAAAGATTTCTCGGCGACACAAAACTGCTGATTTCAATGCGTATCGGCCTCCTGTGAACTCTAATACTCGACCTCAAATCCACACCAACGCCGGACCTGCTTGCGGCGAATTTCGCCGTCACATCTTTGAACACAACATGGCTTCGCCCGAACATTCTCTCAACACCAGCGCCCGGCTTGTTTCGATATACAACCAGCCCATTTTCGCCTTGGATACGCAGTTCGCCGCCATTTACATGCACAGACGAACCCGTTCTCACGTCACTTTTAATACGCGCCATGGCGTTTTGGACAGAGAGCATCGCCGTTTCCCTTGCGCATTCTACATCTTGACTACGCAAGGTTATCGCATAAAGCTGGTAACCGACACCCAACACAATGCTCGATATTGCCATCGCGAAAATCAGCTCCATAAGCGTAAATCCGCAGCGATTGCTTTTCATCTCAGCTCACCCTTGGCAACCAGCGTTGAAAGCATTATCTCACGATGCAATTCACCAGCAATCCATGAGCAGCGCACCGTAATCTCCTTCAAACTCTCGCGCTCGGAAACACTAACATTGCATGCAAAATTCTGCAGCGTGGGTGTGTTATTGTTAATTGCGGTCGATTTTATCTGTGAATATGGCATTGCAACCGTTCGTTCCATGATGCCCTCGGCGAAATTGCTCGCCTTAGTGAACGATACCGACTGCTTCGT
>JAPLCU010000041.1 GCA_026392045.1 Armatimonadota bacterium
GCCGTTGACGTAAGACTCCTAGAAAGCGTAATAGACTAAAAATTTAAGCGTGGGTCTTGACAAAAAACGCATTTTCATAGATGCGGGAATGGCGATTATCGACGAGGTAACAAGTTTCATCAAACGTCAATTCCCGCAGCTTGCCCTTACATGGCTGCGGGAACTCTTGAATGTGCTAAATTGGGAGCTCTGATGTTTTAGCCGTTCCCGCAGCATACCGAAAATCCGGCACAAGCGCTACTTTGTCGGTGTCCCCTTCGGTCCGTTCTCACCCTTTGCCCACTTCAGCGAAAAGTAAGGAAAACCGTTGGGGCCATCGTTGCTGATGAGGTTGGTTTTGGAGCCGCTGTTGCCGTAAATCTCCATCGAGTATCTCCTTTTTCTGAGCATGCCTTCGCGTGGGGGCTTTGTGTCATTTGGAGAAACGGCTATCGTGCTGCCGCCATACGAAAGACCGCCGCCGCCCGTTGCCTCCAATTTGAGCTCTACCCAATTCTCTTTGCTCGTGATCCGCATTTTAAGCCTGGACAGCGCTTTAGGGTCGGTGGGGAGTAAGCGCTGGTTACGGAAAGTGCGATCATGATCGTACTGTGTGAATCCGTCATTGCATTTCTTACACGCCGCTACAAGCAGCGCCGACTCGAAAAAGCTCATTGGAATCCCGGACTCCGACCTCGCCATCAGCTTCTCTTCCGGGCTAAGGGAGTCATATAGAGCCCACAGCGGCTTCATCGGGCCGAAACTCGCCATCGTGAGGATCGCAAGATCTCTGTTACCTGATATCCAACCATTATATTGCTCATCTGTCAGAGTGGTGAGCGGGGTCGCATCGTCGAGGTTCACGCCTCCCTTTTCCAGCTTAGACTTCATCTGCCGGATGAGGCTCACTGGTACCAGACCCGCGTGCTGATCAATCCAAGATCGTGATACCGCAACCACAAGCTTGTTATCAGCGTCCGTAAGGCAGTCTACGTCCCAACGGAATAATCTAAGCACGTCTTGGATTGTCAGTTTTTCTTGTGGAAGACTGCTGATTCGACTGCTTATTCTCTGGCTGTTGAAGTCTTCGCAGACGATGGTATACCCGCTTGCGTCCGAAAGCGCCAGTATCACATCCGCAAGGGTCGGAAGCCCGTCCAGTTTCTCCGGGGCTTTGAGCTTAACTTTTGTCGCCAAAAACTCCTGGATCGGGTCTTTCCATTCCACCGGAGTATACTTGGTCCTGATATCGCTGCCGCCGAGCGGATCAGGCAGTGAATTACTTGTCTCCGGCAGTTTGACATACTCCAGTGCATCCCGGATGCTCACATTGAGGCTGTCCACAACAGCATCGCCACGTTCATTGTGAGCAGGGGAATTGACGCAGATCTGCGGCCAGATACTATCTGATTGCTCACGCGTATAAAGGATCACCTCGCTCTGCTCTATCTCCTGTTGAGTGGCTTTACTGTTTAGAGTGTATGAGCCAGGGAAGCTGAAACCTGACTCGTGTCTCTTGCGCATTACCGCCACTAGATCAAGCAGGGCCAGCCGCACGTTTTCCGGCAAGCTTTCTCCCTGGAGAATAACCTGTTCGCCAGCTTTCAGGGAGTCTCGCGCACTGTTACCCAGAGCGCTTACAAGCCTGCCAATCGCCCGAGCATTGTTGAACTTCAAGCTCTTATCATCATCACCTGTCTCTTCAGGTCGGGATGCCAGGCTCTCCGCCGCCGCCCATTCCCTATCAAACTTCTGTCGCTTTTGAATATTCTGCGCGATCTCGTGCTCGGCCAGCGCCCTCTCCATTCTAATGGTGCGGACGAACCGGTACTTGCGCGGACTGTCGACGGTCTTGCTTGAGGTGAGGGCAACGTGGCTCACATCGGCAATGGTTGATAGCAACTTGCCGAGTTTGATATCTTTCGCGCTGATGGTGACCGGGATATCTCGGACGCGCCAGTCGCTGTTGTTCTTGCCGCTGGCGATGGCGACGCCCGTGATCCGGCTAAGCTCGCTGGCAATATCTTGAAGCCGCCCCTGTTTGACCTGGTAGGTGACTTTCTTGCTGAGACGATCGTCAGGCCCAGATTTCGTATCGACGGGCTGAGAGGATATTGCCGTGGGTGTGTTGGGGTCCACTTCAACCTTGCCATAAGCCGATGACGGGTCTGGTTTTACGAGCATAAGAAGGCAGATTGCAGCCAAAATTAGATAACGCACTTTTGCGATTCTCCTTGCTGCCAGCATCATCATTTTAGTTGTTGTTGGAGTTCTTCTCATTGTCTACCTTTCCTCCCGGGTCAGTTATACCATAGAGTTTGTCCATACTGCTAACATAATATTTGAATATGTAGCAAATCATTGAATTATATCACGCACTTTGGGGGGGTGTCAAGACTTGTTTTGTAGTCTTGTCTATGCAAAGCGAAATTGGCTGGATTGCAAATCCAGCCCCAACATTAGTCCGAGAACGGTTTTCCCGGACTATCCAGGGAGTGGGCCGCGTAAACCCATTATGTTTTTATATGTTTTGGCACGCTTTTTGTGCCGAAAAAAAGCACAATTATCAGGCATGCTTCGGGACGAAAAACAGTCCCGAAGCATATTAAACCGTCATTTACCGCATCTAATGAGTCTTGGATGTAGGAAGAGCTAACTTTGAAAGCTGTAGTCAGAGGCAGTTTTGGCGTGATCATTGAAGTTGATTGTGCGGCAGGGGGCGGAATTGCTCCCGCCCCCTGCCGCATAGGTTCCGGCGTATCGTTTTCCCACGCCGGGATCGTCCCTCGAATCAGGCTGCCACATGGACTATCGTGATCGCCTGGTCCGCGCATGACTAAGGCAATGGCACGTTAATGACAGTGTTCACCATTGTAACCGAAGCATACAAGCCCAACGCTCTGCCTTCCAACGTCGTTATTCTCACTTCGCCGGAGGTAGAGATTTCGACTCCTGCAGAAGCAATAATGGTTCCCACCATGTTAGCGCCAGCGTTGATCGTCGCTGCACTGCCGACCTGCCAATAGACGTTGTTGGGATTGCCGATGCCGTCCTTGAATATAACCTCGGCAATTAATGGGTCACTTGTGTCGCCCACGGTGAGTGATGCCCCCATCTGGAAGACCCAGACTGCATTCGGGTCACCCAAAGCGTCGAGCGTTAGAGTTCCCCCTGCCTCTATATTGAACGTGTCTCCCGCGGCTTTGTAGACGCCAGGGGCGAGGACCAGCCCACTTAGCTCGCCGGAGGCACTTGGATCAGGCCCCGTTGGGGCTAATCCTGCGAGATCGTTCCACGCTTCGAGCGAGTCGTCAAAGGCCGCCTGTGCTATCGCCATTGTGGCCAAAGTTCCTCCCACAGGAGTACCACCTGGGTGCGCCGGTGGCGGTGCATCAGTGTATATCCTCCCGGTGACCTCTCCATCAGGTGCACCGTATTCGTCTCCGGTGCTATCGAAGAATGCGACCACCAAAGTAGAAGCAGCCGTGGTTCCAATATCACCATCGATGACGGTAAGGATCCCCTCGTTGGTTATCCCGGCACCACCCCCGAAAGCGCCGAAGGAGGCGGCCGATCCAAGGTCTCCTGGTGCTGGACCCGGCGCGAAATTGGCCGTGACCGTCTTGTCCTCGTCCATCGTGATCGTGGTCGGATTCATTGTGCCGCTCAAATCGCCGCTCCAGCCGACAAAGTGGTAGCCTGCCGCCGCCGCCGCCGTCAGCCCAATCACAGTTCCATAGTTATACGTCGGCTGATTCAGCGACTTCATCACATCCCCGTTCTCCGCAATTACCGTCAGGGTGTAGTTGTTGCCAACGATGAATGTGGCGCTGGGTCCGGCGGCAAGCGCTAAATTACCTGCCGCATCGGATGCCGTGTTCGCCGCTATCGAGATTCCCAGCGTACCATTGCCGGTGATACTGGAAATCCTTACCGTTCTGGTTGCCGTGCCACTACCGGAAACAGCTACCGTTCCGTTGGCCGTGCCTGTCTTGTTCAGTGTGACATTACCCGCCACAAGCGTGACAGTATTAGCGCCGCCGTACGTAATCGTATAGGTTATCGGGCCACTCCTCGTCTGCAATGCCGAGGGAGCGCCGATACTGATTGTCGGCCTGGTGTTGTCAACGGTGAACCTGGTGCTGGGTCCGGCGGCAAGCGCTAAGTTACCAGTCGTATCGGATGCCGTGCTCGGCGCTATCGAGATCCCCAGCGTACCATTGCCGGTGATACTGGAAATCCTTACCGTTCTGGTTGCCGTGCCACTACCGGATACAGCTAACGTTCCGTTGGCCGTGCCTGTCTTGTTCAGTGTGACATTACCTGCCAGAAGCGTGACAGTATTAGCGCCGCCATACGTAATCGTATAGGTTATCGGGCCATTTCTCGTCTGCAATGCCGAGGGAGCGCCGATACTGATTGTCGGCCTGGTCACATCATACGTCACCGTATTGTCGGTGGAGGTAGATGCCTTGCTGGCATTACCCATTTGACGTCGTGCGCGACACCGGCCGCCAAGTTCGCAATCACCGTACCACTGCCCGTCATGCCGGTGACGGCCACGTTGTATGTCTTACCGGTCCCGGTGACCGTGCGAACCAGTGTGCCGGGCGCTGTACCGGTCAGGGTGACATCGCCAGCGGCGAAGTCTTTGACCGCCTTGCTGAAGACCACGGTGAAGTTGATCGGCGACGTCCTCGTCGGGTCGGCTTGGCCGACTTTCTGATTGATGGTGACGGTGGGCTTGACGACCAATTGTGCAGGCACCATTGATGCCCATCCGACTACAGAAACGACCAGAATTAATAACGTAAGCCCTAAATATGTGGTGTATATGCGCATTTTCTTGTCCATTACTTACCTCCAAATTTCATTGTCAAGCCGATGAAGTATCTGGAACCATTGCCTAAACCAACCTGGCAGGTGAGATCTGGTGTAATGGGCTGGCGAATCGTGGCGCCAAACATGCTCCCGGCAGCAATATCATCAATTATGTAGTCAAATCCGAAAGTCGTTTTCCCAGGCGCTACAAACTCTATTCCCATCATTCCGGTGAGGTTGCTGCTTGATGCGCTTTGGTTCGGCCTCTGATAGAGCAAGCCGACAGTAGCTCTGTATCTGTCACCTATGCAACAAAGTCTATCGCTAGCGACCAGGTATAGGTCGGTCTCTGCGGTATTGCCGCTGAGGTACATCACACCAGCCGCTATGCTAGGCGACTTCTCACTCTCATGTGCGAAAATGTACTTCGCATTGATGCCTTTGACTGCAGTGTAGTCTTGGACATTGAAGTAGCTCAGGCCGATTTCCCCATTCGCAACCCCATAACCAAGGGTCACAACGGGGAATACAACTATCCCAACGTCAGCCACCTTGGGCCTGTCATAGGCCAACATCATCTCGAAGTTCCCTTCCGTCACGACCTCTGCCGTAGGTAAGTTCAGAATTCCCGTAGGGCCGATTGAGGAGGGTGCGCTGAATGACGCCGTTGCCATCAAAGACACTAACGTCACCAGTCCTGCCAACAACACGTTCTTTTTCATCTGCATATGCATAACTCCTTCTGAGCCTGTCCCATCCATGGTTGGAAGTGGTAGCTCTACTGAATGCTACACTGCTTTTTCCTTTTTGTCAATCTTTTCGTCCAGTATTGGGGACAGAGCCTTATTTGACAGCAAACAACATAAGTGATCACCTGCTCCGGAAATCCCAGTCCCTTCCCACTCATTCCCTTCCAGACTCTCCGCTCTCTGCTCTCCACTCTCCGCTGTTCCTGTGAGAGAGTTCAGTCTTGTGGGATTGGAAAAAAAGCGAGAAATTCAACTGGTGCAAAATACCCCAAAAATATGTTCTCCAAAGGTAATGTTTTTGGAGGTGGGTGCATAAGTAGTCCATGTGAGTGGATTAGATGATCTGACAAGAGAAGAACTGATAGAGCTGGTTTTGAAGCTACACGAGATACTGCAGGCTCAGCAGCGAGAGATTGCTGAGTTTAGGTCTTTTGGGATTTGAGTGGAGCGTCAGCGGAACGGAAATCCCAAAACAAACTGCGGCACAACCAAGAGGAAATCGCGGCAAACGGGTCGCTTGAAGGATACGCAGCATACCCGAATAATTATATATTTCTTAGATGCTACAGCTTCCGCCCATAAGTCGGCATACGTAACGCCAGGTATCCGCCCACACCAGGGCGGCGCTTCGCGCCTGGCGTTACTTTGCCGAATGGTCCAAAATGTCAGTCATGTCAACATATATAGGTATGACATGACTGACATTGACTTATTTATGGCACATTTTCTTTTAGCCGAGGATTTCTTTCAAATCCTGCTCGACTGTTGTAGTCGGCGCTATGTTGAACTTATCAACCAGCACATTAAGCGCGGCGGGAGTTACGAACGCCGGCAGGCTTGGGCCGAGTTTGATATTCTTGATTCCCAGGTGAAGCAGGGTGAGCAGGATAGCTACAGCCTTCTGCTCATACCAGGATAGAATCATCGAAAGCGGCAGATCATTAACCCCGATTCCGAATGCGTTTGCAAGCGCAACTGCTATCTGAATTGCTGAGTAAGCGTCGTTGCACTGGCCGATATCCAGCAGTCTCGGAATGCCGCCGATGTCGCCGAAATCGAGTTTGTTGAACCGATATTTGCCGCATGCGAGCGTCAGGATAACGCAATCTTTCGGCACGGCCTGGGCGAAATCGGTAAAGTAGTTTCTGCCTGGCTTGGCGCCGTCGCAGCCGCCAATCAGGAAGAAATGCTTGATCGCGCCGGCTCTTACGGCATCGATAACCGGTCCCGCAATGTTCATTACCGCGTTGTGACCGAATCCGACCATGATTGTCTTGCCGGAACCGTCTTGCGTGAATCCGGGAGCTGCAAGCGCAGCTTCTATTACAGGGGTGAAATCTTTCTTGCACCCGATGTGCGTCACGCCCGGCCAAGCAACAAGCCCGGTGGTGAAAATGCGATCACTGTATGTTTCGCGCGGCTTCTGGATGCAGTTTGTGGTCATGAGAATCGCGCCAGGGAACGCATCAAATTCTTTCGCCTGATCCTGCCATGCGCCGCCGTAATTGCCCACGAGGTGCGAGTGCTTTTTGAGCTCAGGATAGCCATGAGCCGGGAGCATTTCGCCGTGGGTGTAGATATTGATTCCCTTGCCCTCGGTCTGCTCCAGGAGCATTTTCAAATCTTTGAGATCATGGCCGGAGACTACGATTGCCTTGCCCTTGACAGGCTCGATGCGGACCGCCGTCGGCACAGGGTCGCCGAACGCGCCGGTATTTGCCGTGTCCAGAAGCCCCATTACCGTAAGGTTCAGCTCGCCAACTTTAAGCGACCACCCAAGCAGGTCATCTATGCTAGGGCTTGGTGTCGTAAGGAAGTCCAACGCTTCATGGAATGTGGCGTAAACTTCATCGCTCTCTTTGCCAAGGACACGAGCATGGTCAGCGTAGGCCGCTGTGCCTTTCAGGCCATAAGTGACCAGCTCGATAAGGCCGGTGATATCATCGCCAAGAGTCGATTTTCGGCTCAATACGCCTACTTCTCGGCCTTGAGCTACCAGGCCGTCGATGTCTGCCGCAGGAGCCCATGCTGCCGGGCCGCTGAGCGTTTCGGGAGTCTGGCCTTTCGCTGCTGCTGCCGCTTCATACATTGCTTTGGCTTTATTTTTGATCTCGCCTGCTTTTTTGAGGAATGATTCAATTCGAGCTGGGTCGAAATCCACATTGGTGACCGTCGTGAAGAGCGCTTCGATCAGAAAAGCGTCTACCTCGTTATTGACTGCGCCGAGTTTTCTCGCGCGGTTGGCATACATCGAGATACCCTTCGACGCATAAACCAATAGGTCTTGAAGCGTTGCTGTGGTTTCGTCCTTACCACACACGCCGCGAACCGTGCAACCCGTTCCCATTGCAGTTTGTTCGCACTGATAGCAATACATACTCATTTTGAATCCTCCTGTTTTGTAATTTTGCTCTCTGCCAAATCGGCAAGAGAAGTCTGATAGAAATACTTCTGAAAACCGTCATTCACTTCTTTTACTAAATCGCCCATTACGCACTTTTCTCTGGAGCAATTCGTGTTGCCCAGTATGCAGCCTTGCAGATGTAAAGGGCCTTCCATCGCAATATAAATGTCCATTAGCGATATCTCAGACGGGTCAATAGCGAGCTTAAACCCGCCGCTGGGACCGCGTGTTGCATCCACCAGCCCAGCACGAGCAAGCCTCTGGAGCACCTTCTGAAGGTGGTTTTTAGAGGCGCCCATCGCTTCAGTCATTGTATCCGTCGAAATAAGATACCCCTTGCTTTCTGCAAGTATACCCATTGCGTGAAGCGCCAGAGAAGTGGCCTCTGATATTCTAAGCATACTTGGTGAGCTCATGTTCTGTGTTTCTCCGATAGTAACTGGTAATGTAATACCACAATACCGCATTATCCAAACAATGTCAACAGATTTTTTGTAATTTGCCAAATAAATATATGTTGGGTTGCTTTAAGCCTCGGAAAAAAGCAGATTCCTCGTCGTTTCTCCTCGGAATGACGGCGTATGAGGTGTTTGATCTGATTCGGGTTTCCCGAAACAACTTTCTCGCTACTTTCTCGCAATAGCTGGGCTAATGGTGTAAAATATTGGCAGCAATACAATGGGAGTATCCTCTTTGAAATCACTACTCGCACGTTTCTCTGCCTTAAACCGCGACCTCAAGATTTTGTGGTTCGCGATCTTCTGTTTGTCCTTGGGCTCCGGCATATTCGGCGCTTGCAACAATAACTTTATGACCGAAGTTTTGAAGATTAAACCAGGCCAGCTTGGAATTGTTGAATCGATCAGAGAGACGCCCGGTTTTCTGTGCGTTGTGCTGGTGGCGATATTGATGAGCATTGCGGAGCCGCTGCTTGCATCTATCGGCATGTTTGTATTGGGAATCGGCACGGCTGCGTATGCATCGGTCTGTGGCTTGCCGAGCCTGATAATCTGGTCTTGGGTTGCGAGCCTGGGTTTTCATGTATGGCAGGCGCTGCAGTCCAGTATGGTTCTAGGATTGGCCGAGGCAGGCAAACAGGGCAAGCGAATGGGGCAGACCACGTGTGTGGCTAGTCTCGGTGTGATCTGCGGCGCGCTTTTGGTGCGTCACTTTTCCTATGGAGTGTCCTTTTCGAATTGGTTCCTGCTGAGCGGCGCCTGGATGGTGGCTGGCGCAATCTCGATGATCTTCGTTAGACGCAATATCGGTCACCCAGATAAGCCGAAGTTCGTTTGGAAGCCCAAGTATCGTTTGTATTACATCTTAACCCTGTTGGAAGGAGGGCGTAAGCAGGTTTTTATAACATTTGCCATATATGCGCTCACCTGGGAGTTTGGGGTCAAGATGGGAACAATAGCCGTGTTAGCGCTCATCTGCTTTACCTTTCTGCAACCTGCCTCTCGACCTATTTGCAGAAGATAACGGACCCCGAGGATCTCATGCCGACTCTTTCGATGGGTGTATCTTTCAACCATACCGCTTCGGTGATCGTGCCTCTTGTCGGCGGGTTATTGTGGGCGAATTTTGGTTATGGCGCAGCGTTTTATGGAGGAGCTGTGTTGGTTGGAATATCAGCGCTAATAGCTACAAAAGTGCCGGTTCATAAGCCCAAAGTGGCTCAGGAGGCTGCATGAGCATTCCGAGAGTAGTTATTATCGGCGGCGGCGCAGCAGGTATGCTTGCGGCCGGCCGCGCTGCCGAGTGCGGCGTGAAAGCTGTGCTCTTGGAAAAGGGACCGATGCTCGGGCGAAAGCTGCGTATTGCCGGAAAGGGTAGGGGGAACATTACCAACACCGCTGATTTGCCGGAGTTCATCGAGGCGTTTTCTCCTAATGGCAAGTTCCTCTATGGCGTTTTCTCAAGGTTCTTTCGAGATGATCTTTTGGTGATGCTGCATGATTTGGGCGTGGAGACCAAAGAGGAGCGCGGCGGACGGGTGTTTCCTGTGTCTGACAAGGCATCGGATGTGGCGGACGCATTTGAGCGCTGGATGGAGGAGCGCGGGGTGAGTGTTAAGCTCAACGCAAGGGTGAAATCTCTGGATATCGCGGGCGCTGATGACGATCACCAGCGCCCACGCGTGGTTGGCGTTAACCTCTATGGCGGTCGGATGGACGCCGACGCCGTGATAATCGCCACAGGCGGCGTGTCTTACCCTAAGACCGGTTCGACAGGCGATGGATACGCGATGGCTCGCGAGGCTGGGCATACGATTGCTGCTCCCAAGCCTGCCTTGTCCGCGCTTGTTACTCAAGAGGAATGGGTAAGGGGCTTGGCGGGCCTTTCGCTCAAAAATGTTGAAGTGACGCTGCTTATAGAGCCGCCCGGCGCAGATAAGCCTAAGAAAATAGTTTCTGAGTTCGGGGAGATGCTTTTCACGCATAACGGAATCTCCGGGCCGATTATCCTCACGCTCAGCCGTAAAGCCGGAACGCTGCTGGGGCAAGGCAAGGTGATGGTCTCGATAGATCTCAAGCCTGCGCTGACCAGCGAGCAGCTTCATGAGCGGCTAATTAGAGATTTCAAGCAGAACACATATTATAAGAATTATTTGCATGAGCTGCTGCCGCGCCTGCTATTGGAACCTTTTGCATCGCTCACGGGCATTGATCACGAGAAGCCGGTGAACTCAATCACGGCTGTCGAACGTGCGAGGGTTGTTGAGCTTCTCAAGGATTTCAGAGTAACGGTCGCGAAAATGGCTCCGATGGACGAGGCGATTGTCACCCGGGGCGGGGTAAGCATAAAAGAAATAGACCCGCGCACGATGATGAGCAAGCTGGTCGATGGCCTTTTCTTTGCCGGTGAAGTGATAGATATCGACGCCGAAACCGGCGGCTATAACCTGCAAGCCGCGTTTTCCACTGGATATATCGCGGGGGAATCTGCGGCGGAGTTTTTGTAGTATAATAGTATTGAAAAGTATCCAAACAAACCATTAGAGGTGAATTATGAATACCGGAATAATTGTTGTGCTTGCGTTTGTTGCGCTGATTGTACTGTTTGTGATTGGCAAGTATAACCAGCTTGTGCAGTTGAGAAATCGTATTGAGAATGCATGGTCTCAGATCGATGTGCAGCTTAAGCGCCGTTATGATCTGATTCCGAACCTGGTCGAGACCGTCAAAGGTTATGCTGCCCATGAAAAGGGTGTCTTTGAGCAGGTTACGCTGGCGCGGAGCGCGATGGGTAATGCGCAGGGCGTAAAAGAGCAGGGCGAGGCCCAGAATATGATCACCGGTGCGCTCAAGAGTCTGTTTGCGGTGGCTGAGGCTTATCCCGATCTCAAGGCCAACGAACAGTTTATGATGCTTCAGGAAGAACTTTCAGGCACCGAGAGCAAAATCGCCTATGCGCGGCAGTTTTATAATGACACCGTGATGGCGTTCAACACTCTCATTCAGAGCTTCCCCACCAATATGATCGCGGGTAGCTTTGGGTTTGGTGAGAAAGAGTATTTCCCGATGGATGAAGCTGAGCGCGGGCCTATTAAGGTGGATTTCTAATGATGTATGTCGCGCTATAGAGCTTAGAATCGGAATATCAATATGTATGAACAAATCTCGGGTAATATCTGGCGTTCGCGTTTGCTGTTGGTGATGTTTCTGGCGATTTTGATCGGGATAGGTTACGTGTTTTCGCGAGCGTATAATGACCCGTTTATTATGCCGCTTGCTATTGTGATTGCGGTTGCAACCACCGTCGGCAGCTTCTATTACAGCGATAAGATCGTGATTGCCACTACCGGCGCCCGTGCGGTGGACAAGGACGAGTTTCCGCATTATGTAAACTCGGTGGAAGGCATCGCCATCGCTGCAGGGCTGCCGTGCCCGCGGATTTTTGTTATAAATGACCTCGCGCCGAATGCATTCGCAACCGGACGAGACCCTGAGCATGCCCTGATATGCGTGACTACGGGCTTGCTGGGCATGATGGACCGCACCGAGCTTGAAGGCGTGATCGGGCATGAGATGTCGCATATCGAGAATTACGATATTCGATTTATGATGCTGGTGGCGGTATTGGCGGGCTCGATTGCGCTTATGTCGGATTTCTTCTGGCGTATGAGATGGTTCAGAAGCAGCAGCCGCGACAGCAACGGAGGCGGGCAGGCGCAGGCGATATTTATGATTATTGGGCTGGTTCTGGCAATACTCGCGCCGCTTTCGGCTGCATTGGTGCAAGCGTGGATATCTCGGCAGCGAGAATACTTAGCCGATGCCAACGGCGCTCTGTTGACGCGCTTCCCGGAAGGCCTCGCGAACGCTCTCGAACAGATCGCCGAAGATCCCAACAAGCTTCAATCCGCAAACAAAGCAACTGCGCATCTGTTCATCGCAAACCCTTTGAAAGACCACGGCGGCGCTATGAACAGCCTCTTCGACACTCACCCGCCAATTGTTGAGAGGGTAAGAAGATTGCGGGAGATGTGATATAGCAAAAATTATATGTGGGAACGACTGCGACCACTGCGCTTCCAGTTCTACGCATTCAAGATTTCTCGCAGCATCAAGAATCCTACTTCGCCGTGTCGTTGGCGACAGTATCCTCAAGTTCAATATAGACCTTGGACACTTCCGGGCAGACTTCTTCGGCTTTGTCAAAAAATCTGACTTCGATTTTGGGCTTACCTGAATCTTTAACGATCTTCGCGATCCAGTTCTTACCTGTCACGAGCGATAGCAGGTTCATTGCTTTACGCACAGATACTTCATCCGTAGGAACATCCAGTTTGCCGTAACGCAATATAACGTTACCTGTAAAATGACACCCGCTGGCTTGCACCACTATGGGTAAGTCAGGCATTTGTTTCTTGACTCGATCAAAACCTACTATTTGACTAATTGCATCATCCGGTGATGAAGCAGAAACACTTAGTCCTGTTAAGTCAGTCGTAAATGGATAAGGGAAAGATGGCTTGTTAGGTACGTAGCGAAGGAACTTGCCATTCTTATCCCGCAATTCGCTTGCTCCAGGTGTCTGGTACAGTCTTGGCACATAATTAAAGTACCCGGTCGATGCTCTCGTCATAAGAGTGTATCGTTATCTTTGTTTCAGCTGTGCCAGCCGTTAATTCCACACCTACCGGCATACCGATTTTTTCTGCGACGGCCAGAAAAACCGCACTTGCTGGCACGTTTACAGCATAAATACTTTTAATACGTACCTTCCAGCAAGCAAATATCTTATGGCTATTTTTCTGCCCCAATTCCCCCAAACAAACCGTAGGATTGGACGACGAAAGAGACGGCGCCGCAAGTAACATTGAGCCTGCCACCATCAGCGCTAAACTCTGCAATTTATGTTTCATATTCTTCCTCCCACAAAAAAGGTTATAGTTTGTATGCTGCGGGCACGGCTGCCTGCACTTTGTTGGCAGATTTGCGCGTTCAAGAGTTCCCGCAGCTATTACACAATCAGCCGGTGATAGCTGCGGGAATTGACGTTTGATGAATCTTGCTGCGTTGTCGCTCATCGCCATTCCCGCAGCATCAAAATCGGCAAACGCCGGAATTGACGAATCCTGAGCGCTTACAGTAAAGTTAGACGTGCCCGCCGTCGTTGGTGTTCCCGATATTGTATGCTGCGGGCACGGCTGCCTGCACTTTGTTGGCAGATTTGCGCGTTCAAGAGTTCCCGCAGCATCAATTGTTGAGAGGGTAAGAAGACTGCGGGAGATGTAGCCGATTTTGTGCTGGTATTGGATTTCCACCACAGCTGCGCCCTGGAACGGATTTCCAGGACGATCTTACATTCTAATACCCGTAAGCATTTGGCAGGTTCTTACCCCATGAGATGATCTCGCTGCTGCGCTCGAGGCCTTGCTTCACGTGCTCAATTATGTAGCTCATGCTGCCGGGGCTGATTTCTACCACCTTGGCGATATCGCGCAGGCTGATGTTTGCTGTGAGGTCCGGAATGCATGGCGCTGATATGCGTTTGGCGAGCATATCGGCAGCGAATACAGTCCGTGCGAGGTCTGAGTATTGCGTCGCGCATTCCGGTGTGTGATGGCAGGCGATTGCCTGGACCAGCTTTTCGGGGAAGCCCCATTGCTCCGTTACATATTGGCCAACTTCAGCGTGGTTCGAGGATAGGAAGTTGTTTTCCACTGTGATCATGTCTTCTTTGCATTTACGGCAACCCTCCACAACCGCCATGAATCTCAGCGGCAGCATGCAGGCTATCACAAGCTTGCCGATGTCGTGCAAAAGCCCGGCTATGAATACGGTCTCGTCTTTCCTGCGGTCAAAGCCGGACATATAGGAGTAAATCTCCTCTGAAGCAATAGCGCAGGTGACCGAATGCAGCCACATTGCCTGCCAATCGAAGCCGGGGAATACTCGGCGCGGAAACATTGCCTCCAATACCGACGCCGAAGCGGCGAGATTGCGGACGTATCCGAAACCAAGAACCAAGATGGCGCTTGAGATCGTATCCACTTCCTGCATTCTATGGAAATAGGCGGAGTTTGCCAGCCGTAGCAGCCTGGATGTCAATGACTGGTCAATCATCACGGCGTTGGCCAGGTCCTGCGCGCTCGTGTCGGGATTGCGAGTGATCTGGATGATTCGAGACAATATAAACGGCATGCTGGGCAGCTCGATGTTGACTGACGACGGACTTAACATCATAACCTCTTTTGGCGAGTTTGTACATGAGGTTCTTCCATATATCGGTGATATACAATGGCAACAGGAATACGGGGATGTTGTGTCAGGCGGCAAATAATCTAAAATACACAGCCGGAATTATGCCGGTCGACTGCAAAAAGTTTATCCGGGATTCAGTAGGCTGATGTTTGGGCAATATTGCCTGCATAACTATCGCGCACTTGCGAATGCAGGCAGATTGGCTTACCATGTGGGTATGGCAGTTGATTTATATGAGAAAGCAAAAGCCAGGCTTGCAAAAGAATCCGGCAGATTGAGCATCAATGGGGCGGCTGCGGTGCGCTTCGCGTTGGCATTTCCCAACGTATACAGCGTGGGGATGGCATCGCTCGGTTACCAGCTTGTGTATCAGATGTTGAATTCATTGCCCAACGCTTCCTGCGAACGGGTGTTTTTGCCGGATGATGGCGACCTCGAAGAGCACGAGCGCACGCAAACGGAAGTATTCACTCTGGAAAGCCTCAGACCGCTTTCTGAGTTTCATGTGCTGGGCTTTTCGATATCGTTTGAGCTTGATTATATTAACGTCCTCAAAATAATCAAGCTTGGCAACTTGCCGGTTTTGAGCTCCGAGCGAGGCGATTACGACCCGATTGTGATTGCAGGGGGGCCATGCGCTTCGTTTAACCCCGAGCCTCTTAGCGATTTCATAGATGTGTTTGTAATCGGCGACGCTGAAGAGGCGCTGCCTGAGATGGTGAATGCCATCGAGCGCACACTCGGTAAACCACGCCTGCAAAGGCTTGAGGCGCTGGCGGGAGTGGCGGGGGTATATATTCCCATATTAAACAATAAAGCAAGCCGCGCAATCGCACGCGATCTAGACATTTACCCCGCAGCATCTCTAATTCACGCTGACGACGCTCAGTTTGGCGACATTAGTCTGGTTGAAATCTCTCGTGGGTGCGGCAGAAAGTGTCGGTTTTGTTTGGCCGGGCACATCACACGTCCGCCAAGACCTCGATTGCTATCTGAAGCGCAAATTAGAGGAAAATCGCGGATGGGTCTTGTAGGCGCTGCTGTTTTCGATCACCCAGACTCCATAAATATATGCCGTTCGATAGTGAATTCTGGCGGGGAGTTTACTGTGTCATCATTACGGCTGGAAACAGTCACTCCCGAACTTGCGGGTCTGATGGCGTCTGGAGGGCAGAGAACTCTTACTATTGCGCCTGAGGCTGCCACGGATCGCCTGCGCAAGGCGATAAACAAGTATTCGACTGATGAGCAGATATTTACAGCTATATCCATCGCGTATGAGTCAGGGTTCAGGCGGGTAAAGTTATACTTTATGATTGGTTTGCCGACTGAGACCAACGACGACATCGCAGCGATTATCGATCTTACGAAGCGGGTGTCGCGTGAGTATCCATCCATGCAGTTTCAAGTTTCCGCCAGCAGTTTCGTGCCGAAACCGTGGACGCCTTTCCAGTGGCATGTGATGGAACGTGAAAACGTGCTTAAAAAGCGTTATGCGATGCTTCGCTCGGGGATATCCTCCATCAAGAACGCTCAATTTGGAGGAGAAAGCCCGAGGCTTGCGTCGGTTCAGGGTTACCTTGCGAGGGGCGACCGCAGCTTGGGACGAGTTCTATTGACGGCATTGGAGAACGGTGGAGATTACGGCGCCGCGCTTCGCGAGACCGGTGTTGACGCCTCGCAATATCTATATCGCGAGCGATCAGTCGAGGAGATTTTGCCCTGGGACCACCTTGATATGGCTGTGGATAAGAATTACCTCTGGCGCGAGTATGAAAAATCATTGGAAGGAAAGTTATCTGAGCCTTGTAATGTCGGCGGGTGTCAGGCGTGCGGAGCGTGTAAATAAAAAAAATTCTATATTATCCTAGTATTTAGAAGGAAACTTGCTAATCTATGGGTAATTAGTATATGATTAGTCGTTAATCTTTGATTGACGACCAGAAACTGATGCTTTAACATGTCAATTATTGCGGACAATTTGAGCGCCGTAAGGCAGCGCATAGACGCTGTTGCGAGGAAGTCCGGGCGAACCGGTGAGGATATTAACCTTATTGTGGTCACAAAGACCCGCAGCGTGGCGGAAATAAGAGAAGCCATTGCTTGCGGGGTGACCGATACCGGTGAGAATTATGTCCAGGAGGCCGAGCTGAAGTTCGGGGAAATCGGCGATATTGTAAGATGGCATATGATAGGGCATCTGCAGCGCAATAAGGTGCGGCACGTTGTTGAGTTTATTAGTATGATTCACAGCGTGGATGACGAAGCTCTTGCAAGAGAAATATCGCGCAGGGCCGAAGCCATCGGGAAATGCATCGATGTGCTGATTGAAGTGAAGGTATCAGGCGAGCCGACAAAGTTCGGTATTGGGGCTGATGAAGCTCTGAGAATCGCCGAGGGGATATCGCAGTTGTCAGGAATACGGGTTTCGGGTTTGATGGGAATGGCGCCTTTTTTGGCCGATCCGCGCGAAACCAGACCTTATTTTTTACAACTCAAAGAACTATGGGACAAGCTGCCGGATGAGCAGCGGCTTTACCTCTCCATGGGGATGACCCAGGACTTCGAGATTGCTATCGAAGAGGGGTCGAATATGGTGCGAATCGGCACGGCCATATTCGGTCAGAGAGCATAAAGCAGCCCTGACGCACATTATCAAATATAATAAAGACCAAAGGCGCAGGCAAGATGCCCGGCGCCGGGTGCGCTCAGTTACGGATCGGAAGTGACGCCCAACACCCAACCATGACTGGCACCATTAACTTATGGGAGGGTTTACTAACATGAGAGCAGCACCGCAAGAAGAATATGATGATCTGCAGAGGACTGTGTGGGAGAAATTCAAAGATAAAATCGGCTTGGGCGATTATGAAGAAGATGAAGTAGATTTCATCGATGAGCCCAGCGGAAGAAGAAGAACCACTACAGTTCGAGTGCATTCATCCAGACCGACTTTTGTCTCGGTATGGCTGACGATTCAGTCGTTCGAGAACGCCCAGCAGGCGGCTGACGGCCTTAAATCAGGTCATCAGCAGATTGTTAACCTGGAAAAGGCAACACCTGAGGTATGCGTGAAGGTAATCGACTTCCTCAGCGGAGTCATTTACGCCCTGGATGGATATATCGAGAAGGTTGGGGACAAGGTTTACTTGTTCACTCCAGCTAATTATGTGATCGAAGTGGAAAATGGCGGGAATGGAAACCGTAAGGTCAACGCCGGGTTCCACGACAACTAGTTTAACCGGGGCCCAGCGCTTTTGTGCTGGGTCTTTGTGTTCATGCCTGTTGCCGCAGGGGCTTTTTGCCGAAGTTTACATAGTAAACTTGCACAACATAGGCAGAAATAATCGACTGAGGATATATGATGACAACCAAAAATATGGGCAAACTTGCAGTAATCGGCGCGGGAGCTATCGGCACGGCGCTTGCCAGGGGGTGGATATCGGCTGGGCTATTTGAGCCGGGCGATGTCACGATGGCAGATATCGATAAGAAACTGCTTGAAACGCGTTCAGCGCAGATGGGCGTTAAAGTGACGACAGACAATGGCGAGGCCGTAAGAGCGGCTGATGTTATTTTGCTTGCGGTGAAGCCCAACATCACGGCGCTGGCGTTATCGCAGATTTGCGGAGCCTTGAAGGGTGGGCAGTTGGTTGTCTCTATCGCGGCGGGGGTGAAACTGCATGTGATTGAGTCCCGCCTACCTGAGGGGACGGCCGTTATCAGAGCTATGCCTAACACGCCGTGTATGGTGGGCGCCGGAGCTACTGCTTTTTGCAGAGGCAAGCACGTCACTGATGCACACGTTGTCATAGGCAAAAAGCTCTTTGATGCGGTCGGGATTGCGTTGGAAGTCCAGGAGAAGATGCTGGACGCTGTGACTGGTTTGAGCGGCAGCGGGCCTGCTTATGTATATATAATGATCGAGGCGCTTTCGGATGCTGGCGTGCGAGTCGGCCTTGCGAGGGATGTTGCAATGCAGCTTTCGGCGCAGACGGTTATGGGCGCGGCGCGGATGGTGTTGGAATCTAATGAACATCCGGGCCAGCTAAAGGACCGCGTAACCAGCCCTGGAGGCACGGCTATTGCAGGCATAGATGCCTTGGAAAAAGCCGGTTTCAGGTCTGCGATCATCCAGGCTGTCAAAGCTGCGACGAAGCGCGCAGAAGAATTAGGATAGTGATATCTCACTCTTGGTGCGAATTACATGTCACCCTGAACTTGTTTCAGGGTCTGCACTTCGATAAATAGATGCTGAATCAAGTTCAGCATGACAGTTTACGCACTATTTGGGAGCGCTTACATATAATGTTGATCTATAAAGGAAACTAACATGGCATTAACACCTATTGATATACTCCATACTGAGTTCAAAAGTTCATTCAAAGGCTACAACAAAAGCCAGGTTGATGATTTTGTGAGTGCCGCGAGCGATGCTCTCGAGAGCGTCTTGCGGGAGAAATGCGAATTGATGCACAAAGTAGACCAGTTACAGGCAGAGGTTGACAGAGTGCGCAAAATCGAATCGGCTATGTCTGATGCCCTCACGCTTGCTCAGAAGAGCGCGGATGAGGTCAGAGCGAGTGCCCACAAGCAGGCCGAACTGACCCTTAAAGAAGCAGAAAATGCGCGCGTGCAAATGACCATAGATAACCAGAGAGAGATCGAACGTCAAAGGGCCGATATCGCACTTCTGCAGGAGACTAAGGGGCGTTTTGAGTCCGAGTTCAGGCTTACGCTGCAAATGTATAAGGATTGGCTGGAAAAGAGCATGCCGGAAAATCTGATTCGGAGCGAGGTCGCCTGATTTGGAGATAGAAACTCCTCATTCGCCGAACCAGAACAAGTCTTGGCTTATCTATATGCTGGTGATCGGGCTTTTGGTCGTCGGCATTGTTACGCTGAACATAACCGGTCTCCGGATGCGCCCAGCTAATTCTCAAGCTGGGGTTGGTTCTGAGAATGATTATATCGTTGGCGATACTTATGTCAGGCAAGCCATATCGGCAATTCCTGTCTTTGAGGCCGCAGACAGCGCTCAGAAGGCCATCGAGGCTTATGAGCAAATTGGCTCGGAGCCAGCAGCCATTCGGCGGATTGGGGTTGTAAAACAGCTTTTGCTGCATAAATCGGGCAAGCATGAGTTTGAATTGCTCGGTGAACCTAAGCAGTTTCGAGATGTTACCAAAGCCGAATCAGCTAAACTTGCCTCAGAATCGCAGATGTGGATAAGCATATTTGAAGCAAAGAGCTTGGACCCTGATCGAGCTCAAAAATATGCCAAACAAATCAAAGCCCTCGACCTTGGCCCTATCAAAGACAGGGCAATCGCTGAGGTTTACGATAGGGCAGGCGAGAAGTTGAAGGCATTGGCTCTGAGAAATGCTGCCAGCGAGAACGCCGCTGTCTGGATAGTGACGCTCTGCATTGTATTTATGTTTGCCAGCGCCGCTGGACTCGCGGGGATTGTCTTTTGCATTATCTTTCTTGTTAGATTCTCGGACGATCTTAAGCATGCTGCTGCTCCAAAAATCCAGCCGGAAATCCTTCTTATCAGCTTTCTCTTGTATTTTGTGGGTTTTTCTTTCATTGAGCTTTTGAGTGGTGTATTTGCAGATACCGCGGGAATTGGCGAAAACGATTCTGTGGGGATCGCAATCCGACTTTGTCTCCAGCTCTTGTCTATGATACTGGCATTTTCATTGGGCGTGGCTGCGTTCAAGAATATGACTACGCTCTCGGGCGAAGATGCTGGAGAAATCGGCCTAAAGTTCAAGCCTATATTTGGCAAAATATTATGGGGAGTGGCTGCGTATTTTGCCGCCCTGCCTTTGTTGGGCGTTGCCGCTGTGATATCAAGTGAGCTTTCGAAGACTGTTTTCAAGGATGTGCAAACGCCGGAGCATCCGATAGTCGAGATGGTCATAAAGGGTGGGGCGCCGATTCTGATTGTGTTTGTGCTTGCTGTTATCGCAGCGCCAATTGTTGAGGAGGTGTTCTTCAGAGGAATGCTGTACACGGCGCTGCGCACAAAAATGGGAGTTTGGGCCGCAGTTTTGCTCTCTGGGACGATATTTGCCGCTCTTCACCCGACATTTCCCGGGCAGTTTCTTCCGCTTTTGGCGTTGGCGATGGTGTTGGCGTTGGTGCGCGAAAAGACAGGTTCGCTGCTGCCTGGCATTGTTTGTCATGCGATAAATAACACTATCGCATTGATGCTGGTATTTTTGGCTTTTTAGGAATTTTCAGGAGAACTTGCATTATGGAGAATATTTATGGAACTAGCTCCGCGCTGTTTTCGTAATTCTACTGGTAATTATTTTGCCTGTTTTATGCAGTTTTGATCGAATGGAGGTGGTATTTCAAAGAATGGTAGCGTAGGTGGTTGACTCACCCGTGGATTTATAGTAATATATCAAACAGTACATTATCGAAAGGAGCATTTATTAATGCGAAGAAAGAAACTGGTATTGATGATGGCAGCGCCAGCTTGTATGGCGCTATGTTCTATGGTGTATGCAGCGCCAACAGCCGCACCGAAGGCTGTAGTTGCAAAGACGTTCAATCAAAAGGCAGAAATGGATAAGTTCTGGAATGGCCCAGACAGCGCCGTAGTTGGTAAGATATCCGGCGTAAATGTGACCAAAGGCGAGCTTATCAAGGCTCTTTGGGACAGAACCGCTCCAAACATGCTTGCTGAGTTGCTTGATCTGAAGATGCTCGAGCAGGCGGCTAAGAAGCAGAAGTTACAGGTTGGCAATGCTGATATTAACAAAGAGATAAAAGAAGTCCTCAAGCAGACGCAACTTCCTAGCAAAGAAGCTCTTATGGAAAAATTCAAAGTAACATACGGGTTCTTCTATGGAAAGCTGAAATTTCAGGCAATCTTGAAAAAACTGGCCGTTGCGAAAACCAAAGTTGATCCGGCTGAGTATGCTCAGTATATGAAAGCCAGCCATATTTTGATCAGATTCGACCCGTCTATAGCCGATAAGACTCAGCAGGATGCCGCTGCCAAGACAAAGATCGATGAGATTGCCGCCAGACTCAAGGCAGGCGAAGATTTTGCCAAGGTTGCTAAAGAAGTATCCGAAGATCCGATCAGCAAAGAGAAGGGCGGTTCTCTCGGTTGGTTCTCCAAGGGGGGTGGGATGGTGGCGGAATTCGAGCAGGCTGCATTTGCTCTGAAAGCAGGTCAGATCAGCGAGCCTACCAAGACCACCTACGGTTATCACATTATCAAGGCTGAGGCTATTGGTAAGGATGCCACTGGAGCTGAAAAAGCAGAGCTCAAGCAGATGATCACTGACACAAAGGTTCCCATGCAAATGCAAATGATCGTTAATGACCTCAAGATCGAAAGCGCCAAGTCGAGAGTAGATAATATTTCTCTTCCGGTTGATCCTAATGCTATGCCCACAATGGGAGCCCCTGGAGGTCCCAGGCCGGGATCTGGTGGACCTGGTGGCCCCAGGCCGACGATTAGACCGACACCTCCGCCTCCGCCTACACCAAGCGACAGGCCGGCAACGCCGCCAACTCCGCCGACGCCGCCAACTCCTCCCACTGAGTAGTTGTTAGATAAGACAAATGAATAATAGGCCGCAGGAATATTATCCTGCGGCCTATTTTTTCGTATAGCGCAATGCGGCTCAGGGGGACCTTCGCCCTCCCCGCGTACAGTTACTTCGGTATCCTGATGCCGAAGCCTACCGTACAAGCTATCCTTGGTTCTGAAACGCTTCCACAAGCGCCACGATATTCTCCGGTGGGACATCGAACGGGACGTCGTGAGTGGGAGCGGCGATGTAACCGCCGCCTGCGCTCATTATGGCTATGGTTTCATGGGTGATTTTCTTAACTTCATCAGGCGTTACAAATGGCAGCGCCCGCTGGGTACTAATGCCTCCCCAGAATGTCAGATCTTTGCCGAACTCGCGTTTTACCGATTTGAGGTCATAAATCTCGGGTTGGAATGTTTGATACATATTCAGGCCAATCTCGATAAGATCAGGAAACAGGTCTTGAATGTCGCCGCATGAGTGCTGAGATACAAAGCGCCCGGCGCTGCTGATACGTTCATACATCTTCGCCATTCTCGGCTTGATGAACCGCTGCCAGTGCTTGGGTCCCATAATTGTGCCCTTTTGCTGGCCCCAGTCGTCCCCGAAATGGAAACCATCGAACGGGTATTCCATAGCGATATTCACGATTTTGAGATTGTGTTCGCAGATTCCATCAAGAAGCTCGTGCACGAATTCGGGATCGATTATCATGTCCATGAGCAGATTTTCCATACCCCGCAAGGTCCAGGCGCGCTCGAACATCGAGAAACCGATTGCGGCTATGCGGCAGCGGTCGCCGGCATTTGCGATAACTTCCTCATACTCGCGTCGCAGTTTCTGCTCATCTAATTCAGGAAATGAATAGCCCTTCATTGACGGCTCGGTAAGTACGAACCCTTCTATGACGCCGATGTCCTTATCTGCGCCGTTTCTATTCCAATTCACCCCAAAATGATCAAGCCAATAGCCGGAGCCGGGTTCGGTTTCCTGCAGATAGCCGTCGTAATATGCTTTGGTGATATGGTTTCCGATTTGGTCGATATAATCCGGATCGCCTACATATTGTGTAAGCCGTTCATGAGCCTGGTGGGTGAGCTCGATATTATAAGGTGCAAAATCGGTGTCTTTGTGATTTATCGCATCCAAAACTCTTTCGCGTCGAGTCATTATTGCGCTGGACCTCCCTGCAATGCATTTCTACGGGCTTATGGTACCACGCCTGAATTAACTCGTCAATGGCTACTTTTCATCGTTGCACCATTCTGTGATTCGGGATATAGTTGCCATAAGCGGAATATCCCTGTTTGGAGTGTGGCGAAACGCAGGGACGATGCTTGTTGGGACACGAACAAATGGGCGGTGATTCAGAAATCACCGCCCAGAACTATCTCTTGGATGTTGAGGTTCGAGATTACTTAGCGGCAGGTTTCTTAGCCGGTGTTTTGGACGGCTTCTTAACCGGTGGCTTAACGACCGGTTTGATGGCTGGTTTAACAGCGGTTTTAGCGGGAGCCTCCACGGCTTTTTCGGGCGAAGCGGTCTTTGCTTGCGCAGCCGCGTTTTGAATGGTTGCGCAGGGCAGAATAACCGGGAGCATTTTGTCATAAATAGAAGAACCTGAGCTATCATCGCGCCCTGCACTCGTGCGCAGCAATGTGATACCAACAATTTTGCCGTCAGTGGTGAAAGAAGGACATCCAAGACTGTTAATATTGGAAACCACGTAGCACAGCCTGGGCTTAGTGACAATGGCTGAGACACGGTTCAGAGATATTGAAATTGATCTGTTCGCTATCTGACCAAGCCTGGAGAAAGTCAATGTTTGATCCATCAACAGTGGAGCGGCGGACTGAGAAAGGTCGATATATTTGAATGGCTGATCGGCTGCCTTTTTCGGGCGAAGGAAAACCATGTCAAGGTCGCGGTCACGCAGAACTATATCAACCGGAACTTCGGTGTTATCAGATAATCTGATTTTGGCATCGATGACTTTTGATGTCATCTGCATTGAGCTATCGCCGCCCATCAACCGCTCGGACATATCTCCGGGGTTGGATTCAGCAAGCGATGTTATAACCAAACCCGAAGGGTCGATTATCACGCCGGTAGAATTGGACTTGGTTTCGCGCTTGTCGCTATCCATGCTCATTTCAATTACCATCTCGACGGTAACAATGGCGTCTTTGTTGGCTTCATATATTTTGCGGCTGCTTTCAGCCACTTCATCGGCGCGGCTGATTGCGCAGCAACCTGCGGCCAAAACAGCCGCCATCAGCGCTATGATATAACT
This sequence comes from Armatimonadota bacterium, assembly GCA_026392045.1. Classification (GTDB taxonomy): domain Bacteria; phylum Armatimonadota; class UBA5829; order UBA5829; family UBA5829; genus JAMCYN01. The sequence goes on from JAPLCU010000041.1 coordinate 24,522, forward strand.
CTTGCGATTCTTCGACATTGAACATTCTCCTTTTATTTGTCTGTTTAATGGGTTATTCGTTCCAACTTGGCTTGATTTCGAGGAATCGTGTGCGGATTCCTCTTTTGACTTCGAATACAACTACTTCCGGTTTTTTTTGAGCAATGTTTTCCATTGCTTTCTTGAGTTCATCCAGCTTCTTGATGGGCGCGCCGTCGATCATAGTGATAACATCGCCTGCTGAGAGCCTCCCCAGCGCTGCTGAACTGCCATCAGCAACAGATTCAACATAAGCGCCGGTCTGGCCCTGATTCACCTGGCCATTGGCCTTGTCTGAGAAAGTGATGTCTCGGGCAGTGAATTCAAGATTTGCATCTTCGTATCTAGGGTAATCGCGCGAAGGTTTTGGGGCGGCGTCCAGCTTGACTTTTACTATAGACGCCTTGCCCCCTCGAACAACGGATAAATCAACCTCTGCGCCGATGTCATACTGCCTTATCAAGCTTGAGAGCACCTCTTCATCGCCTATCTGATCAGCCGGTATTTCCTCACCGTCCAGTTTGATGATCAAGTCGCCCACCTTCATGCCAGCCTTGGAAGCGTTGCAGTTGGGGAAGACCTGAGTGATGCGAACTCCCATCTTGCCTGCAACACCGAGCGCCTTGGATAGCTCACTGGTCAATACTTGGGAGTCGATTCCAAGCCATGCTTTGGCGATTTCGGCGCCAGGCTCCGACATTTCTTCCTTGCCGATCTTAACGACCGTCATATATTCTTTTTCATTGCGCTTGAAGACAATTAAGGTGGGCACCGGGTCTTTTTTGCCATCGGTGAGCGTTTGCGTAATTGTCTTGAGCTGGTTGATGTCTTTAATAGCGTCCGGGCCGATCTTTAAGATTATGTCTCCTTCGTTCAGCGCAGGCTTAGCGGAACCTGCAGGGCCGCTGGGGAGAATCCCGCTCACCATAACTCCGTCTTTGGTTGGCAATTGCATTTCTTTTTGCATAGTCTGCGTTATGTTTGTGGCGCATATCCCCCAGCTTTTGATCTCGTGCTCTTTATCGAGAGCTTTTTGCCTTTCCACTGTGGTGACTGCAAAGCTGAGTTCGGTGGTGTTGCGCAGAACTTTCATCTGGGTGGTTTTACCGACGGGTATATTGGTGACGAACTGATTGAACTGCGGAACCTGTTCTTTGAACTGAGCGTTGCATTCGGCGCCATCTATGCTAAGTAAAATGTCACCGGCCTTAAGACCGGCCTTTGCAGCAGGCGAGCCTTCCATGACACTGCTGACAAGTATGCCCTTGTTTGTTTTGGAGGACCTAAGCAGCGGCTGCACTTCGGCTCCTACCCAGCTCCGCTTCACCGTACCGGTTTTAATCAACTGCTCAGCGATGTCTTTTGCCAAATTACTCGGAATTGCGCCAGCTAAGCCGAAGCTGATTTCGTTGATTCCAATGATTTGACCGTCTCTGTTGATTAACGGTCCACCGGAGTTTCCGGGTTCGATCAGCGCATCATGGCCAATCCATTTGACTATAGAACCCACATCTTCGCCATCAAGTGTTAATTCAGAGTCAGAAAACTCTTCAGGCATCATCATTTCAGTATTGCTGATAATGCCCATTGTAACCGACTGCGATATCGCAAATGGGCAGCCCATTGCAAACACTCGGTCGCCTACTTCTAACGCGGATGAATCCCCAAACGAGGCTGCCGGGAAAGGCTTTCCGTCGGGTGAAATCAGTTTTATCACACAGATGTCCGCGAGAGGGTCTGAGCCAACTAATTTAGCTTCGACTTCGCGTCTGTCGGATAGGGTGCAGACGATATGCTCGGCATTCATCGCCACGTGATGATTGGTAACAGCATAGCCCTCGGGGGAGATTATGACTCCGCTTCCGGCAGATTCCGTCTTTACCTGACGGCCCTGCCGGTAATCGGCGGATGCGACCAATATGCGCACCAGGGCGGGACGAACGGCTGCAACGGCAGCAGTCATTTCCTGCTTGACATCATCCGCCGCCATTAGCGGTTGAGCTGCCAAAGTAAGCGAGATGAGCAGGAGTAAAGTAATAAAACGATTCCGAGAAAGCTTATTGATGAGTTCGAAGTGCATTTTTCCTCCCAAGGGCGAGTCGGTGAGTTGTATGCGATAGCATACTCGATATTCTACAATAATTATATACCTATCTCTGCTATATTGGAAGATAAACTTATCCGCGCATTGCATCAAATCGACAAAAATGGTATCCTCTGTGGTAGATAATAGGCTCTTCATTATATAGATTCGTGTGGGTTCGCTCCCACGATTGATGATTATCTGACAGGGCGGAGTTACAGAGGTAAATATGGCAGTGCAGGAAGCAGGATCGATAGGAATAGTTGAAATCCGGTATTTCACATTTGCAGCGCCTCCTAATGAGCTGCAGTTGGAATGCGGACGAACATTGGGGCCGATCACGATCGCGTATGAAATGTATGGCGAAATGAACGCTGACAAGAGCAATTGTATTCTTGTGTGCCATGCTCTTTCTGGCGATTCCCACGCTGCGGGAAGATATCATCTTGATGATCCCAAGCCTGGTTGGTGGGACAGCATGATCGGGCCGGGTAAGGCATTCGACACTGATAAGTATTGCGTTATTTGCTCGAATGTCATTGGCGGGTGCAAAGGAAGCGCCGGGCCTGGTTCAATTGATCCGGCAACAGGTGAGGTCTATGCGTTAAACTTTCCGATGGTTACCATAAGCGATATGGTGCAGGCGCAGAAAGCGCTGGTCGACTATTTGGGGATTAGGCAGCTTTTGTGCGTGGTCGGCGGCAGCGCGGGCGGAATGCAGGTGTTGCAGTGGGCGGTTTCTTACCCGGATATGGTGCGGCTGATTATTCCTATTTGCTCAACAGCAAGGCTTAGCGCTCAGGCGATTGGTTTTGATGCGGTGGGCAGGCAGGCGATTATGGGCGACCCCAATTGGATGGATGGCAACTATTATGGCAAGTCGATTCCCAGCATTGGCCTTGGGATTGCAAGGATGGTTGGGCATATAACTTACCTGTCCGAAAAATCAATGCATACAAAGTTCGGCCGTGATTTGCAGGATAAGCCCAACTTTGATTATGACTTCTTGACTGAGTTTAAGGTTGAGAGTTATTTAAGCTATCGCGGGGATGAGTTTGTTAAGAGATTTGATGCAAACTCATATTTGTATATAACCAAAGCAATGGACTATTTCGACCTCGCGCAGCCGACTGGCGATTTGAGACGGTCATTATCGGTAGCGAAGTCAGCGTTTTTGGTGATATCGGTGTCTTCGGATTGGCTATTTCCTCCGTATATGTCCAAGGAGATTGTTTCAGCGCTTAGGAGGAATAATATCGATGTGAGCTATGCCGAATTGCAGTCAGATTACGGCCATGACGCATTCTTATTGGAAGTGGATGTTATGACGCGCCTGATAACGAGCTTCCTTGAATATGGACAGCCCGCGGAATAGCGCGGCGATTGATTTTATTATTGAGTTAGGATGAAGCTTCAAATATGCCAGATAAGATTAGACCGGAATTTAGATGTATAGTGGATATGGTGGAGCCGGGCAGCAGTGTGCTGGACATGGGCTGCGGCGAAGGACATCTTATGAGGGCGCTGCAGGTCAGCAAACGCGCTCGGGTGCAAGGCATAGAGCTTTCGGACACTGCCGTTCAAGAATGCGTGGCGAATGGGTTGTTTGTATATCATGGCGACCTTGACGAGGGCTTGGCGGATTTCAACGACCAGAGTGTGGATTATGTGATTCTTACCAGCACTCTGCAAGTGTTGCATAGGCCGGATTTTCTGATAATGGAAGCCGCCAGAGTCGGGAAACGTTGTATAATATCTATACCAAACTTCGGTTATTGGCGAGTGCGTTTTCAATTAATGTGTTTCGGTGAGATGCCGCGCACAAAAAACTTGCCTTATGAATGGTACAATTCTCCGAATATTCACCTTACCACTTTGCGCGACTTTCGGCGATTCTGCAAAGAGCGTGGATTAAGGATTTTACGAGAGACTGATCTTGTTTTAGGCGAGGACATGTATAAAGTTGTGCCTGCATTGCCGAACTTTTTTGCCGATTACGGAATCTTTTTGCTTGAGCATGAGTAAATTGCATGCAAATAAGTTGATCAATAATATAGCTTTATACGAAGGAATAAGCTATACTACTGACTAAGAATGACTTTGGAGGAATGATATGAAACTATTTTCTAAAAGTGCTCTTCTCTTGGCGACACTGTGTGTCGCTATCCCTGTTATGCAGGGTTGTTCAAAGAATGTAAGCTCTGGGCAGCTTGTAGTTGGCTTCTCTCAGATCGGTTCTGAGAGCGACTGGCGCAGAGCTCACACCAAGAATATTCAGGACGAAGCCCGAAAGCGCGGCATTAAACTGATGTTCTCGGATGCTCAGCAGAAGCAAGAAAACCAGATCAAGGCCATAAAGAACTTCATCGCTCAGAAAGTGGACGTAATCATCTTGGCTCCGGTTATTACGAGTGGTTGGGAACCCGTGTTGCGCGAGGCTAAGGCCGCTAAGATTCCTGTGATTCTTTCGGACCGTACTGTTGATGTTTCGGATGACAGCCTTTGGGTTACTCATGTTGGACCTAATCTTACCGAAGAAGGCCGAATGGCTGGCGAGTGGTTGGCTAAGAAAATGAATGGCAAAGCCAATATCGTTGAGCTTACCGGTACCGCCAGTTCCGCTCCCGCTCGTGATCGCAAAATTGGTTTCCAGAATGCTATCAAAAATTTCCCTGGTATGAAGATCATCAAGAGCCAGACCGGTGACTTCAAGCGCGTTACCGGCCAGCAGGTTATGGAAGCATTCATCGCATCCGAAGGCAAGAATATCCAGGCTGTTTATGCGCATAATGATGATATGGCTCTCGGCGCTATCCAGGCTTTGGAAGCTGCCGGTATCAAGCCGGGCAAGGATGTTATAATTGTCTCCATCGATGGCGTCAAAGCTGCATTTGAGGCTATGATCGCTGGCAAGCTCAATTGCAGCGTCGAGTGCAACCCACTGATGGGCCCAGCTCTATTTGATGCTTGCGAAAAGGCAGTCAAAGGCATTGCACAACCGAAGGAAATGCCATCTAAGGAACAATGCTTCGATCAGAGCGTTGCTGCAAAGCTTATCGGTTCCAGAAAGTATTAATTCGGCGTCTTGCCTCTGGCAAGCGATGAATTGACCACAAAATCAAAGAGAAAGATAAGGGAGTGCGACTTAATTCAGCCGCACTCCCGATCTTAGTACAATTATGACAGAACAAACCAACTTAATCCTCGATATGAAGTCAATAAGCAAGACTTTCCCCGGCGTTAGGGCCCTATCCAATGTGGATTTCTGCGTGAAACCTGGTGAGGTGCATTCTGTGATGGGCGAAAACGGCGCAGGCAAGTCTACGTTGCTCAAAATACTTACCGGAGTATATTCCCTGGAAACCGGCAAAATTGTCTTGGACGGAAAGCCTTTCAAGCCGACATCGCCTGTTGACGCACAAGCCAAAGGCATCAGCGCTATCCATCAGGAAGTTAGCCTGCTGCCGTATCAGAGTGTTGCTGAAAACATCATGATCGGTCGTCAGCCAAAGAACTTCTTCGGCGCGATACGCTGGGGTGAGCTCAATAGATTAGCCAATATTGCTATGCAGCGTCTTGGTTTGAATATAGACGTCACCCGCTCAATCTCAGATTACCCCGTTGCTATAAGACAAATGGTGAGCATCGCGCGCGCTGTCGATATGAAATGCAAGATTCTGGTCATGGACGAACCGACCTCAAGCCTTGATGAAGGCGAAGTCAAGGAGCTCTTTGCCGTGGTAAGGAATCTCCGAGATGAGGGTGTTGGAATTGTATTTGTTACACATTTTCTTGACCAGGTCTACCAGATCACGGACCGGATAACGGTTTTGAGAAACGGAGAGCTTGTGGGCATGTTTGAGGCCGCTCAACTGCCGAAACTGGGTCTGGTTGGTCATATGCTCGGAAAGAACCCGGATGAGGTCCAAGCGCTGTTCGTTCAAAAGGCCGAATCTGCGCACGTGGAAGGCAGCAAACCATTTGTTGAAGCTAGAGGCTTGGGAAGAGTTGGCGCTGTTAAGCCTTTCGATTTGGAGATAAGAAGCGGAGAGGTTTTGGGTTTAGCCGGACTTCTCGGCTCAGGGCGCACAGAAGCGGCGCGGCTATTCTTCGGCGCGGATAAGCCGACCTCAGGCACGATCGCTGTTGATGGTAAGAACCTCGGCAGGCTTTCTCCGAAAGTCGCTATAGATAACGGTATTGGCTTTTCACCCGAAGACCGGCGAACCGAGGGCATTATCCCTGACCTCAGCGTTCGAGAAAACATCTGCCTTGCTATCCACAAGAAAATTTCCCCCGGCGGCTTCATATCGCTCAAAAAGCAGGTCGAAATCGCTGAAAAATACGTAAAAGCGCTCAATATTTCCACGCCGAGCATAGAACAGCCGGTTAAGAACCTGAGCGGCGGAAACCAGCAGAAGGTTATCTTAGCGCGGTGGTTGGCTTCGCAGCCCAAACTGCTTATTCTTGATGAACCGACAAGAGGAATCGATGTCGGCGCGAAATCTGAAGTAGAGACAGCTATGAAGGATCTTTCGAAAGATGGCATGGCGATACTTTTTATCTCATCTGAGCTTGAGGAAGTTGTCCGCTCCAGCCATCGGGTGGCTGTTATGAAGGATCGGGCAAAGATAGCCGAGCTGAGCGGAGACCAAATAGACGAGCAGGTAATCATGAGTGTGATTGCAGGGGGAGGGCAGCATGCGCAAACAAACTAAGCCGACTGCAGCGCCCCGTTTATTTTTACACAAAGAAGGACTTTATAAGGCGTTATTACCATTTGTGGCATTGCTTGTAGTAATACTAATTTGCGCATTTTCCATGCACTTCATAGTTATTAATTCTAAAGGGATTAGTGTTAAATGGGCAGCTCTACTTGATACGCTGCTTGTCATCGGAAGGCAGGCGACTCCCGTAATATTGATGGCGATGGCTATGACATTAGTTATTGCTACGAAAGGTATCGACCTTTCGGTCGGCGCTGTTGCTGCGATTTCAGGAGTAACATCGGCGGTGTTATTATTGGCGCCGAAGCCTTTACCGTTGCCCGCGATTATCATGTTTTGTCTCGGTATAGGTGTGTTGGCAGGCATTTGGAATGGTATTCTAGTAGCCTATTTGAGGATTCAGCCATTTATTGCAACCTTAATTCTTATGGTTGCGGGACGCGGAATTGCACAACTTCTGCCAACATGCAAACCTGGTGAAACAGAGGGCGCAATTCTTACTTTGCCTCTCAATAATCCGCATTCTAACCCGATATTTGGGCAATTCTGTGAGTTGGGCAATGGGGCGTTCTTAGGATTGCCAAACAGATTCTATCTTGTGGCATTGGTGTGTGCTGTTACGTGGTTTATTGCGCGAAAAACTGTCTGGGGCACGTATATCGAGGCTGTCGGAAGCAACGAAACCGCATCCAAGTATTGCGGTGTGAACTCATCAATGGTGAAAGTGTTTGTCTATGCGTTCTCTGGGGTTTGTGCTGCGCTGGCGGGTTTGTTGCTAACGGCACAAGTTGCTTCTGCTGATGCGAACACGATGGCTCTCAGAGACCACAATGAGCTCGATGTTATACTCGGGGTTATTGTTGGTGGTACGGCGTTTAGCGGCGGAAAGTTTAGTCTTTTTGGCTCTCTTATGGGTGCGCTCATTATGAGGACGTTGATTTTCACAGTTCAGGCCGCTGGTTTGAACTGGGGATATGCTTTGGCGATGAGAGCGATTACCGTTGTGATTGTGTGTTTGATTCAGTCGCCGGCATTTAGAGCGTCAGTGGCGAATATTTTTACACGTAGGAGCGCGTAGGATTATGTCGACAGTTGTTTCAAATAATACTCAAAAAATATCTGGGTTGGCGAATAAAATTTTCAACGTGCGAACCATTCCAATGCTTGCAACCATTTTTGTCTGCCTGGCGCTTTATATTGTCGCCAGAGCCACAAGCCCTAGCTTTGGCTCAGCCTATGTGTTCATAAATCTATTTGTTGATAATGCGGCGCTGGGCATTGTCGCTGTTGGAATGACAATGGTCATCGTTTCAGGCGGGATAGACCTTTCGGTGGCGGGTGTGGTCGCTCTTTGTGCATGCGTAATTGCCAAACTTATGGGCGCTTACCACCTGCATCCGGTGATTTGCTGGGTGATTGCCCTTTGTATCGGCACGGGAATGGGTTTTCTGACGGGATGTGTGGTGCGTTATTTTAAGATAGAGCCGTTCATCGCGACATTGGCTGGGCTATTCCTCGCGCGCGGAATCGCGTATATGATAAGCAATGAGACTGCTATTCCGATAGAGCACCCATTCATGACCAGGATGACCGAGATCGGCTTGCCGATTAAATTTGGGTTTTCAGCGGTAACTCATTTTTGCGGTTTTCGCTGGGACCCGTTATGGATAGGTTTCCCTGCGTTGGCGGTACTTGCTGTTGTAGCAATCGGCCTGTATATTACGTTATTCACATCGCATTTTATGGGATTGCCTGTTGGGCGAACAAAAATCAGGGTTTATGCTCTCAGAGGTTTCTTAGCTGCATTAGCTGCGACAGTGTTCACTGTCTGTCTTCTCCAATTGGTTTTTCCAATTGGGTCATATTGGATTGGTTTTCGTTGGGATCCTATATGGATCGGGCTGCCCGCATTGGTTTTGCTTGCAGTTGTTGCTGTTGGGCTGTATATTACTTTCTTTACTTCGTTTGGGCGCAATCTATTCGCTGTTGGCGGCAATGAGGATGCCGCGCACTTGATGGGGCTGCCTGTTGGGCGGACCAAAGTGATGGTTTACATGCTCAGCGGATTCCTTGCCGCATTGGCTGCGATAGTGTTTACGATTTACCTGCCCTCCGGCGACCCGACCGGCGCTGATGGCTGGGAGCTCAATGCAATTGCCGCATCAGTTATCGGAGGCACTCTGATGACCGGTGGAGCGGGTAATGTGTTTGGAACTCTTATCGGCGTTATGATTCTGGGAATTATTATGTCCAGCATGGACTTCCATAACGTGAGCTCGTATTACGCAAAAATCGTTATCGGCGTGTTGCTGTTGGTTTTTGTAGTTTTGCAGAGATTCTTGAGCGGCAGCTCGTTGCGCAAGAATTAGGAAATAGGGAATAGGGAACAGACGGGATTGATGAGTAAGAGTTCAGTCTTAGTGTATTTGTCATTCCGAACTTGATTCGGAATCTAAGCCTTAAGCGTAACATATCCTGAATCGAGTTCAGGATGACATGTAATTCCCGCAAGACTGAACTCTCTCATTGATGATGGGCTTGAGCTCCTGAACCACTGAATAGTGTAAAATAGGTTATTCTAGAGTTGCCATTCATAAGGACGTTTGATGCTTTTAGAGAGGTATATATGGAGTTGGAGTTGGAAAACAATACTTGTTTGAATAGCGCTGAGTTTGATCTGAAGCTGGATAATGGCGCGGTTGTTGGTCTCAGGCGGGTGGAAGACTCATTCGATACGCAATATATCCTGCCTGGTAAGAGGCTGGGGGATGTTATCTTGCGCTATCGGCAAGGAGCTGGCGAGTGGGTGCAGACCGATACGGGTGTACTGGCAGGAAGCGGGCAATTGACCCCGATAACGTCTTGCTGCGGTTCGCAATATGGCGCTAAATATAATATTGATGATCGCTTAAATCTGGTAAGCCGATTCGACCTGCAGGGCGGCTATCTCAATTGGATAATTGCGATCAGCAACAATTCAGACCAGCCTATTGAGATCGGCGATCTGGCGCTGCCGTTTGAGATGAATACCGTGTTTGCCTGGAATAAGCCTGCGACTGAAAGCGTGTTCAAACATAGCTTTATATCCGGTTATTGCTCGTATATGTTTTGGATGAGGCCCAATAGTGTGGGGCCTTACCTTGCGATGACGACTTTCGATAATACGAAACTTGAGTTTTATGATGCGTTCAGGAGCAATACCGGCGAAGGCAGCTTCAAGGCTTATGTTCATTCCGCGGCAGAGGGCGCTATTGCCAAGGAAAAGGGCTGCAACTGGCGACAGCCCAACACCAGCCTTATTCTCGCTCCTAAGGGCTCTAATGGCGATGCTGCGACCTATGGCTTCAAGTTCCAGTGGGCTGCGGATTATGATGCTGTGCGGCAGGTCTATGTGGATGAGGGCAAGATTGATATTCAAGTCGTCCCCGGAATGACCATTCCCAGCAATCTCTTTGCCAAATTCTCCCTGCGGACAAAGCAGAAGATCAATTCTCTTGAGCTGGAGTTTCCTGAAGATTCTGAGATTGAATATCTGGGAACCGCAGACGAGCTTACCCAGCTTTTTCAGGTGAAATTCAAGAAGCTTGGCGAGAATCTGATTACAGTCAATTACGGCGATGGCTGTTATATGTTCCTTGAGTTCTTTGTAACGGAGCCCATTGAGACTCTTATTAAGAAGCGGGGCGCGTTTATCAAGAAATGCCGGCACAAGGACCCCAGCAAATGGTATAACGGTCTGATTTCTGAATGGAATATGGAAACTCAGGTTTTGCTTGGGCCTGATAACTACGATAAGATCAAGGGATGGCGTATTTACGAAGTTACCTGCGATGACCCCGGGCTGTGTAAGCCGTCGTTCTTAGCTGCGAAAAATGCTGAGTATCCTGTTCAGGATGAAGTGGATGCTCTTGATTATTACATCGAGAACTTCGTCTGGGGCGGCCTTCAGCGCACTACTGAGGAAGAATACTCGTATGGCATCTACGGCATTCCTGATTGGAAAACGCTCAGGGACAGCGCAGACCCCGGTGCAAAAGGGCAGACGCATATCTGGCGGATCTATGATTATCCGCACATCGCTCTGATGTATTTCGGGATGTATAGAGTGGCCGCGCAATTCCCGAACATTAAGACCAAACTCGACAAGATCGAGTATCTAAAGCGCGCGTATGGCACTGCAGTCGCTATGTTCACCATTCCCACAGAGACTAGAGATTGGAGCGCATATAAGACCGGCCTTTACAACGAGCTTGTGTATCTGGACATCATCGATGCGCTTGAAGCCGAGGGCATGAGCGTGCAGGCGTATCGGCTGCGCAAGCATTGGGAGAAGAAAGTCAGATACTTCGTTAATGATAACCCGAGCATGTTCGGTTCGGAGTATCCGTTTGATTCTACGGGTTTCGAGAGCACTCACGCGTTTGCCAAGTATGCAAAAGCTCATGCAGTTGTGCCGGATACTGAAGAAGGCAACAAGAAGGACATCATATTGCCTGAAGCGGCTGATAAGTTCATGGAGATGCAGACAGCGTGCAACATCTTCTGCCGCGGTTGGCTGGAGCCTTCGTATTTTCTGCTTGGGAGCGATTATCGAGGCTGCGGCAACACTGCTTACCTTTTGAGTTACATGGCGCAGATGGGCGGGTGGTCACTATTGGATTACGCTTTGTATCACACTGCTGACCCGTTCCCATATCTGCGGCTGGCTTATGCTTCATATCTCAGCTCCTGGGCTTTGATGAATTCGGGAACTCCCGAATCTAACTATGGTTACTGGTACCCCGGCGCTGAAAACGATGGCGGGGCAGGGGGCGGCTTTGAGCCTGCGCCTTATTGCCATACATGGCTCGAGCAGCCATGTTCACGCGGTTCATGGTACTATTCGTGCGAGATCGATCTTGGTTTCAGCGGCGCATTAAGGGCTGCTGCGACCGTGCTTGCGGATGACCCGCTCTTTGGCATGTTCTGTTATGGCGGAGACTTTGAAAAGATAATTGGCGGCATCAATATCCATCCTAAAGATGGCTTGCGGAGACGTTTCCACGCTGTGATGGCAAATCAACGTCTTCATATAGAATTGGCGAGCGATCACTTTGATTCTGAAGCTCCGATCTATCTAGCCGATAATTTCTCTGAGATCAGGTTTTGCATTGAGAACGAAGGCGGCCATTCACATGAAACAAAATTGCGGCTTTCGGGTATGAAAGCAGGGAAATACGTTGTCTGTGTGGAAGAAAGTACTAAGGAATGTTATAATGTAACAGATCAAGGCGATCTGCAAATCTCTTTGCCATTAGCAAGCAAAAAACAAGTCGCTTGCGTTGCAATCAAAAGGGCTATCTAATTCAGTAGCTTAAGTTTTGATTCAGTATATTTTTCAGTAAGTAATTCATACTGGCTGTGGGCAGGCAGAAATGTATTATGGTTATTGCTTCAAAAGCCAGGAGGTATAAACTATGTCGAAAGTAAAAATGAAACGTGGATTTTCTTTGATTGAGCTGTTGGTGGTCATTGGAATTATAGCCATTTTGGCTGCGATACTTTTTCCAATGCTCACCAAAACTCGTGAGAAAAGCAAGCAAGTCAAGTGCATGAATAATGCGGCTCAGATGGGCAAGGGCTTCAAGATGTACGGCCAAGATTGGGACAACAAGTTTCCCATCAGCGCAGAGGTCAATAACGGTAAGGGCCAGTGCTTGCTCTACGATGACCTGAAAAAATACATATCCAACAATTACAACCTGTTTATATGTCCAGCTGATACAGGCGATGCTTTGATCGGTTTGAGTAGTGCGCCCTACTGGAAGGGATATTTTGGATCAAGTTGGGCGTGGCCTAATGCTTATTCAGGTGGAAAATGGGTTTGTGGTTTCTCTCAGGATAATCCGCGGCCGTCATCCGGAACTTACAACTGGGCTCAACTTATGCCTTTAACTAGACGCCCTGTAGTATTCGATCATCGCCCGTGGCATTGGGGTGTGAAAGGGCAGACCGTAGGTGATTGGGGTAACATCTCAGGAAAATGTAGTGTTCTCTGGTGCGATGGGCATGTGGGTATGTGTGGATACAAAACGATGTTAGCAATTATGGAGGCGGGAGGCAGCACCACTATGCCAACTGGACTTGAGTGGTAGTTGTTGATAGTGTAAGCTGAATAGGTAATAAAAAGCTGCACCATGGTTTAGTGATTCTTGGTGCAGCTTATTTATTTCAATACAATCGAATATTCATTACGCGCTGGCTGATATCGGCGATGGTGTCTCATCGTCAGATTCAGGCATGGTCGGTTTGCCAGGCTTACCAGAGCCCAAACGCCAAATGATAAGATAGATCAGGCTGCCTATTCCAATTAGGCCAAGTCCGACCCATCCGCTTTGCCAGTTCCACAAGAACGGGATTTTTGCTGGCCACCATTTTTCCTTCAGAAACTCGATGTTTTGCAGCAGAATCGACATGCGGGTCATAATCGTATTGCCGAAAAATCCACCGAATAGGATCATCAATAACCATCGGCCAACTTCAGCAGTTCTCTTCACCACAGGATTTGAGTGGTCGAATGAGAACAAGAAATACACCATTACCGTTATTACACCAACAAGAAAAATGATGTTGCTAATGGATTGCCAAAAGTCGAATGGCACACCGCCACCCAGAAATGGCTGCCCATTAGGCCAGATTGCAGAATGCGCCCCAGAGATGAGCGGTCTGGCTGAGTCTATGATTTGAGGCACATTTGGCAGCAATTGCTGCTTGAAAATGATGCCTCCATTGGCGCCGACGGTGATGCCAATAACGATTCTTGAAAGCCACATATACTTTCTGCTGGTTTGGAAATACCAGAGAGATCCCAAAAGCCCCAAAGACAAGAACAGGATAAACGTTCCAGGGTTATCCACGACGCACCGTATAAAAGAACCAATCCAACTGCTGCTTTTGTAGTTTGGAATTAGTCCGCAGAACTTATCCCACCACAGCGGCCCCAGAACCTGTTTCCACGTTACGATAAGAGTATATCCCGTTCCAATGCCGATGCAGGTATTGAGCACAATTCTATAGATCTTGTTGTCATTATACAGGAACGAATATATCGATAGAACAATAACTACGCTTATCCATGCCTGAAGGAGTAGTTTCATCGATTCATCAATCATTGTTGGCCTTCTTTCGTTTAGCGGCAAAATAACCAATATTGCCGAGCACAATAGCAAAAATAATGACTAAGTGCCCGTATGCCAAAGGTAGGATAAGTTTGGAACCATAGTTTTTGCGGTCTGTAATACTATTCGGGTGCAGCAATTTATCATACTCTGCCCCACCGCGAGCTCCGACCAAGAACCCTGCAACCTGCCCGGACGGCATATATCTGTATATCGTAGTTGAGCTGATTCCGCCGCCGCCAAACACCAATTTGGTGCCATAGACCTCATGTATAAATCCAATGTAGTCTTCAGATGGCCAGTAGTTTGTGCTGGTTAAGAGCCCAACATCATTAATGTTATTAAGATTCTTCGTGATGGGAATATCTGTGGTATAATGTCCTTTTACGTCTTTTTCGAACTGTTTCTTAAAGTCTTTGGCAAATAGTTGCATAGCGAACGCGCCACCCTTGGTGATGCCCAGATTGACCCAGTCAACACCATACTCTATATCTTTGAACTCTGGATGGCTCGCAATTAACTTTTTAATAATATCGTCAGTGTAGCTGGGAGCCAACGCATCGCCATCCAGAGCAAAAACCACGAACTTCTGCCTGTTTCGCAGAAGATGCTCGAAAAGGGCTTCTGTTTGTCCTTTGTTTTCACCCACAGAGCCAGGTCCCCAAGGACTGTCAACAAGCACAATCTTGTCTTTCGGAACGCTTTGCACGGCGTCATAGTAAGCCTGCGTTTCAGGCGAAACATAGACGTCAATGTCAACAGGCCGAATGAACGGTATTGTACAGGCAATGGCGACGAAGAGATAAATCCATCTTCTGTCCATTGTCTGGAGTCTTGCGAGAAAATCTAACATAGTTATAACTCCCTATCAAAGAATGCGCCACGCTCAAGCGAGAGCCAGTAGCGCAGACCAATTGCCATAGATGCCAACATAATTCCAAACCACATGCCGCGTTGTGAAGCTGTGTTCAAAACAAGCTGAAGCCATCTGCTTATAGCAGGCACCAAACCTGTTTGTCCAGGAATCCAACTTGTCAAATATACTCCAAATGGAATCTGTCCAAGCATAACAATCAGCGCCGAGACCATCATCAACACCGCTTCGCGAGATTTCGCTTTGAATGAGCGATATGCCGCAGAGGCCAGATAAAATGACAGAAGCGAGAATGTGGCGGAATAGAATGCAAACTGAATATATTGGGCAACTGTATCATTCAGCAGAAGAAGAATCTTGTGGTAGTTGGTGTCAGGTTCGGCTCCATACCCAATGCCGGCAAATATTCCAAATACAAGCCCTGCAAAGAAAAGCACACTCATATACCATTCTTTGGTTTTCTTGCGAATGGCGGATGAGTGCATTATCCAAAGACTGAACAATGCAAAACCCCAAGCCATCGTCGCCAACACGATTAGACCGTTACTAACATCAGTCAATATGCTGGAAACGTAGGTTGTCGGCCCAATCTGAGATACAAGATCGCCGACTAGTAAACTGCCCGGATCATCAATCTGGCTTTCCCCACCGGAGTTCTCCATCCTGAATGAAACAGTTTTCGATTTACCATTTTCCACTTTGGCGTTGATGGTCTTTGTTCCGCCGAGAATCCCAATGGTCAGCTCAGCTTTGTTTTTTCTGCAGATAATGCCTCTCTCAGAATTGTCCATTGCAATAATGCTTGTAGTTGAAAGCTCAATATCTGATGTGGCGATTCTCTTTGTTTGATCGCCTTTGATCCAATCAACCATCAGTTTGTCTGTGACAGGCATTTTGACAGTGCGTTTGAATGTTGTAAGTTCTAGCATAACATCACTGGCCATGGTATCCATATCAGTAATAGAGACAACTGACGTGACGATACCGGACGTGCCCTGTCCAGGCATAATTGGAGGCACTGCAAACTCCAAGAAGTAGTAGAGCCCAGCCACAAACGTAACTATTAAAATGAGTTTCTTTTTCCACATGGTTGCTACTTCCCAAATATATTGTAGAGTATGGCCAGACCGGATGTCGAACCAAACGTCACAAGTAATGTTCCAGCTATGATGACCAGAAGAATAGCTATCTTGCAGTAGTCTTGGCCCACAATGCTGCCAAGCATCGTAGGTTCTCGCGTCAGGTAAGCGCCTGCGGCGTATAATTCTTCACCAATAACGGTATAATCGCAGGTTGCGATGAAGAATGGTATCTGATTCGGTTCTGCGCATCCCGCTATTTGAACAGCGCCTACATGTTGTCCTGGTTCGGTATAAAGCAGCGCCGTAAAGTCGTAGGAGCCGAAATAGAAGTGGGAAGCCGTTTTTTCGTCTTTCATTATCTGGGCAGAAGCCAGAGCAGTTTGGTCGCCTTGAGCCGCGAGAAATCGAATGTCCTTTGCATCAAACAGCTCAGGACGCCCCTCAGCAGCGTATGCTCCTTTTACAACGTCCTCTGCAACAGGTATAACGACAGGAACACATGTGAATACAATAACACGGGCTCCCATCTTTGCGGCGGTTTGAGCTACATGGCCTAGAACTCCGATAGCCGCAAGGGTCGGCGCCGCAGTAAAGTCAGCATTGCCCGTGTTGAATAGCATCGGGCGCCCCATTTCGGTTGCTCGACCTACAGCCTCGTCAATCTCCTTCAGACCGGCAATTCGGCGGATATATATCTCCTTGCCGGATCGTGCTGAAAAGATTTTGTAGAGGATGATGGCCGCGATCGCCATGATAATTATGAAGATTTGTGAGTTTGCGTGTTGCATATAATCTCCAGTCCCCTCAAGTTAATATTTTGGAACTATGCGCCAGATACAACTCATCAATAATAACGCAGATTTTCCCTTAGCGCAAATATATATTCAAATTCACTCTCGGTGAGTGAGGGGAGGGCGAAGGTCCCCCTGAGCCGTTTTCCTTCGCAGCTACAAGGCTCGGCGGGAGCCTCGCCCTCCCCGTTATTGTGCAATGATCTCCACGTTTGCGCGTGGAACGATGACATCCTGTCCGTCAGCCAGTTTAGCTTCAAGAACCCTGACAGTTGAACCCGACGGCACCACAACCGGCTCAGGAGGCAGACCTGTCACAGTGCCGAGTTGACCAAAATAAGGCTCGCGTATGCATCGAATGTTTGCGCCGATATCAAGATATTGCACAGGGTCAGCAACTTCATCATCCGACACGGCAATATCCAACGGCACAATAATCTCTGGTCGAATAACACCTGCTCTGATCTGAGTTGCGCCGTTGATTGAAGCGCGCTTTCCCTCAAGACTCTTGAGCAGATTGAATGTCCTATCGGCCATTCTGATAGACCCGAATCCCTCAGTAATAATAAGGGAAGTGCAAATATCTTCCTGACCGGTAATCGCTACGCCGATGTCATATCCGAGGAAGTCGATAAGCTCGCGGTCGATGATAGCGCCTGCCACAACACCCGCCGCCTTGACTGAAATAGCCTTTTTGAGCGCTGCGCCGGATACGTTTGAGCCGCCGACAATGACTTTTCCTTCCATAGAAGCATCGATCATAGAATCGGTAAGCGGCTGATCCGGTCCAGAGACCAGAATTGCGATTTCGCCGATCTGTTCTCCGCCTACTCCAAAGATTCCCTGGATCATTGCAGCCTCAGTCTCAACAACTACGCCTTCGTCAGGTATAACCTCAGAGACTTTGCCGCGCACATATCCTTTAACCTCGATAGGTGTCGAGGGAAGACGTATGCCGATATTGCCCGTCGTGTCTGAAATGAGCTCGATTGTGCCGTTGATCGGTGATTTGACCTCGTTGCGCATGAGCCCAAAGAATGACTTTGTCTCGGCAATTATCTGACTGGCAGTAACAACATCACCCACACCGACTCTAAGCGCATTATGAAGACCAGCGGAGTCAACACCCAAAATCTGGGCCGCTCTTACGGTTTGCATAACTCCCGGAATCTGTGTGTGTGCAACAACGGTATCCGGCTCCACCATATCACCGCTATTAACGAGCACTTGCCCCTTGAGCGGCAATCGTCTGAACTTTCTAACGAGTGTTCTGGGGCTGACTTTGAGCCCTGGTGTATAAGCAGTTCCCATAATTAGCCTCCCACCTCTAGTCCAAGCGAGCTATGCCACTCCTGGAGTTTTGAAATTCTGAGTTTCTTATCAGTTGGAAGTTGCATCGGCCTTCCGCGTGTGTCAATCATCAGACCGACCGTGCCGCCCTCAACTTTGGCAGTAACCGGCTTGCCTTTGCCCGCGCCCATATCAAAGTTTCTTCCCGGCCTGATAGTGACCTCTTTGGTCTCGCCAAGACCCAGCGGAATCACAGTCAGCGTGCCGCATTTGAATGCCTGATCGCTGCCGTCGATTGTGATTGTGCAGGCAGCGTCTCCAGCCTTGCCATTTCCAACAGGCGCGATAACATGCCCAAACTTGATCAAGCAGTCTCGTTCAAAGACTTGCGCGGCGGCTTCAGGGTGAACAACCGATAGCACGCCGAGCTGAGGCATCATGAAGATAGAGTCCTTAGCCAGCATCGTGATGCCCTCAGGCTGATACGCATCCATCATCATATACGCTGTCTCTGCGGCTCTCGGAGCGTGAGATAATACACCGCCGCTTCCGATAATCATGTCCAGGTTCATCATCTTAACCAGAGTCTGGCCGGTTTCGGACTGATCCATAATCTCGCCGATGGTTCTTACTTGTTGAACGCCCTTTAACGATCTTGCAAGTGACTTATGATGATCGAAAGCAAGCCTCAAAGCCTCGCGAGAGACAGCCTGCTCAATTCGTAGATCATCCAGCGTATGCGGGATCGTAGTTGGGCGGATCATCTTGTTCCTGAGCCTGTTTCTGAGGTCTGTTTCGTCTGAATCGAATGGCACCCATCGCTGAATATTGGCAATACCCGCTTCGGTGAGCACGTTGCAGATCGAGTAGCTCATACCGAGATTTGCGCTGACCGTTCTTGTGAAAGTGCCGTCAAAGACTGAGAAAACGTCGGTCGTTGCGCCGCCGATATCAACTGCCAGCACATTCATACTGAACTGTGCGGCAATCGTCTCGATGATTCTGCCGACCGCATTTGGGGTAGACATAATCCCCGAATCGGTCCATGAAGAAAGCTTTCCGTAACCCGGAGCCTGCTGCATGACGTGTTGGAGGAAAAGCTCATGGATCGCCGCTCTTGCCGGGCCGAGGTTTTCGGCCTCAAGGGAAGGCCGAAGGTTATCGACAACTTTCAGGTCGACCTTCTCCTTGAGAATATCCATGAACGGCTTGCGCGCTTCCTTGTTGCCTGCGAAGATGACGGGTAATTTCATACCCAGGCCGAGCCTCGGTTTCGGGTCTGCCGCCAAAAGCATTTCGGCAATTTCAGCAAGATGCTTGACGGTGCCGCCATCCGTGCCGCCTGATGTCAGGATCATATCCGGGCGCAGTTCTCGGATTCGGCGGACTTTCTCATAATCTTTACGTCCATCATCAACGGCAATAACGTCAATAATGATAGCTCCAGCGCCTAGAGCGGCCCTTTGCGCACTTTCGGCGCTCATTGATTTTACAACGCCAGCCACCGTCATCTGCAATCCGCCGCCGGCGCTTGAAGTCGACAGATATAGATCAACACCTGTCTTTTCTCCGCTCGCTGGACGCATGATCAAACCGCCATCGTCAATAATCTTTCTTCCGGACAGTTCCTCGATTTCTCTAACGGCATTCAAGACGCCCACGGTAACATCATCGAATGGAGCTTCAACAGTAGTTGGAGCTTCACCGCGTACAGATAAGCGATATTCGCCGTCGATTTTTTCTATGAGGATAGCCTTGGTGGTAGTACTTCCGCAATCGGTTGCAAGTATAATATTTATCTCTGCCAATCCACATCACCATTTTTGTGGAGCCATAATCAGCCCCACCACTATGTAAAGATATTAGCTCAAAAAGAGCTGTGTCAGATATGTAATTATGTTCAGCCTATATTCTACATCATAGAAGCGCTTTGATGCTAGACATTTTTTTGCGAAGTTTCAATCTGAGCTCAGAAAATGTATGGTTCAAGAAGCAGATTTGACAGCCGCAATTTACTTATTAGGTTTTTGCAGGGCCAATTCCTCTTTTTGGAAAGAGTAAAGTTATTTTGATGCGAGATTCGGCAAATCCAGTCACTCACCGAAAGTGTCCTCTTACCTCTTACATCCTCCCTTCCAACTCCACCCTTGGATATGATACAATGCAATGTCAAATTGAGAGCATAGGTGATATAAATGAAAGTTGGAATTGTGGGGCTGCAGGGCTGCGGCAAGACCACTTTATTCAGAGCCCTCACCAGGGGCAAAGTTAAAACAGAAGATAGCTACGGCGCATCGAGCGGCAAGCCGAATATTGGCGTTGTCAGCGTACCTGATCGTCGTGTTGACTATTTCGCGCGCCAGTATAATCCCAAAAAAGCAACTTATGCAAGCATCGAATTTATCGATGGCGCTGCGCAGGTTGCCAAAGACGACGGCAAGAATAAGTTCGGCTCGGATTTCTTCTCAGATGTCCGGCAAGTGGACATGCTCGTTCATGTTGTTCGCGCCTTCACTTCAAAAACTGGTGACGAACCATCCCCTATGAATAATATTCAGGCTCTTAATGATGAGTTGGCGCTCTCTGACCTGCAAGTGATCGAAAACCGTATCATGCGCGTGGAAAAGCAGCTTCATGGTGTCAAAAAGGGCGTAACAACACCCGCAACGCAGGAAATGGATGTATTGGAGCGCCTAAAGACCGCCCTTGAAGAGGGGAAGCCTATGAGCGGCGTTCAGTTGACTCCAGAGGAAAAGAAGGCAATAAGCAGCTACGATTTCCTTACGCTTAAGGCTATGGTAATCGTGCTTAATATCCCCGAAAGCGAGATTGCTTCTCCTGGTGAAACTACGCTGAAGTTCAGAGAGTTTTGCGCTGAGGCCGGTTTGCCTGAGAGCGAGCTTTGCGCTGAGGTGGAGATGGAAGTCTCCGAGCTTGATGACGAAGAGGAAGCTGAGTTCCTCGAGTCTGTTGGCATAAAAGAGCCGGCTCGCAATGTCTTGATCCGCGAATGCTATAAAGAGCTTGGCCTGATTTCGTTTATTACAGCAGGCGAGCCGGAAGTGAGAGCGTGGACGCTCAGAGCAGGTTCAAAAGCAGTTGAAGCCGCCGGAACTATTCACTCAGACCTCGCGCGAGGCTTTATACGCGCTGAAGTTGCAAACTTCAAAGAGATCGAAGCCGTCGGAAGCTGGGAGGCTGCGAAGCAGCAGAATGTAGTGCAGCTAGTCGGCAAAGATCATATAATTCAAGATGGCGACGTGATGTATATTCGGTTTAAGGTCTAGAGCCAGGTAACATCTGACCAATGCGGGCAGGATTGCAAATCCGCCCAAACGTAGTATTGCGTGCCGGATCAGAGATTCCGGCCGAACATAGTTCTGCTAGCACGATTCCTGAATTTGACACATCTAGCATGGGGACGTAGAATGTGCTGGAAATATTCAATTGCCAGGAGAAGTTATTGATAGTCACGCTAACCCCGAATACTGCGATTGATATCACTTATACGGTTGAGGGCTTCGGCCTTGATCGTGTGCATAGGCCCAGTGAGGTGCGCACAGTTGCGGGCGGCAAGGGGATAAATGTCGCACGGGTTCTAAAGACTCTGGGCAACGATGCTATCGCCACCGGGTTTGTGGGCGGAAAAACGGGTGATTCTATTCTTGAGAAAATTTCCGCTGAGGGATTGTCACACGATTTCGTGCGTGTAAAAGGCGATTCAAGGCTGTGTATTGCCATTGTCGATCCGAAAACCGGCACTCAGACAGAAATTAATGAGAATGGCCCAGAGATTTTGGGCGATGAGCTTGCGTCTATGCTGGAGAAGGTCAAAACGCTCATTGAGGGCCGAAAGTATGTTGTTTTGTGCGGAAGTTGCCCGCCGGGTGTGCCAACCTCGTTTTATGGGGATATCATATCGTTAGCCAAGAAGGCAGGCGCTGTAACGATATTGGACGCCAGCGGCGCGCACCTGAGTGAAGCTCTAAAATCCGGCCCATATATGGTTAAACCAAATCTCACCGAGCTTGCACAGCTCGCGGGCAGAGAGATGGTAACTCTTGAGGAAATCGTAGCGAGCGCTAAGAGCCTGAAGCAGTTTGGAGTGAAGATTATGGTGGTCACTATGGGAAAAAGTGGAGCCGTCGTAACGGACGGCGTTCAAGCGTGGATGGCTGTATCTCCAGAGATTAAGTTCGCCAGCGCTGTAGGCTCCGGCGATTCATTTATGGCTGCGTTTATTCACTCGATGGCTGCGGGGCAGACAATGCCGGATGCGCTTACAATGGCGACAGCAGCAGGCGCCGCAAATGCCGCAACCTATGGCGCCGGTTTTTGCTCGAAGGAAAGCATAATGGATCTTTGCGCTAGTGTTTCGATACAAAAACTGGACTTATGAGAAACTTTCGGGCTGGATTGCAAATCCGCCCGAACTTAGTTATTTCGGGAAACCCTCGGTGTTTCGGGATTTGAGTGGAGCGTTAGCGGAACGGAAATCCCGAAATAAACCACGTAACAATCAAGAGGAAATCGCAGCAAATACGTCTAATGCATAAGAGTGAAATGGAAAAACATTATTGAATCACTGAATGTTATGGCCGAGCATGCTAATGGCGGATGCCGATATGCCGCTTGGAAAGAGCAAGTGAGAGCTCTGGCAATATGGAACGCGCCAAAGCTCTATGAAAAGATTAGTTATATTCACGCAAATCCGGTTAGGCGAGGGCTGGTCAAACATCCAGGTGATTGGCTGCATTCGAGCTATAGGTTCTATGAACACGAAGAGCAGGTGTGCTTACCTGTTGTTCCTATAGATTGTTAGATAGTGCGTCCGGAGGTTTCGGGATTTCCATTCCGCCTGCGGCTCCATTCAAATCCCGAAACACCGAACAGCGTAACAACCAACAGGACACCGGTGCAGTCAGGCTCGCTGCCGAAGCTGCCGGGCCGCGTGACCTGTCGGGCTGTAGGGATACTATGAGCAGATGGCATAACTAACAACGAACTCCGCAGTTGGGCTCTGATCTTGAACAGATACACCGTCCACTTATGCCATTACCAACACTCGTGCAATAAAAAGGACTACCACAATGAAAAGAAAAAAATTAGCTATTGGAGCCATTCTGGTTAGTTGTGTTCTTGTAGCAGCGACAGTCAAAGTCTACTTCAAGACGATCTCCTGTCCACCAAGATCTGACTATGGATTATGTAGAAATAATATTACGGAGGCTGAGTTTAGCATTCTTTGTTTTTTAGAAAAGAATGGACGGTTGCCTATCGTTAAAGGAAATGTGGACGACGAAGTATACTCAGCGATCGTGTTTAAACAAATCGCACGTTGGGACAAGAAATGGGGTTTTAGATATTTTATGAAATGTCCGAAAGACAAGACAGATACAATGACAAGCTATCGCATAAATTCCCAGTTAATGGGTAAATCGCTCAAAGATATTCCGGAAGATAAGCTTTCTCAGGTAGTTCTGGTATACGAAACAGAGCATGATGGGACCCATAATTTTGTGGGTCACGCTGACGGACACATCCGTAGCGGTCATTGGGATGCAAAAAAACACGCCGTCTCCAAATGAACAGTGTTGAAGATGCTGCGGGAATGGCGGCAAATGATGCTCCTGTAAGATTAAACAAAGGTCAATTCCCGCAGCTATCAATTCTCTGACGCGCCTCAACTTACTTCCCACTTTGTGCTCTGCGCTGGTATAATATTGTGTTATGGAACAACATACGCTCAAGGTTCTTGAGTTCGACAAAATAATATCGAAGCTTAAAGCTCAGGCTGCTTGCTCTTTGGGGCGGGAAGTTGCTGCGCTTACGTTTCCGACCACGGATATTGAAGTTGCGCGGCGTATGCAGAAAGAGACCAGCGAGGCGCGGGCTATTCTTGATTATGAGGGCAATATTCCTCTTGGCGGGCTTACTGATATTCGCAAGTTTGTCGAGCGCTCGTCTGTAGGCTCACTGCTGCAGCCCGAAGAGCTGCTTTCGGTGCAGAGCACGCTTCGCGCCTCTAAGAGATTGGGGCAGTTTCTTGTAAAGCTTAGAGATAAATATCCGCTGCTTGGCGATCTTGCTAGCGAAATTGATCATTTCGATCACATTGATTCTGCCATTGCCGGCGCTATCTCATCAAATGCCGAGGTTATGGATTCAGCCAGCCAGGCGCTTGCTCGCGCCCGTACCGAGCTGCGCAGCGCTCAGTCTCGCATCACTGAGAAGATGAACTCTTACCTTCAGGGCAGCTACCGCACGATCATTCAAGACCCCGTCATAACAATTCGCAGCGACCGCTATTGCATTCCCATAAAGGCCGAGCACAGAGGGCAGTTTCCAGGCATAGTTCACGATGCCAGCACATCCGGCGCAACGTTATTTATCGAACCCGCCGCGGTAGTCGAACTTGGCAACAAGCGCAGGCAGTTGATCGTTAAAGAGCGCGAGGAGGTCGAAAAAGTCCTTGCCAGGCTTACCGGCATGATAGGCGAATGTGTTGACCGAATCATGGCGATGCTCAATGTTGTCGGCATGATAGATTGCATTGCCGCGCGAGCAAAGCTTGGCATTGCATTTAAGGGCACCGAAGCGTTCCTGAATGACAACGGCCAGATAGAGATTATTTCTGGTCGGCATCCGCTGCTTACCGGTGAAGTTGTTCCCATAGATATTACTCTCGGAAAAACATTCAACGCGCTACTAATCACCGGCCCTAATACCGGCGGAAAAACCGTAAGCCTGAAAACGCTGGGGCTATTTTGTCTTATGGCGGCGAGCGGTCTGCAGATTCCCGCGTCACCTGGCACCGAGCTTGCAATTTATGATAATATCTACGCTGATATCGGCGACGAGCAGAGCATCGAGCAATCGCTGTCAACCTTTTCTTCTCACCTGAATAATATTGTGCGCATCACGCGCGGCGCTGGCAGCAATTCGCTTGTTTTGATGGACGAAGTCGGGGCAGGCACGGATCCCGCCGAGGGCGCAGCGCTCGCGAAGGCTATTCTCGATTTTCTTCTTGCGAAGGGCGCCAAGATAGTTGCAACCACCCATTACGGCGAGCTTAAAGAATTTGCGTATATGCGCGAGGGTGTTGAAAACGCGTCTGTTGAGTTTGACCCCATTAGCCTGCGCCCAACATATCGCCTGATGATAGGCGTGCCCGGCAGCAGCAACGCATTTGCCATCGCGGCGCGCCTGGGGCTTGATTCAGCAATTACCGATGCCGCAAAAACCAATCTTTCAACTCATACCGAATCCAGCGATGAGCTTATCAGGCAGATAGAGGAAAGTCATAGGGTTGTATCAGAGCAGCGAAAAATTGCCGAGCAGAAATCCGCAGAGGCTGAAGAACTCAGAAATCGCTATCAAAAGCAATTGGGCGGCTTAGACAGCGCCCGGGAGCGAGCTGAAAGGCAGGCAAAATCGCGCGCTGAATCTGTTGTGGAATCATATTCACAGCGGCTTGATGAGACCCTCGAAGCGCTCGCAGCCCAGAAACCTGATACAAAACGCGCTCAAGACCTCAAGAAAAAGGTCGAGAAGCTCGTTGAAAAGATGGAAGAGAATGTCGTGAAGCCTATGACCAAGGAGAACCGCGACGAGGCGTTTCCTAAAGGTACGGCATTTTCGGTGGGTGCGCGTGTAGGAATAGCAAATGTTAATCATGATGGTGAAATCGCCGAATCGCCCCAGGGTGGGAAGGTGGTTGTGATGGTTGGCAATATGCGCGTTACTGTGCCCGTTTCAGCTCTTAGGAAGCCCCAGGGCGCTTCGGCGCGCGAGCTAAGATCGCAGCCAAACGAATCTCGCATCAGTTTCGAAAAGGCCAAAGATTTCAAACAAGAAATCCATCTTAGAGGTATGCGGGTTGAGGCGGCGTTGGAAGTTTTGGACAAGTATATGGACGATGCCATGGCTGCGGGCGCAGAATCGATGCGAATAGTTCATGGCAAAGGCACCGGTCAGCTTCGGCTGGCGGTTTGGGAGTTCCTCAAGCATCACCTGGGAGTGCTTTCGTATAAAATCGGAGAACAAGACGAAGGCGGTTTTGGCGTTACTATCGTTCAGATGAAATAATAGGAGGGTTGATTATGTCTGTTGAAAAAGCTCAGATTTTCGCGATGATTGCTATGGCGATTGATGCAAGAGAGAAGGCGTACGCGCCCTATTCTAACTTCAAAGCAGGCGCGGCTGTGCTTACCCAGTCAAAGGTGTTTTCTGGATGCAACGTCGAAAACGCCTCGTACGGCCTCACGATGTGCGCTGAGCGAGTCGCTATTCAAAAGGCCGTTGCTGAGGGTGAAACTAAGATTTTGGCTGTGGTGATTGCTGCGGGAGATGACCAAATCGTTCGTCCGTGCGGAGCGTGCTTGCAGGTGATCGCTGAGTTTGCCGCGTCTGGCAGCATTCCTATAGTTACCGCGACCGTTAATGGAGAATATGACATTCATTCGCTTGACGAATACATGCCGATGCGTTTTGAGCTTAAGGAGTAGGATATGTCCAATATGCTTAAAGAGATTCACCAGCAGCCCGATGTTATCAAAAAACTTGTCGGGCAGGAGCTTCATGCCGCCGAGAAACTTGCGGCTGAGATCAGGCAGCGGGATATACGCCTGGTGACAATAGCAGCGCGCGGCACGTCGGATCACGCTGCCATTTATGGTAAGTATTTGCTCGAAATACAAAATGCTATTCCTGTTGCTCTCGCGGATTGCTCTGTTTTTACGCTCTATCATGCCGCTATGCGCCTCGAAAACACGCTGGTTATCGGAATATCGCAATCTGGCGAGGCGACTGATGTGGCCGAGTATCTTGAATGCTCAAAAACCCTCGGCGCAGTTACGCTTGCTATTACAAACGAACCCGATTCGCGTCTTTCGCGTATCGCTGATCATACGATTTTGTGCCACGCAGGCCATGAGCTTGGCGTGGCGGCAACAAAAACCTACACATCCACTCTGGCAGCAATTTATCTGCTAAGCGCCTGTCTGTCCGGTGATGCTGCTGGAATCCAGAAGCTGCTTTCATGCGCCGATGCGATGCGCGATGTGCTGAAGATGCAGGACCAAATCTTTGACAAAGTTGAGCGTTACAGATACATGACGTCCGGCTATGTGCTTTCGCGAGGGTTCAACTATTGCACTGCCCTTGAAGCCGCCCTGAAGCTCGCGGAGACAAGTTATCTGGGTATGCTGGGGTATTCCGCCGCAGATTTTCTCCACGGCCCCATTGCCGCAGTGCACGAAGATCAGGCGTGTTTCCTGATAGCGCCGCCGGGGAGGACGTTTGATGGTATGATGGATATGGCCGCACGTCTCAAAGAGCGAAAGGCAGAAACTATTATATTGAGCAGCGAAGATCAAATACTGGCGCTCGCGACCACGCCTTTCAAAATAGACGTCGAGCTGGATGAGGATTTAAGCCCGCTAATTTACATAATTCCAGGCCAACTTTTCGCCTGCAAATTGGCGCAAGTAAAAGGCTATGACCCAGACCGCCCGCGTGGTCTTACCAAAGTTACACTCACAAGGTAAAAATATGATCAACAAATTACGCATACAGAAGACTTTTATAGAATTGCTTCAAATAAACAGCCCGTCAAAGCACGAGCGGGGCATGGCTGATTACCTCAAACCGAGGCTCGAAGAACTCGGTTTTTCCGTCGAAGAAGATGACACCGGCTCGCGCATCGATGGCGACACCGGTAACATAATCGCATTCAAACCGGGCACGATCCCAGGGGCGAAAAGCGTTTTTCTTGGCGCTCATCTGGATACAGTCGAACCAACTGATAAGCTCAAAGTAGTCATTGATGGCGAAAAGATAAGCTCAGACGGCACAACCATTCTTGGCGCAGATGACAAAGCAGGAATAGCAGCCATCATCGAGGGGCTGCAGTCGATTATAGATGACTCAAAACCGCACGGCGACATTCAGGTTATCTTTAACGTCAGCGAAGAGATCGGCCTGCTTGGCGCGCGATTTATGGATCATTCCAAGATTAAATCTGATTATGGTTTTGTTTTCGACACCCAAAAGCCTGTTTGCTGCATAACCTGGAGCGCGCCATCGCACGTAAATTTACTCGTTGAAATCACCGGCAAGGCATCGCACGCGGGCATGGCCCCTGAGAATGGTGTGAGCGCAATCCTGGCATCTTCTAATGCCATTTCAAAGATGCGGTTAGGCCAAATAGACCACGAGACCACAGCCAATGTCGGCGTAATCGAGGGCGGAAAGGCGCGAAACATCGTTCCCGACCGAGTCACCATCAAAGCTGAAGCGCGAAGCCGAGATGAAGCCAAACTTGCTGCCCAGGTCGAGCATATGAAAGCGACCTTTGAGGAAGAAGCCTCAAAAATCGGCGCAACGGCTGATGTGCATACGGAAAATGAATATTCGGCTTACCGCTGGACCGAAACCGACGACATCGTCAAGCTCGCCGCAGCGGCAAGCAGGCGAATCGGGCTGGAGCCTGTATTTGTGGATGGTGGGGGCGGCAGCGATGCGAATGTGTACAACATGGCCGGCATTCCAGTCTTAAACATAGGCGTGGGCTACGGCGGCGCCCACAGCTCTTCTGAGAGCGTCACCGTAACTGACATGGCCAAGTGCGCCGAGTATGTGGTAGGCCTTATCGAAACTGCGGCGGAGGGCTAGAGATTGCTTACACGCGCACGGGGCAAGGTAGTGTCCATAATCGCTTATCGCAACGAAACCCTTGAGATAGCAGTCGATATTGACGGCGCTCCGGGCAAGGCGATCGCATATACTAATCTAACGGGCGAGCTGCAGGTGGGCGATGAAGTTTTGCTCAACACCACGGCAGTCGCCAAAGGCCTCGGCACTGGCGGATATCACTTTGTAATGGCCAATCTCACAACGCCCGAGAGCACAAACGAAACAGACTTGGGGCACGTCGTGAAAGCGCGTTATACGCCCGTCCAGCATACCGTGCTCTCAGTTGAAGAGAATGATTCACCGTTCCGCAAGGCTTTCGAAAAGTTCGAGACGCTCAACGCCATGCCCATAGTAATCGGCCAGCTTCACAGTCAGCTTGCTCCCGCTGCAGGCGCTATCAAACGCTTGTCACATGGCCGCGCAAAGGTTGCCTATATCATGACGGATTCTGCTGCGCTGCCGCTTTCGTTCAGTCGGCTCGCGCACGAGTTGCGCTCAAAAGACCTGATCGATGCGACAATTACGGTCGGACAGGCTTTTGGGGGTGAATACGAGGCTGTAAACATTTTCACGGGGCTAATTGCGGCAAAGGAAATAGTGAAAGGTGATGTTGCCATAGTCTGCCCGGGGCCTGGAAATGTCGGCACCGGCACTACTTACGGTTTTTCTTCCATTGAGCAGGGAGACATAGTTAACGCAGTAAATATTCTTGGAGGTTCGGCTATCGCAATCGCAAGAATCAGCTTTGCCGACCCGCGCCCGCGCCACCAGGGTCTTAGTCATCATACTCTGACCTCTTTAGGCAACGTGGCGCTCACAAAATGCACTCTCGCGCTTCCTATGATGGATCAGATGCGGCTCCTTGCGGTTGAAGAGCAAATAAACCACTCAGCTATCGCCTATAAGCATAGATTGAGAATTATGGATGGATTGCCGGGCATAATTGAGTTGCAGGAAAAAGGCATAAAAATGTATAGCATGGGCAGAGGTTTCGAAGAAGATCAAGAATATTTCTTAAGCGCGGCTGCTGCAGGCGCGGTTGCTGCCGAAATGTTGAGATCTCCAGGCTAGACCCTGCAATATTACCATAATCTATTGTTCTGCCTATTAAACTCTCCATAAGTGTGAGGTAATCTGTTATAATAGATATATACTGCCGGTCTGCAAAAAGCTCATGGTCATGGGTAAATATCCCGATGTGATTTCCTGAAACTAATTGTAGTCCTCGCGGCGTATGAACTATTGTGGTATTCAATCGCATCCTGTAAGCTGACGCTTTGTAACAGCTCACTCTTTGTGAGAATACACGTACAAACTAGCATCCTGAGCTCCGTCGAAGGGTGCGGATAAGTCTAATCAAATGTAATTTCCCTGCCGCGTGCTTCGTCCTTCGACGCTGCTCAGGATTGCTCAGCATGCTCACATTGTACTCATCAAGAGTGAGCTTTTACGACGCTTTTGTTGACACCGCAAGTTGGTTGTAGATATAATATAATCTGTTAAGTAATTGTTTCGGCTTCGGGCTGGGCGTGCGCAATTCGCATGTGCTGGCTTAAAAGTATCTTGGGAGGATTCATTAGTGTCCAATTATCAAAAGCACTTTCTAATTACGATCGCTCTGGTCATTGCTGCAGTGGCAATATTTTTTTCTAAGGATTTGCCATTCCGCAAGGGACTGGACATTGACGGCGGCATGCGGGTTGTTTTCCAGGCTGACCCGACGGACCGCGCTGCATGGGGTAAATTTACCTCTGACGAGAAGAAGAAAAAGATGGAGTCAGTCCGCAACATCATCGAAAAGAGGGTGGGTGGATTCTCTGGCGTTTCTGAACCAATAGTTTATATTCAGAATTTCGACAGGCTTGTAGTTGAGATGCCTGGTGTAAAGGATCCTGAAAAAGCTCTAAAAGAAATCTCGTCCACAGCAGCGCTTGAATTTTATTATCTAAGAAATATTCGCAATGCCAATAACCCTATGGGGCAGTGGCAAATGTCCTCTGAGGGCGGCGAAAACAGAAGTTACATGTTTATTGGTCCGAACAACGAGAGAATAGACAGCATAAAGAATGCTCCTGAAGTGCTCTCGAAGGTTGTTGACACAAAAGCAAACAAACCGGAGCTTACCGGTAAGGATATTCTGCCTAATGCAAAAGCAGGTATCAATGGCAGGCAGCAGATCAACATCAGCATCGAGTTCAACAGAGAAGGAGCCATAACATTCGGTGACTTTACTCGCAAACACGTTAATGATGCTCTCGCTATTTTCTTTAACGGCGAATTGCTGACTGCTCCGAACATTAATGAACCGATTATGGACGGCAATGCCGAAATCACCGGCTTCAGAAGCCTGCCTGAGGCAAGACAGATCGCCGGATTGCTTAATGCTGGCGCTTTGCCTATTCCTCTTAAGATTCTGGCAAAGGATGTCGTTGAGCCGACACTCGGAAAAGAGACAATCAGCAAGGTTGTTGTGGCTGGTATAATGGGCCTCGCGCTGGTTATTGCGTTTATGTTTGCTTATTACAAACTTCCGGGCGCCATTTCGGTTGTTGCGCTGATTCTGTATACACTGTTCACTTGTGCTGTATTTAAGCTGTTTAAGGTTACCATGTCGCTGGCTGGCGTTTCGGCTTTGATCATATCCATTGGTATGGCTGTAGACGCCAACATTCTAATCTTTGAGCGGCTAAAAGAAGAACTGCGCTCGGGTAAGACTCTGCGCGCTGCAATTGATGCCGGTTTTGGCCGTGCGTTCACGGCGATCTTTGACTCCAATATGTGTACTGCCATCACCTGCGCCATTTTGATGTCATTTGGTAGTCCATCGGTAAAGAGTTTTGCTATGACTCTGATCATTGGTGTTGCGATCAGTATGTTCACGGCAATCACGGTGACCAGAACAATTCTTCACTTGCTTGTGACCTGGGAATGGGCTCAAAAGCCGTCGCTTTACGGTCTTAACACTGGCTGGCTGCACAATATGAGCTGGAATGTTGTTGGCAAGCGCAACTGGTTCTTTGCATTTAGTGCTTTGCTTATCGTTCCGGGTGTGATATTCCTGTTTGTTAACCATGCGAAATACGATGAATACCTCAAGAGAGGCATTGAGTTCCAGTCGGGAACTTCGATTCAGGCTACATTTGAGAAGCCTGTTGTGCATGCTGCATTAAAGGCTGCTGTGGAATCGATTTCTAAGCCTGCCGAAGTCCAGCTGAGCAAAGTTGATGGTATGGAAAAACGCGCATTCATCAAGACATTGCCTTTGGGCCAGGGCAAAGAAATTCAACTACGCACACTTCTTAATGATCAATTTGGTCTTCTAAAGAGTGCCGGACATCCGGTATTCGATTCTGTGAGCAGCGTTGACCCTACTGTTAGTAGGGAGTTGACTAGCAAAGCTTTCTTGTCGGTATTGATTGCTTCTTTGTTGATTATTCTATATCTCACCGGGCGCTTCGCTATCGGTGGTCTTGCTGAAGGCTTCAAGTATGGAGTATGCGCTGTTATTGCGCTGATTCATGATGCTCTGTTTATCCTTGGTCTGTTTGCAATCCTTGGATACTTCTTAAACTGGGAAATTGACAGTTTGTTTGTGACCGCTGTTCTGACCATTATCGGTTTCAGCGTTCACGACACCATCGTTGTATTCGACAGGATTCGTGAAAATCTAAGGCATAGAGAGCGCGGCGAGAGTTTTGAGGCGCTTGCAAACAAGAGCATCATGCAGACATTGACAAGATCTATCAACACAACGCTGACGGTTGTATTGACATTGTCTATGTTGATCGCATTCGGCGGCCCGCTGCTGAGGCACTTTTATATAACTATGCTTGTTGGTATCATCATCGGAACTTACTCGTCGATCTTCAACGCGACGCCGTTGGTTATCGTTTGGGATAAGCTTGCAAGCAAGACTGTTGCCGAACCTAAGAAGAAGGTGTTCGAGGATAAGGCGCTTGTTGAGAAGCCGAAGGCTGCCTCAAAGGCTGCTGTGGACTCTATCGAAACCGATGAATCCACCGCTGCCAAGAGCGATCGCATCAAGCGCAAGACAACCAAGAAACGCAGATTCTGAGACCCCGCTCTTGCGGGGTTCCAGGTGATCCGCTATACGGAGCCCGCGTTATCCAAGCGATGACGCGGGCTTTTTTAACAAGTAAATGAAGAGCAATTTAGCATGAGCAATGATGGATACAACGAGATACGCTGGGAAGTTATTTCTTGTGATGAGGCCTTAGTCCATCGCCTTGCAAGCGAGGCAGTGATTGATGTTGTCATTGCTCGCCTGCTTGCTAATAGAGGAGTTAAGACTTCGCAAGAAGTGGACGCTTTTTTGAAGCCCTCCCTTTCTCAGCTTCATGACCCATCATTGCTGCCGGATATGGACGTTGGTGTAGAACGAATCGCCTTGGCGCTTAAGCTCGGCGAGAAGATCTGTGTGCATGGTGATTACGATGTTGATGGAGTCACAAGCGCTGCTCTCCTGGTGCGCACACTCACCGCTCTTGGCGGCAGCGTCGATTATCTCCTTCCGCATCGCCAGAGAGATGGGTATGGCATAAAACCTGCCGCTGTGGACGCAATAAAGGCCAGAGGGTGCGATTTGATAGTCACCTGCGATTGCGGCATCACTGCTTGCAATACGGCGCTTCGAGCTAATGAGCTTGGTATGGACATGATCGTGACGGACCATCACGAGCCTGGCGCCCAACTGCCTGAGGCCATTGCCGTGATTAACCCAAAGCGTTGTGATTCGACTTATCCATTTCCTGAGCTTGCTGGGGTAGGGGTTGCATTTAAGTTTGCCCAGGGTATTGTGCGCCATCTTGGTCACGATACGGATGCTTTCGCTCAGAGGTTTGTCGATTTGGCCGCACTCGGGACTGTTGCGGATGTGGTTCCGTTGATTGGTGAGAATCGCGCCATAGTAAAGTTTGGTTTGGATGCTATCCTGAACAGCAAAAAGATTGGTTTTGGCGCTGTATTACGGTCTGCGAATTTCACGGGGAGCGTGTTGACCGCTTACCACCTTGCGTTCATATTGGCGCCTCGGATAAACGCGGTTGGCAGAATGGACGATGCTCACAGCGCCCTCAAGCTATTTCTTACCAAAGACCATGACGAGGCCCGCAGGCTGGCTTTGGAGATGGAGCGGCATAATTCCAATAGAAAAATCGAGCAGAAAAGAATATTGGAAGAGGCTCTTGCGCAGGTTAAGCTAAAGGATTTATCTACAACACGCGTGCTTGTGCTATCCGGTGAAGGCTGGAACGGCGGCGTTGTCGGCATAGTCGCTGGAAGGCTGTGCGAGACGTTCAATAGACCTGTGATTATGCTTCGACGCAATCCCGAAACCGGCATAGCCAGCGGATCGGCGCGCAGTCGCTTCCCATTTAACCTCATAGAGGGACTGAGCGAGTGCGCTGATATTCTTTGCGGTTATGGCGGGCATGCGCTGGCTGCGGGCTTGAGTGTAATATTCGAGAACATAGAAGCATTTGAAGAACGCATTAACACGATTGCGGCTGATATTATTAAAGATGAAGATTTGCTTCCGAAAATTGAGGCTGAAGTCGAACTGGAGCCTGGTAAGATAACACGCCAACTTGCAGATAGCATCGCCAATCTTGAGCCGTTTGGCGCGGGTAATCCTGAGCCTGTGTTTATGACGCGTGGGTTTATTGTAAAGCAGCGGCAGCGCGTGGGAGATGGTTCGCACATGAAGCTGACTGTCCAGGGCGAAAACTGCGCGCCAATCAATTGCATAGCGTTCCGTATGGGCGAATATGTAGACCGCCTTGAGCTTGGCGATACTGTGGATATGTGTTACAATATTAGACTCAACTCATTCAATGGAACTGAATCTGTGCAGCTTACGGTAAACGCAATTAGCTGCTAGCAGGGCACGGATAAAGTGAGAATGATATACTTCGGGACTGTTTTTCGTCCCGAAGGGTGAGGTTCTCAAGCGTGCTTCGGGGCGAAGGGAGCCCGCGAAGCATAGTTCGCCTGATTAGCAGACTTTATCCGGAGGCTGCTAGATGAGCGTGCCGTTGATCTATTTGGTGCGTGAACTGGAATTATGGCCGATATTGAAAGTTTGATTCAAAAAGTCCAGTCATATAATCCGGAGGCTGATGTTGATCTCATTCGCCGTGCCTTTGACTACGCCTATGAGGCTCATAAAGATCAAATACGCATTTCCGGTGAACCATACATAACTCATCCGCTTGCCACTGCTGAGATTTTAGCCGACCTCGAAATGGACAATGTAAGCATTGCTGCGGCATTGCTGCATGATGTGGTCGAAGATCAGGATTTCTCAATAGATGATATCCGTAAGAATTTTGGTGATGAGATTGCCGGGTTGGTGGATGGCGTTACAAAACTCGCGCTTGCTGACTTTGATGTTGGCGAGGAAAACCTGGAAGAGCCTGAGGATGCTCCGAAAAAGAAGAAGACGGCAGAGTTCAGGCGCAGCGCGGAAAATCTGCGAAAGATATTCCTGGCGATGGCGCGAGACCTGCGGGTTATGGTAATTAAGCTTGCCGACAGACTTCATAACATGTCCACGCTGGATAATGTCTCGCGCGAGCAGCAGATCAAGGTTTCGCGAGAGACCAAGCAGATATACTGCCCGCTTGCGCACCGGTTGGGTATTTGGAAGATCAAATGGGAACTCGAAGACTATGCATTCAAATATCTCGAACCCGAAGCCTACGCGGACATCAGTGATAAGGTCAACCGTCACCGCAATGACCGCGAAGAAGAACTCGCCGAAGCTGTTGATATGATGCAGCGCCACCTCGCCAAAGACGGTATCGAAGCTCATATTCAGGCGAGACAGAAGCACCTGTGGAGCATTTATCAGAAAATTAAGCGTGAAGAGGTCGAGTTTTCTGAAATATACGATCTTTCAGCGATCCGCGTGATTGTCAACCGTGTAGGTGACTGTTACCACGCACTCGGGTTGGTGCATGACCTCTGGATGCCTATTCCTGAGCGATTTTCAGACTACATTGCGAAGCCCAAGTCTAATATGTACCAATCGCTGCACACCAAAGTGATTGGACCGCGCGGAGAGCCGCTGGAAGTGCAAATACGCACTTGGGATATGCACCGAGTTGCGGATTTCGGTGTGGCCGCGCATTGGCAATACAAGGAGCGTGTACACGGTGGTGATGAGTTTGAGCGTAAGCTATCATGGCTTCGGCAGCAGCTTTTTGACTGGCAATCAGACAGCATTGACGCCGGTGAGTTTCTGCACAGCGTCATAAACGATTTGTTTACCGATCAGGTCTTTGTTTTTACACCCAGGGGCGACGTTATTGACCTGCCGGCCGGTTCAACTCCCGTAGATTTCGCCTATAGGATTCACAGCGATGTTGGCAACAAATGCGTTGGCGCGAAAGTAAATGGCCGTATTGTTCAACTTACATATAAGTTTAACAACGGCGATATTGTGGAAATCATCTCACGGTCGAACAGCCAACCGAGCAGAGACTGGCTAAGCTTCGTAAAAACTTCTCACGCCAAAAATCGCATTAAGAGCTATTATCGAAAGTTGTATTTTGGCGACAGCGTGATCAAAGGCCGAGATATGCTGGAACGCGAACTCGAACGGATCGGTCAGGATGCTCACCACCTTAAAACCGCTGATTTGAACTCCGTCGCAAAGCAATTGAATCTTCACAATGAAGAAGACCTGCTTGCCGCAGTGGGCTACGGCCATGTCACGCCGCTTACCGTCATCAATAAGCTAAAGCTCCCTACGTTCCCTAAGGCCGAGGCGATTGTTATAGAAGCCCCTAAGTCCACTACGGGTAAAAAGGGCCTGGCGGTCACTCTGGACGGCGTCAAGAACTTAATGATTTCTCGAGCAAAATGCTGCGCGCCTCTGCCTGGTGAAGATGTGGTCGGCTATATCTCCCGCGGAAAAGGTGTTGTTCTGCATTCGGCTGCTTGTCCGAACGCGGCTGTATTCAAACTGCATGAGCCTGAGCGATTGATCGAGATCAACTGGGTCGAAGCCGCTGGTGATAGCTACTCGACGGATATCAAGATCAAAGCTATGGACCGTCTCGGGCTTCTTAACGATATTACGGCGGTTTTTTCTGAGTCGAAAATCAACATAACCGGCGCGAAAATAAAGTCATTAACTGATAAAACTGCAAACATTGATCTGACGGTCGATGTGACTGATATCCGAGCTCTTAATGATGTAATTACTAAACTAAACAGCATTTCAGATGTGCTGGTCATAGACCGTGTCTCCGGGCACATGTCATCAAAGGTCAGGTAACCATGAAAGCTGTGGCGCAAAGAGTCCGGTCGGCAAGCGTGGCGCTTGATGGGGTGGAAATATCCCGCATTGGAAAGGGACTCGCCATTCTTCTGGGTGTTGCGAAAGATGACGCCAGCAAAGATGTAAATTATCTCGCGGAGAAAATTGCCAACCTCAGAATCTTCGAAGATGAAGCTGGCAAGATGAACCTCTCCAGCGTTAAGCGCTTGCGGCGTTGCGGTGCAAACCGGTCAGTTTCAAGCGCACATGCTCTTTGCAATAGAGAACGATGGACCGGTAACAATACTTTTGGATACAGCGTAATGACTATGCCTTGGGAAGACGGGCCGTTAGAGGTTCAGTTAGATACATTTGAAGATCGGATGCGTCATGGCGCTCCTGTGACTGCACCGGTTTCCGAGTCTGCGTATGAGTGCCAGGAAATCGGCGATACTCTCTGCAATGAGGGCCGAGTGCGCGATGCTATCGTGCATTATCGCAAGGCTGTTGAGCTTGAGAAAAACAACCCCAGCTACCATACTCGCCTTGGGGATGCTTATGCGTATTCAGAAATGTCGGTGCAGGCGGTAGCTCAATACCGCAAAGCCATAAAGATCAGCCCACGGCGAGCCGAACCTCACTTTTGCCTCGCTGAGATATACAGACATTACGGTAAATGGACGGCCGCAGTCGTCGAATACCGCAGGGCCACTGCGTTTAACGCGATGAACCCTTTTTATCACTACAAGCTTGGTGATGCACTCTGGCACGTCGGTCTTCATGACGAAGCGATATGCCAGCTTGAGATATCTGTGCAGATAGCGCCGATTGATGGTTTTTATCATTTTCGCTTGGGCGACATGTATGGCCGTGTCGGGCGATTGGGCAATACCATTATCGAGATGCAGCAGGCGACCATATTCAGCCCATTAGATTCATATTACAGCTTTCGTTTGGCGCTCTCCTATTTACGCGGCGGGTTCCCGGAAGATGCCGTTCAGGCGCTCAGGCGCGCGATCAAACTCAAGAAAGATGAACCAGCTTACCATGCGGTATTAGCGGAGGCATACAAAGCCAGCGGTGACGTGGAACGTGCTGAGATTCACCAAAGATACGCGAAGGAGATGGATTACTACGATGTTGTGTGCCTGGCTATCGTTAGAAATGAAGAGAGAAGCAATTGAGCTTAGAGTTTAGAAATATTGCAGTGGGTGAGCTACAATCGAATTGTTATATTATTTGGGATGATGACACGCGAAAAGCTGCGATAATCGATCCTGGTGACGAAAAAGAGAATATTATAGCGTCTGTAGACACACTGAACCTGGAAGTCGAATACGTGTTACTTACACATGGCCACTTCGATCACATATTCGTTGCAGGTGATATCGCGGAGCGTTATGGAGCTCCGATATGCATGAATGCTCAAGACTTATCTATTGTAAATCAGAGCCTGGTCTTAGCAGACCCGTTCTATGATGTTGCCTCATTCAAATCGTTTATTCCCTCGCAACTATTGAACGATGGCGATATCATAACTCTTGGTTCCTCAAAGGTCAAAGCGCTCCATACTCCGGGACATTCCCAGGGCGGTTTGTGTTTTGCAACTGATGCGGGCGTCTTCTGTGGGGATACCATATTTGCGGGTTCGGTTGGCCGCACTGATTTACTCGGCGGTTCCCATGAACAGTTGATCGAGTCGATCAGAGCGAAGATACTGACTATGGATGACTCGACCCCTCTATACCCTGGGCACGGCCCCTACACTACCGTTGGCGAAGAGCGTGAGTTTAACTTCTATCTAAGGTAGAACAACCAACAACCGTCAACTATGCTATAATTGTGCGGTTAAGCAAGCATAAAGGAGATAATCGGCGTGAGGCTGACCAGGCAAGACATAGAAGGCGTTGCTCATCTCTCCCGGCTGGAGCTGTCTGAAGAAGAAATGGAAAAGCTCACCGGACATATAAATCGGCTTCTGGAGAATTTTGAGGAGCTGCAGGAACTCGATACGGATGATATCGAGCCCACCTCGCATGTGATCCCCGTTTACAATGTATTCCGCGAAGATAAATCCAGGCCATCGCTGCCGCCGGAGGAAGTGGTCGCTAATGGCCCGCAGGTGGACGGCGCGTGCTTCGTGGTGCCGAGGGTGGTGGAGACGTAATAATGGCCGATAGACTTTTTGAACTAACCACACACGAGCTTCATGACCTACTCAAGACCAGGCAGGTCAGCGCTGTGGAGGTCGCCCAGAGCTTCAACGAACGTATAGACGCCGTCGATGGCAAGGTGCGTTCTTTCGTGACCACAACCCCCGAGCTTGCGCTTGAGCAGGCGAAGATGGTTGACGAGGCTATCGCAAAAGGCGAGAAACTTGGTCCGCTCGCCGGAATTCCCGGCGCAATTAAAGACAATATGAACACGCGCGGCATTTTGACCACGTGTTCGTCTAAGATACTATATAACTACAAGCCGGTCTATGATGCAACGGTTGTTAAGAAACTTGCTGGTGCGGGCGTGGTGACTGTTGGCAAGACCAACTTGGACGAGTTCGCGATGGGCTCGTCTTGTGAGAATTCCGGCTTTTTCCCTACACACAACCCCTGGAATCTTGATAAAGTCCCGGGCGGATCAAGCGGAGGTTCGGCTGCGGCTGTTGCTGCCGATGAATGCGCGTTCTCGCTTGGCTCAGACAC